>NZ_KN050724.1:0-315313 GCF_000745665.1 Burkholderia sp. WP42 | reverse complement strand
GCACCCGAAGCACCCGAAGCACCCGAAGCACCCGAAGCACCCGATGCACCCGATGCGCTCGATGCGCTCGATGCGCTCGAAGTGGTCGAGGCGGGCGGCGCAGTCGAAGTGATCAAAGTGCCAGGCGCACCCAAAATGCCCGAAGCGACCGAACCCGCCTCCATCCCCGGCAAATCGACGAGAAACCGCGGCAGCAGCGCGATGCCCGCGCCCGCCACACACGCGCGATGCAGCGCGGCGAGATCGTTCGAGATGAAAGCGAAACGGCGCCCGTCCGCGAAGCGTTCGAGCCACTGCTGCTGCGGCATTTGCGCGAGCGCGTCGTCGTAACCGACGAACGCCCACGTATCGGGCGGCGCGGCGGCCCAGTCGGGCGACGCGCACAGCGCGAAGCGCATCGTGCCGAGCCGGCGGGCGGCCAGGCCCGGCTCGCTCGGCCGCGACAGGCGCACCGCGAGGTCGGCTTCGCGCGCGTACAGGTTGGCCGCATGCATGTCGCCGATCAGGTCGATCCGTAGCGCCGGCCACGCGCGCTGCGCGCGGGCGAGCCGCGGTGCGAGGAAATGACTCGCGAACACCGGCGACGCCGACACGCGCACGACGCCGTCGAGCGTCGCCGCGCCCTGCGCGGCGCGCGCGAACGCATGCACGTCGGCCTCGACGCGCGCCGCATGCTCGGCCAGATGCAGACCTTCGTCGGTCGGCGGCCAGCCGCGCGGCAGCCGGTCGAACAGCCGGATGCCCAGCGCCGACTCCAGCGCGTCGATGCGCCGCGCGACCGTCGAATGCTGGACCTGCAGCGCGCGTGCGGCGGCGGACAAGCTGCCGCCGCGCATCACCGCGAGGAAGTAACGCAGATCGTCCCAGCTCATCGCCGGCTCGGAACCGGTTGGCAGATCGGTCGAATTTTGCACAGTGGATGGGTGAAAAACGAGAATTCCGCTCGATTATGCACGATGGGATGATCGCGTCACTTCATACGAACGCGAGGAATGCCATGACCCGAACTGAAACCGCGATCCGCATCGGAATCGACCGCTACGGCGACGCCGGTGCGCTGCGCCGCGTCGATGCGCCCGTCGCGCCGCCTGGCCCCGGCGAAGTGCGGATTCGCCAGACCGCCGTCGGCGTGAATTTCGTCGACATCTATTTCAGGACGGGCGCGCATCCGTTGCCGGCGCTGCCGGCTGCGCTGGGCGTCGAGGCCGTCGGCGTGGTGGACGCGGTCGGGCCGGGCGTGGACGCCGTCGTCGCCGGCCAGCGGGTCGCCTATGCGGGGTTGCCGACCGGCAGCTACGCGAGCCTGCGCACGCTGCCCGCCGAGCGCGTGGTGCCGGTGCCAGACGGCGTGAGCGACGAAACGGTGGCCGGCGGCCTGTTGAAGGGGATCACCGTCTACATGCTGTTGCACCGCGTGCGGCAGGTGGCGGCCGGCGATAGCGTGCTCGTCCACGCGGCAGCGGGCGGCGTCGGCCTGCTGGCGACGCAGTGGGCGCACGCGCTCGGCGCGCGCGTGATCGGCACGGTCGGCTCGGCGGCCAAGGCCGCGCTGGTGCGCGCGCATGGCGCGCAGGCGGTGGTCGATTACCGTGACGAGGATTTCGTCGCGGCCGCCCGCGCATTCGGCGGCGGCGCGGGCGTCGACTACGCGATCGACGGGATCGGCGGCGACGTGCTGACCCGCACGCTCGGCGCCATCCGCCCGTTCGGGATGGTGGCGAGCATCGGGCAGGTGGCCGCGATCGGCGCGCGACAGACGATCGATCTCGACGAGCTCGGCCCGGCGCGCTCGATCGCATTGGCGCGGCCGAGCGTGCTGGGCTTCATCGCGCGCGACGTGGCCGGCTATCGGGACGCGGCGCACGCGACGCTCGAGTGGTTCGCGCGCGGGATGCACGTGGAGGTCGGCGCGCGGCTGCCGCTAGAACAGGCTGCCGATGCGCACCGCCTGCTTGAATCGAGGCAGACGACCGGCGGCGTGGTGCTGCTGCCGTGAGCGCGGGCGGGCAGGGCTGCCGCTCGAGCAGGCCGCCGCCGCGCATCGCTTGCTCGAATCGAAGCAGACGACCGACGGCGTAGTGATGCTGCCGTGAGCGCGTGCGGCGCGACTGCCGCTCGACCAGGCCGCCGCCGCGCACCGCTTGCTCGAAATGCAGCAGACGACCGGCGGCATGGCCCTGATGCCGTGAGCGCGGCAGGCGCGGTTACCGCTCGACCAAGCCGCCGACGCGCACTGCTTGCTCGAATCGAGGCAGACGACCAGCGGCGTGGTGCTGCCGCCTCGCGCACTTTCCCGCCTCGCGCGACTGCGCCCGGCCGACAGCGCTGCCGCCTCGCGCGCCGCCACCGCCAATTCAACGCCGCGTCCGCAGCGGCGCGCGCTCGACGAACCACGCGAGCACGAACGCGATCGCGATCACGCCCGTCGCCGCGAGGTACACACCGTGCAGCGAGCCGGCGAACGCATGCAGGTACGCGTCGCGCACCGCGGCCGGCAACTGCTGGACGGCCGTCGGCCCGAGCGCGGCCGGCAGCGTCACGTTGGCCGGCAGCGCTTGCTCGAGCCGCGACTGCAGCCCGTGCGAGAACAGCGCGCCGAACGCGGCCACGCCGAGCGAGCCGCCGATCGAGCGGAACAGCGTCGCACCGGAGGTCGCGACGCCCATGTGCTGGAATTCGACGGCGTTCTGCACGGCGAGCGTCAGCACCGGCATCACCATGCCGAGCCCGATGCCGAGCAGCGCCATGTACGCGTAGATCGTATGCAGCGACGTGTCGAGCGACAGCGTCGACAGCAGCGCCATCGCGACACCGCCGAGCAGCGTTCCGGCGATCGGAAACGGCCGATAGGTGCCGAACCGCGCGATCAGCCGGCCGCTCGCCACCGACATCGTCAGCATCCCGCCCATCATCGGCAGCAGCTGCAAGCCGGCCTGCGACGGCGTCGAGCCCTTGACGACCTGCAGATAGAGCGGAATGAACGTGACGGAGCCGAACAGCGCGATGCCGACGACAAAGCCGATCAGGCTCATCAGCACGAAGGTGCGCTGACGGAACAACTCGAGCGGCATGATCGGCTCGGCCGCGAGCCGCTCCTCGTAGACGAAGCCGCCGATCGCGACCGCGCCGAGCACGAGCGTCAGCCACAGTTGCGGCGACGACCACGGCAGCAGCGAACCGCCTTCGCTGGTGAACAGGATCACGCAGGTGAGCGCCGTCGCGAGGAACGCGGCGCCCATGTAGTCGATCCGGTGCTTGACGGGCGCCGCCTGCGGGCGGAACGCGACGCCGATCACCGCGAGCGCGAGCGCGCCGAGCGGCAGGTTGATCGTGAAGATCCAGCGCCACGACAGGTGCTCGACGAGGAAGCCGCCGAGCAGCGGCCCGACGATGGTGGCGAGGCCGTAGACGCCGCCGAACATCCCCTGGTAGCGCGCACGGCGATCGGGCGGCGCCAGGTCGCCGATCGCCGCCATCGTGACGACCATCAGCCCGCCGCCGCCGAGCCCTTGCAGCGCGCGCAGCACGATCAGCTGCGGCATGTCCTGCGCGATGCCGCATAGCGCGGAGCCTGCGAGGAACAGCGCGATCGCGGCCTGCAGCACGACTTTGCGGCCGTAGAGGTCGCCGAGCTTGCCGTACAGCGGCAGCACGACCGTCGACGACAGCAGGTACGCGGTGACGACCCACGACAGCCGGTCGAGGCCGCCGAGCTCGCCGACGATGGTCGGCAGTGCGGTCGACACGATCGTCTGGTCGAGCGCGGACAGCAGCATGACGAGCAGCAGCGCGGCGACGATCGGCCCGCTCGGCGCGTCGCGGCCGGCCGCGGCGGTGGGCGGGACAGCAACGAGAGTATTGGTTTCCATTGAAATATCTGCCTTGGCAGTGAATCGGTCGAAATATAGGCGTATTCCGTTGTCCGATCAATGATCGTCGTGGCTCGAATTGTGGCAGCGGTAACGGGAGATTTCAGGTCAGATGAATTGACCGAGATCAGTGTGCAAGCACACTTCGCACTCAAGTTTTTTGCAGGGAAACCGTAATAAAGAATGCCGCGGTCCGATTGCCGCGGCATTTTTCATCGCTCACTCCCGACATGATG
Organism: Burkholderia sp. WP42; assembly: GCF_000745665.1. Taxonomy (NCBI): domain Bacteria; kingdom Pseudomonadati; phylum Pseudomonadota; class Betaproteobacteria; order Burkholderiales; family Burkholderiaceae; genus Burkholderia; species Burkholderia sp. WP42. The sequence goes on along the minus strand of NZ_KN050724.1, from coordinate 311,208 downwards.
AACCTGAACGCCCTGTTTTCCCGCTTTTCGATCCGTACGCGGATCTTTTCCACGCTCGGCCTGGTGGCCGTGCTGCTCGTCGTGTCGGGCCTGATCGGCCTTGCCGGGATGCAGAGTTCGAACCGCGCGCTCGACGAGGCCTATACGCGTCAGCTGGTCGCGAAGACGGCGCTGTCCGCGGCGAACCTGAACCTGACGATCGTGCGCACCACGCTCGACCGCGCGCTCATGCACCCGGACGCGCCCGAGGTGCCCGAGCTCGTCGGCAAGGCCGAAGGTTATCTCGCGAAAGCCGACGCGGCGTGGCGCACCTACGCGGCGATGCCGCACGACGGCGACGAAGCTCCGCTCGCGAGCCGGCTCGACGCCGCCCGCCAGGCGCTGATCGGGCAGGCGCTGAAGCCGATGATCGACGCGATGCGCGGCGGCCGCCGCGACGACGCCGACCGGCTGCTGATGACGGTCGCGCCGCCGCTGTCGGTCGCGCTCGCGCAGGCGACCGATGCGCTGGACGCATACCAGGCGGCGCGCGGCAAGGACGTCTACGACACCGCGCAGACCTATTACGGCTGGATGCGCATCGGCGCGCTCGCCGGCATCGCGTTCGGGCTGGCCGCCTGCTTCGGCTGCGCGGTCGGGCTGCATTTCGCGATCACGCAGCCGGTGAACCGGCTGCTCGCGCATTTCCGCCGCCTGTCGGACGGCGATCTGACGGCCGAGCTGCACTGGTCGTCGCGCGACGAGATGGCCGAGCTGGTCAAGGGCGTGACGGGGATGCAGCGTAGTCTCGCCGATACGGTGCGCCAGGTCAGCCGCGGCTCCGAATCGATCTCGACCGCCACGCACCAGATCGCGGCCGGCAACACGGACCTGTCGCAGCGCACCGAGGAGCAGGCGTCGGCGTTGCAGCAGACGGCCGCGAGCATGGAACAACTGACGGCCACCGTGAAGCAGAACGCCGATCACGCGGTCGAGGCGCAGGCATGTGCGGACAACGCGAGCGAGATCGCGACGCGCGGCGCGACGGTCGTCGGCGAGGTGATCGGCACGATGAACGAGATCGACCAGAGCTCGCAGAAGGTCGCCGACATCATCGGCACCATCGAAGGCATTGCGTTCCAGACCAACATTCTCGCGCTGAACGCGGCGGTCGAAGCCGCGCGGGCGGGCGAGCAGGGCCGCGGCTTCGCCGTGGTCGCGGGCGAGGTGCGCACGCTCGCGCAGCGCTCGGCGTCGGCCGCGAAGGAAATCCGCACGCTGATCGGCGAGTCGGTCGAGCGCGTCTCGACGGGCTCGAAACTGGTCGGCGTGGCCGGTGCGACGATGCAGGACATCCAGCAGGCGATCGGCCGCGTGACCGGCATCATGACCGAGATCGCGGCAGCGTCGAACGAGCAGCGCGACGGCATCGAGCAGGTGAACCGCGCGGTGTCGCAGATGGACGAGGTGTCGCAGCAGAACGCGGCGCTGGTCGAGCAGGCCGCGGCCGCCGCGGCGTCGCTCGAAGAGCAGGCGGAAGGTCTGCGTCGGGCGGTGGGGACGTTCCGGGTCGCGTGACGCATCGGGCGCCGGCGCATGCAGCGGCCGGCGCGGCTGCCGGCGTGCCGTTGTTGGCGTCGCCGGGGTCGCCGGGGCAGCCGTGCGTCAAGCGGCCGGCAGTTGCGCAGCCGCGCGCGCCGACGCGACGAGCAGCAGCTTCATCGTCGCGCGGGTCGCGCCGACGAACAGCTTGCGGGCCGCGCGCGCATCGAGCGTGTCGAAGTCGACCTCGGTGAGGATCACGCAGGGCGCCGATTGCCCCTTGAACCGGTAGATCGAATCGAGGAGCACGTCGCCTTCGCGGTATTCAGGGTTGCCGAACAGGTCGTACTTCCCCGTGAACCGTTTCAGCCGGTGCGGGCCGAGCTGGTCGAGCCGCGCCAGCACCGAGCTCTCGCGGCCGCGATACGACAGCACGGCGATGTCCTGCTTGCGAAAGCCGAGCGACAGCGCGTGCGTGATCGCGCGCTTGGTCGCGTCGATGCACGCGTCGGCGAGCGCGTCGTCGGACGCGCCGGCTTCCCCGTATGACGACACGGCCGGATCGGAACCGTCGAACGGGCTGCCGGAGCGCAGCTCGGCCGCGAGTGGCTCCACCCGGCCGACGACGTCGCGCACGAATTCGAGCAGGTCGCGCGGGCTGCGATAGTTGGTCAACGCCTTCAGCGTGACCCAGCCCGGCAGCGCGACGGGCTCGCGCAGATACAGGTTCTGCAGCGGATCTTCCAGCCACCACCAGGCGCCGTTCGGCGCGAGCAGGCGCTCGAGGGCCGTCGCCCATGGCGCGTGGAAATCCTGACCTTCGTCGACGATCAGCACGTCGAAGCGCCAGCGCTCCGTCACGGGCGTTTCGGCGAAGCGCGCCTCGAGCCGTTCGAACGCGCCGGGCGCGTCGAAGTCGGGCGTATAGCCGCCGTCGCGGGCGACCCAGTCGCACAGCTGATGGTAGTTCGCGATCGTCGCGCCGGGCGGCGCGATGCGTGCGATGTAGTCGGCGAGCGGCCGGTTGAAGCACACGTAGAGCACGCGCTTGCCGGCCGCGAGCGCGTCGCGCATCGCCTGCACCGCGAGCTGGGTCTTGCCCGAACCGGCCGTGCCCGTCACGCGCAATCGGAACGGCGTGAACTCGAGCTGGCGCGCCCATGCGGCGAGCCCGCCCGACAGCCGCGTGACCAGCGTGCCGGCCTGGCCGACGAGCGCGCTGGTATCGGGTGTGAGCGCGAGCTCGTCCGCGAAGAAGTGATGCAGCTTCGCGGCGTTCGGCAACGGCGCGTCGTCGTCGGGGAGAATCTGCTGGATGACCTGCGCGAGCTGCGCCTTGCGCGAGGCATCGACGATGCGGTCCGCCGGGACGCCGGCGATCGCCGTGTCGCGGATCGCGTAGTCGGGGCAGTACAGCAGCGCATCGACGCCGTAGACGCCCGCGCCGAGCGCGGCCGTCAGCCGCCGGTGCAGCGTTTCCTGCGTGCACGCGAGCTGGATCGGGACGTTGCGCTCCTTCTGCAGGTAGACCTTGACGAGGCCCTTCGGCGTTTCGCGCAGGAAGCCTGCCTTCTGCTCGATCAGCAGCACGCGGCCCGCTGCGCTGACGACCACGAAGGCCGCTTCGCCGAACACCGAGAAGCCCTGGTCGGCGCGCGTCCAGTGGACGCCGTGATAGACGGTGTAGGTGTCCGGCAGCGCGTGTTCGAGCGCGGCGAGCGTCTCGCGCTCGCGTTCGGCCGCGCCGGTGGCGGCAAGGCTTTTCCAGTCGTCGGGAATCAGGCGGGCCATGAAGTCGGGCGGCGAAGGCCGGTCGTGAACGGAATCCGGCCATTGTACTGACGAACCCGTGCGCCACCGCCGAGCGGCCTGCGCCGGCTGCCCGTCAGCGCAGGCCGGCGCTCAACTGCGGGCCAGCCGCTTCGCGAGATCGGCGCTGAGAATCGCCATGCGCGCGGGCTTTTCGTAGCAGACGACGTCGAACGCGCGGATCACTTCGCTGATGTCCGCTTCGCTCGCGCGACCGGTCAGCAGGTCGCCGGTCAGCACGAAGATCGGGGCGCCTGGATTGTCGGACGTGCGCACCGCCTTGATCGCGGTGGCGGCCGTGCCGTCGTCGAACCGCCATTCGGTGACGACCGCATCGAACGCCTGGCCCTGCAGCGCGTCGACGAACGGCGCGAGGCCGTCGAACGCGGCGGTGGCGAAGCCTTGCCGTTCGAGATAGCGGCACAGTTCGGTCGCGCTGACGCGGTCGGGATCGATCACCGCGACGATCAGCTTGTCGCTTTCGGCGCGGCGCGGATATATCTCGATCTTGTGCACGTCGTACGCGTTTTGATACAGCACGCCGGTGTGGCGCAGCACGCGCCAGCGGCCGTTCTGTTCGTAGGCGACGAATTCGGGGCGGGCGCCCGCTTCGAGCGGCGCGCCGATCCACGCGGTGCATGGAATTTCGGCGACGCCCGCATAGAGCACGGCTTCCTGTGAACAGGCGCCGACCATGCCGGGGTCGAGCGTTTGCGCGCCGAACAGTTGGGCGGCGGGCTCGCCATAGGCTTCGGCGACTTTCTTGATCTGCGAGAGCGTCCAGGGGCTGCTGCCGCGCAGTTTGCGGTGACCCTGCGAAAAACTCAGGTCGAGGATGCGGCACAGCTCGGTGGTCTGCTGGCGCTTGCCGATGCCGTTGCGGGTCATCAACTCGCGCACGCGCTCGGCAACCGCGAGGGAATCCGTGGTGATTGCTTCAGTGGTCATGCTACGGGAACGGATCGTGACGTTCAGAACGACGCCTTGCGGCAGTCTCGGCGGACAGTCTTGAGGACGTCCAGGGGCGAGCCGACCGGCCACGCGCGGAAACGATAACTTTACCGCAAAACTGCGGCCATTCCGTGGCCGAAAAGATGGGTTTCTGTGAAAGGTGTGTCACGACGTTACGCGATGCGCACCGCTTCGGGGCATGCATAACGGTCGGCGCCGGGCCCGGGTGCGCCGCGTAGGCCTCGGCGCGCAGCGGCGCAGCATGCGGCCCTTTTTCGATGAAATCCTCTAGCGCAACCGATGAAGTTACAGTTGCCGGGCGCTGCGTGCACGAGCCGCACGCCATGCTACGATTTCGCTCGTCTCAAAACAGATCGAAGCGATGCAGAAAAAGTTTGTGATGCGCGGGTATGAGATGAACTGCGAGCCGCGCGTGACCGAGAACGGCAAATATGCCGCGCAAGTCGAGGTGACGAAGCTGGGTTTCAGCCGCGAGGCCGCATTCCGCAAGCTGGGCGAATTCGACACCGAAGCCGAAGCCGTCGCCTACGCGAAGAAATTCTCGGAAGAATGGTTAAGCCGCTACGCATAGCGCGCCGACGGGTTGCGGAACCCTCGGGCAGTACGCTCTCCTGACAGCCGAACGCGTTCAACGAAGCCAGCCATGCCAGGCGTGCCACGTGCGTCACCGACGCGCGCCCGCCGTATCACGCGATCGCCTTGATTCATTCCATATGGTTGCGAATGGCGACGTAAATTTGTAGATTGATCGGATGAATCGCCGGTATCGGCCGATGATTGGTAGAACGACACGCAACGGGAGACCGTCAATGTCAGCCTTGTGCATGCAGACCATCGTTCACGGCAGGACCGTCCAGGTCGTGCTCTCACCCGAGCGGCGAACCGCCAGGATCCACATCGTCGACGACGAATCGGGAAGCTATCCGCCGCGCACGATCAGCATCGAACGGTACTTGAGCGCCGGGATGACCGACGAGCAGATCGCGCGGCATGTTCTCGAAGTCGTCACGATGTCGGTCGAGCAACTCGCCAGATTGCAGCCGTTCGACCGCGCGAGCGGAAACCGCAACCGCACGCGCCATAGCCACTGATTCGGGTCGCGCCCGAATGGTGGCGTTTGCCGCCGGAGACTCCTTCCACGATTCACGCGCATCGCCGTATGCGGCACCGCATACGGCGAGCATTGCCGCGACTATCAGGTCTGCGTCTGCGGCTGCGCGCTGCCGGCATCGGCGGCCGTCGCGCCGAACCATTGACCGCACTGCGCGTATGGCTCGTTGCGGTCGTGCGCGAGCGCGGGCGGACGACCGCTCGTGCGGCGGCGGCGGGCGCCACTCGCGCCGAACGCGTCGAGCATCGCGAGCCCGCGCGGCGTCAGATGCGCGCGCCGATCGCCGTCGGCGCGATGTTCTAGCATGATCAATTGGCGTGCGAGCAGCGTGTCGATTTCGGCACGGCCGTTGTCCAGTTGATCCGGAGAATGACGGATCAGCATCAAGGTCGCAAATTCGTGTGGACTCAGCATGTTCGTCTCTCGTGTCAAAGCATCGCCTGGCGGCAACCCGATGCGCGACGAACCGGTGCGCTACCGTGCCGTTGCCTGCCTGGCCGATAACCCATCGAAGCACGCAGCGCGAGAACCGCGACTGCGTCGAGCGACACCTAAAATAGGTCACGCGTTGCGAATTTCAAGGGGCCGGCCGCTTTCGAAAGAATGGGAGGTTTCATGGACCTTTTCGACATCGTGAACGAGCAGATCGACGCCGTTCGACTGCCGCTCTATGCCGTGACCGTGACCGCCGCCGCACGTGCCGACACGCCGTTGATCGCGATCCTGCACTGGCATGGCTTGCTGCGCGAAACGCCGCTCGCGCTGCCCGGCATCGACGTGCCGCCGCGCCCGGTGCCCGGCAGCGCGATCCAGTTCGAGCGCCCGGGGCCGGCGCTCGAATCCGTCGAGGCGATGCTGCTCGATGCGGCATGGCGGTTGGGCGCATGGGAGCTCGAGCGCGTCGAGCGGCGCGCGTGCAATACGCTCGGCGCGTCGGCCGGCGAAGCGCTCGCGTGTCGCCAGGCGTTCGGCGACTACGGCGATTACGGTGCCGGCGCGTGCGTCGAGCATCATCTGGTCGACGGCGCGCCGGAGCGCGACGCGCTGATGCAAGTGGCCGCGCGCAAAGGCTACGCACGCTGGATGTTCCGTCCGGTCAAGGGCGGCCTCTGGCGCACGCTCGACGAACCCGACGACACACTCGATGCGGACGGCGGCCGACAGCCGCCGTGCCCGATCTTGCCGCGGCCATAGCGGCCGTCGCTGCAGCGCGCGGCGCCTGTTCGCTACCGGCTGGGCGAGGTGCGCCGCATCCTGATCCGTTGAAACATTTTGTTACAAACGCATCGTGCGCGCGGGTCTTGAAGCGCGTTCGCTCGCCACTATTTCGCTTTTCGCCGATCGACGGCACGACAGCGCATCGCGGTTTTCGCCGGTGGCTGCGCTGCCGGATTCCCTTATTCAGGTGATCTCATCGCTCAGGAGATGAAAATGCAGATTCGTCCCCTCTACGACCGGGTTATCGTCAAACGAATCGAACAGCAGCGGACGACGGCGTCGGGCATCGTCATTCCCGATTCCGCCGCGGAAAAGCCCGAACAGGGCGAAGTCATTGCAGTCGGCAGCGGCCGGCTGCTGCAGGACGGCTCGCAGCAGCCGTTGCAGCTCAAGGTCGGCGACCGGGTTCTATTCGGCAAATATGCAGGCCAGACCGTCAAGGTGGACGGCGAGGAACTGCTCGTCATGCGCGAAGAGGACGTGATGGGCGTGCTCGAACCGGCATCGCCGGCTGCCCGCAAGGCGGCCTGAAGCGCGATGCGTCCGCGCCGCGCCGGCAGGCGGCCGGCGAGCGCGGCATTCCGTTCAACGACTTTACCCGGAGCAACGAAATGACTGCAAAAGACGTGAAATTCCGCGACGGTGCGCGTAGCCAGATCGTCAAGGGCGTGAATGTCCTCGCCGACGCGGTGAAGGTGACGCTCGGCCCGAAGGGCCGCAACGTGGTGATCGAACGCAGCTTCGGCGCGCCCGTCATCACGAAGGACGGCGTGTCGGTCGCGAAGGAAATCGAGCTGAAGGACCGCTTCGAGAACATGGGCGCGCAGATCGTCAAGCAGGTCGCGTCGAAGACGGCCGACGTGGCCGGCGACGGCACGACGACCGCCACCGTGCTCGCCCAGGCGATCGTGCAGGAAGGGATGAAGCACGTCGCGGCCGGCATGAACCCGATGGACCTGAAACGCGGCATCGACAAGGCCGTCGGCGCGGTGCTCGATGAGCTGCGCACACTGTCGCGGCCGATCTCGACGCACAAGGAGATCGCGCAGGTCGGCGCCATTTCCGCGAACGCGGACGACGCGATCGGCAAGATCATCGCGGACGCGATGGAGAAGGTCGGCAAGGAAGGCGTGATCACGGTGGAGGACGGCAAGTCGCTCGACAACGAACTCGACGTCGTCGAAGGCATGCAGTTCGATCGCGGCTACATCAGCCCGTACTTCATCAACGATCCGGAGAAGCAGGCCGCGTATCTCGACGACGCGCTGATCCTGCTGCACGACAAGAAGATCTCGAACATTCGCGACCTGCTGCCGATCCTCGAAGCGGCGTCGAAGTCCGGCAAGCCGCTGCTGATCGTCGCCGAAGACGTCGAAGCCGAAGCGCTCGCGACGCTCGTCGTGAACGCGATGCGCGGCATCCTGAAGGTGGCCGCGGTCAAGGCGCCGGGCTTCGGCGACCGGCGCAAGGCGATGCTCGAGGACATCGCGATCCTGACCGGCGCGACGGTGATCTCGGAGGAAACCGGCAAGCAGCTCGACAAGGCGACGCTCGACGATCTCGGTAGCGCGAAACGCGTCGAGGTGCGCAAGGACGACACGATCATCATCGACGGCGCCGGCGACGCCGCGCGTATCGACGCGCGCGTGAAGTCGATCCGCGTGCAGATCGACGAAGCGACGAGCGACTACGATCGCGAGAAGCTGCAGGAGCGTGTCGCGAAGCTCGCGGGCGGCGTCGCCGTGATCAAGGTCGGCGCGGTCACCGAAGTCGAGATGAAGGAGAAGAAGGACCGCGTCGACGATGCGCTGCATGCGACGCGCGCGGCGGTCGAGGAGGGCATCGTGCCGGGCGGCGGCGTCGCGCTGCTGCGTGCGCGCGCGGCGCTGACGGACCTGAAGGGCGCGAACGGCGATCAGGATGCCGGCATCCGCATCGTGCTGCGCGCGCTCGAAGCGCCGCTGCGCGTGATCGCGTCGAACGCGGGCGACGAACCGTCGGTGGTGATCGCGAAGGTGCTGGAAGGCAGCGGCAACTTCGGGTACAACGCGGCGACCGGCGAGTACGGCGATCTGGTGGAGGCCGGCGTCGTCGATCCGACCAAGGTCACGCGCACCGCATTGCAGAACGCGGCGTCGATCGCCGGCCTCGTGCTGACGACCGATGCGACCGTCGCCGACGCACCGAAGGACGAACGCGCTGAAGCCGCGCCGTCCCCCGAGCTCGGTTACTGAACGCGCCGACACTGGCGCCGCCGCTGGCCGGCGCGGCACGGTTCGGTGCGCGCGATAGGCGCGCGCACCGTCTTTTTCATGTTGCAGAGACCGATCATGAAACTTCAGCTGTCGATCGATTCGAAGCCGCTGCACATCGAGATCGACGATGTCGTCGCGGGGCTGCTCGCCGCGCGGCTCGGCCTGCCGCCGGACGGCGACCACCGCGATGCGGTGGCCCGCTACCTCGGCGACGCGGCCGGCCCGTGGACCCTCGACGACGCGCACATGCGCAAGCGCGTGATGCGTCGCCTGATTCTCGACGTCGCGGATCCGACGCTCGTCATTCAGTACCTGATGGCCGACCAGTCCGAGCCCGGCGCAGCGGGCGCGTGATCGCGAGGCTCGGCGCCGTCAGCGTTTCGCGGGCGCGTCGGTCTCATCGCGGGCGAGATAGGTGCGCACGACGCCCGCCATGTTGTGTTCGAGCCACGCGGCCATCGCCTGCTCCTCGGGCAGGATCCGCTCGCAGATCGTCATCGTCTCGCGGTCGCCGACGAAGCGTGCCGCTTCGATCAGGTTGCGATACGCGGCGATTTCGAAATGCTCGAAGGTGTAGCTCGCCATGCCGCCCTTGACGATCTCGTCGGAGGCGAACATGCCCGCGAGGCCCTGCACCCACGCCATCGTCTTGGCGCCGACGTCCTTCATCGTCGACACCGATCCGCCGCGCCGTTCGATGCAGCCGCGTATCAGGCGTGCCTGCTCGCGCGTTTCTTCGATGTGTTGCTCGATGCGCCGCTTCAGATCCGGATAGTGGTCGATCCGACCGGCCATCGACGTGAGCATCGTCTCAGCCTGTTCTTCCATCGCGTGCGCGTCGCGCAGCCAGTCCATCAGGTTTTCCTCTGCTGCGGTCGTGTCCGTGGTCATTGCGTTCTCTCCGTTCGATTGGGTGAAGCGGCGTTCCGCTCGCAAGCGCACGTCCGTCGCGTGATGGTTCATGCGTCATCGGGTTCGTCGGCCGCGCCCGGCTGCGGCGTCGGTGCGCCAGAGCCGAGCTCCGCGCCGGTCAGCGGATCGCTGTTGCGGTCCGATGCCAGCCGTTGCGACATCGCGTCGATCGCGTCTGCCTGCTCCGGTTCCAGCATGCCCTCCGCAATGCCGGTGCCGCCGTCGACCGCAGGCTCGCCGGGACGAATCTCCAGGCCGGCGCCGTGATTCCACGGGCCGACCAGCGCGGCAGCGTCCGGCTGCATGCGGAAGTACACGCGGTCGTAGGGCTCGACCGGCGGCAGCTTGCCCGGCGGGAAGTTCGCGGTGATCGCGTACAGCGCCTTCTCGAACGACTTCTGATGCGATACCTCGCGCGTCATCAGGAAGCCGAGCGCGTCGCGGATGCCGGGATCGTCGGTCACGTTGATGAGCCGCTCGTAGATGATTTTCGCGCGCGCTTCGGCCGCGATGTTCGAGCGCAGGTCGGCGGTCGGCTCGCCGATCGTGTCGATGTACGCGGCCGTCCACGGCACGCCGCCCGAATTGGTGAGCGGCGTGCCGGCGCCGTACAGCAGCTGCGTCACGTGGCTGTCGTTGCCCGCGCCGTGCAGCTTGCGGTACAGCTCGGCCTGCTCGTCGACGGCCTCGGCGAGTTCGCCCTTCGCGCCGCGATTGAGCATCGCGACCAGCGAGCCGATCACTTCGAGGTGGCTCAGCTCCTCGGTGGCGATGTCGAACAGCATGTCCTTGCGGCCCGGATCCTCCTCGGTGACCGCCTGCGTGAAATAGCGCATCGCGGCGGCGAGTTCGCCCTGCGGGCCGCCGAACTGTTCGAGCAGCAGGTTCGCGAGCCCCGGATTGGGCGCATCGACGCGCACCGTGTACTGAAGCCGTGTGTTGTGAATGAACATGAAGTCTCCATGAAGTGGGTTGCGCGTGAAGATCCGCGATGGCCGTACAGCAGGAAGCGATCCCGCAGTCGATCGAGCGGCCGGTTCGTCGCTCGAGCGGTTGCCGCGCAGAGCGTCTGCGCTCGCTGCGCGACGAGCGGCGTGTTCGCGAACGTAGGTGCGGTTCAACGGAGCCTGAGCGGCGCGTGACGCCGCGCGAACGCGTCGTAGTGATGCGCGTAGCGATCGGACGATGACGGTGCGGTTCGGCGCAATGACCTGTGCGGGCCGGCAAACGCTTGTGCCGCTACGGCAAAGTTCGTGGCCGTTTGAGGCGCTTTCGCGATGCGGGGAAGACGAGACGCGAGCGGCGCTTTCGCGATGCGTGCAAGCGTCGGCGGATTTTTCAAGCGCTTGTCATTTCGCTTACGCGCGGCAGAAGCAGCTTTATTGGAAGAGTCGATGCGGGGTTGCGTGTGGCCGGGCACGGCAGCCGGCCGGTGGGAAGGCAAGCCCGCGGTTTTCGCAGGCTTGCGTGCTTATCGCGCCTTCAGCATTTCGTCGGCGAGCCGATAGGCGGTAACGGCGCGCTTCGATTCATAGTCGGCGATGGACGACACGTTGCGACCGGCATCGCGCGACAACAGTCCTTGCAGTGCCGCGGCTGCGAAAAAATCGCGCAGATCGGGCATCGGCTGCTGCTCCGGTTGCGGCGCAGGCACGTCGATCGGCGGCGCGGGCTTCCAGAAGGTGGGCGAAGGCTCGGCGGCTTTCGCTACGGAAGCGGGTTTTCTGATGCTCACATCCTGGGACGGCGGCGTCATTTCTTCCCCTTCGATCGGATATCAGTTCGCGAAACAACGTAAGTCCTCGTTTTGCTCGGAGAGCGGCGTATTTTTTGTGTTTTGAAGAAGTACTAACCGATGGATCGACGCGAATATTCGCCGGTTATGCCGATCTCGTCAAAGAAAATAAATGAGTCCCGGCAGGCGGTGTGGCGCAGCACGTTTCGTTCCCGGCCGCGGCAAGGACGACATACGGTGCGCCGCGCGTGATTGATGGTATGGCCGTGCGAGTGACGTCGCTGTGACACGTGCAACGTGCGATGGCGAACAGACGTGTGCGCGATTTTCGTGGTGATGTAGCGGCCGCGAGCGGATGCATCACCGTACGAACTCGCGCTACGGGACGAACGCGTCAGGACGGCAAGTACGTGAACGGCTCGCCGTCTTCGCGCTCGACGGACAGCAGCCGCCTGAGCTGATCGAGCGCGAACAATTGCTTGCCGTCGGCGGCGGCTTCGTCGATCGCGTCGTCGACCAGTTTGCGCGCACGCGCGAGTATCACCACGCGCTGTCGCGCGATCTCGAGCACCATGCGTTGTTCGAGGCTGTAGTGGCTCGATTGCCGGTCGCTCGAGCGGCGCCAGCGTTCGCGCAGTTCGGCCCACGTGACGCGCTCGAACGCCGGCATCGTGCGTACGCGTGCGCCGGCTTGCGCCGGCCCCGGTTGCGCGCGCAATGCGCAGCGCAGCGCTTCGCGAGCACGCCATTCGTCTGAAAACGGCGCATAGACGTCGCGCGAGCGGCCGATCGGATTGGCGCGTTCGATTTCCTTTTCGAGCAGGTAGGTCAGCCGCCGCAGCGCGGAGCCGTGCGCGAGCATGTCGGGATCGAGCACGCGAATCCGGCGCGATGCGTCGGCGACGTGCGCCTTCAGTTCCCACAGCGTCAGACGCAGATGCTGGACTTCCAGTATCAGGCGCTGCACGTCCGCATAGGTGCACTTCGTCCACCATTCGGTGAGGTCGTTCAGCTTCGGAGGATCGAATGGGGGGAGGATCATTGCCACTGCACAAACACTGTATGGATATACAGTTTAACGCGCGGTAACATAGCGCCGTCAAGACGAAAAAATGGGGACGGCCGCTCGCATGCCTTGCCGTGCGTTCGCGCACGATCCGACCTTCGACAGCCCGATTCGGCGGCGACCATCGCGAATGGCGATGCGCGGCCGGACACCTCACGCCACCGAGAACGATGACGACCACTTATCCGTTGCACGATGCATTGACCCGCGCCGACGCGGCGTTTCCGGCCGAAGCCGACGTGGTGATCGCCGGCGCCGGCATCATGGGCTGCGCTGCCGCTTACTACTTGGCGCTGCGCGGACTGAAGGCCGTCGTGCTCGACAAGTCGCGCATCGCCGGCCAGCAGTCGACGCGCGCATGGGGCTTCGTGCGGCAGCAAGGTCGCGAATCCGCCGAAGTGCCGTTGATGATGGCCGGCATGCGGATCTGGGAGGGGCTCGAGCAGACGCTCGGCTTCGACCTCGAGTGGCGCCAGGGCGGCTGCCTGTACATGGCGGACAACGAAGAAGACTGGGCGTCGTTCCAGGCGTGGCTCGCCGTCGCCCGCGAGCACGGGCTCGATACGCGCACCGTCACACGCGCGGAGATCGACGGGCGCGTGAGCGGACTCTCCGCGCACGTGCGCACGCTCGGCGGGCTATATACGGCGTCGGACGGCCAGGCCGAGCCGCGTCGCGTGGCCGCCGCCTTCGCCGCGCGCGCGGCCGAAGCCGGCGCGCGTTTCTTCGAAGGCTGCGGCGTGACGGCGATCGAGACGGCCGGCGGCGCGGTGGTCGGCGTCGCGACCGAGCGCGGCACGATCCGCACGCGGCGCGTGATCTGTGCGGCCGGCGCGACCAGCTTCCGGCTGCTCGACGGCGTCGGCATCCGTCTGCCGCAGCACGCCGTGCGCGGCACCTGCATGCGCACCAACGTGCTGCCCGCCGTGTCGGCGTCGACGATCTGGGGGCACGGCCTCGGGATCCGCCAACGCCGCAACGGTGCGATCAATCTCGCGGACGACATGCAGGTCGACGTCGATCTCACCGTGGGCCATCTGCGCGGCTTGAGCCTGTTCTGGCCGGAATTCTGGTCGCACCGCGAGAAATTCCGGCTGCATCTGAACGGGGCGGCGTGGCGCGACCTCAGCGCACGGGTCCGCGGCACGATCGGGCCGATCGAGCCGCGCGACCCGCAGCCGCAGCCGAATCCTGCGCATGCGCCGCGCGCGCTCGGGAAGCTGAAGGCGATCTTCCCCGCGCTGAAGGACGCGCAGATCGTCGAGGCGTGGGGCGGCCTGATCGACGTGCTGCCCGACGGGATTCCGGTGATCGATGCGCCTGAGGCGCCGTCGGGGCTCGCGATCGCGACCGGCTTCTGCGGGCATGGCTTCGCGATGGGGCCGATCGTCGGCCGGCTGCTCGCCGAATGGATCGACACGGGCGAGCCGTCGCTGGACCTGTCCGCGTTTCGTGCGCGGCGGTTCGTCGACGGAACGATGGTGCGTCCGCGCAGCATGCTGTGACGCGCGTGGGCGCGCACGCTCGCGTCGCAGCCCGTCGTAGCCCGTCGTAGAATCGAGCCCGCATTGTTCAGGAGAATCCCGTTGGCAACGCCTTCCGACCAGCGCCGTTCGTTGCGCTCACGCCTGCGTCGCGCGCGCGAGCCGTGGCAGGCGCCGCGCGTGCGCACGCTGTTCACGCGGCCCGCGACGTCGCCGCGTCGCACGCTGCTGTTTCGTCTCGGCGCGGTGGTCGTGCTGTGCATGCTGGCGTTCCTGGTGCTGTATCTCGACCGTGACGGCCTGCGCGATTCGACCAAGAGCACGCCGATGGGCGTCGCCGATCTCGTGTACTTCACGATGGTCACCGTCGCGACGGTCGGCTATGGCGACATCGTGCCGGTCACGGCGCGAGCGCGGCTGATCGATGCGTTCTTCATCGTGCCGATCCGCATCGGCATCTGGTTCATCTTTCTGGGCACGGCGTATCAGTTCGTGATCCAGCGCGTCATCGAGGAATTCCGCATGAAACGGCTGCAGAAGCAACTGTCCGATCACATCGTCGTGTGCGGATACGGACTGTCGGGTTCGATCGCCGTGCGCGAACTGCTCGAGAGCGGCGTCGACCCGGCAACGATCATCGTGATCGATTCGCAGCAGCAGGCGCTCGAAGCCGCGACGTCGCTCGGCGTGACGGGGCTGCTCGGCGATCCGGCGCACGAGGATCTGCTGCAGCAGGCACAGGTGCGTGCTGCAAAGGCGGTGATCATCTCGGTGACCGACGATCCGACCGCGATCCTGCTGACGCTGTCGGTGCGCAGCATTGCGCCCGAGACGAAGATCGTCGTCCGGATCCAGGAGAATTTGTACCAGCGTCAGTTGCGGCAGGCGGGCGCGGACGTGATCGTATCGTCGACGAAGATCGGCGCGCTGTTGCTCGCCGATGCGGTGCACAGCCGTTATATCGTGCCGTTCGTCAACGACATGCTGTCGACGCGCGGCCGGGCGACGCTGGTGGAGCGCACGGCGCTGCCGCATGAGGTGGGATGCATGACGAACGTCGTGCCGGGGGCGATCGTGGTCGGGCTCGATCGCTGCGGGAAGATCCATTCGTTTTATGAGGATCCGCCGTGCCGGATCGAGGCGGGGGATACGCTGGTCGTGATTCAGTCGGCGAGGATTCCGGAGGGGGATGGTTGAAGGAGGCGATTACCATCGCGGCTTGGTGACGATATCCGCGACGGCGACAGAATCATCAAAATCAAACGTAGCCAAATACAACTAGAAGGCCAGATCGCTAAACGAATTTCGAAAGTTTCAGATAACTCCCGTATGAACGGCTGCCTTTGACATGTCAGATCAAGCGGCCATCACACCGGATACGGGAGAACAAGCGAATGGTAGCGATCGTTACGGGCCAAGGGCTGGGTCTGCAATCATCTTCGTCCACGGCGTTGGGCAACAGAGGGGTACTGGGTAACGCTGCGTTCGGCCAGACGGGCGAACAGGTCTACGTCAATGCCGCGAATGGCAATCTGATGCTGCAGGACCGCGATCAGTTGCTGTTGGGTCAGGGAATCAACGGCGCGGTGTACCGGGCTTACAACAGCCTCGGGCAGCTCAACTGGCGTGAAGGGGCATCCCGTACCGTGGACGGGCTGGCCGGCACGCTGAACGAAGCCGACAGCACGATCACGCTGACCGACTGGGATGGTTCCCAGACGAAGTTTGCGTTCGATGCGGCGCGCAATCTCTACGTATCGACTGCGGGTGTTGGCGCGAATGTCGGCGATGCGAACCAGCCCGGCCCGACGGTCGTGGCGACAACGGGGCCGCGTGCGACGCTGCAGTTCGATGCTGCCACGAACAGCTGGATGTGGACCGATGGTAGCCAGCACGTGACGGAAACGTACGACGCGGCCCAGGGCGGGCGGCTGGTGTCCAGTCGGGACGTCGACCGCAATACCGTGAAGTACGGCTATACCGCCTCCGGCCGGCTCGCACAGATCGCGACGGCGGGCGGGGATGTCACTTATCTCGACTACGACGCGGCCGGACGGCTTTCTGCGCTGCGTTCGGTCTATCAGCAAGCGAACGGACAGCCGGCGACCGAGACTACGGTGCGCTATGCCTACGACGCGCAGGGACGACTGTCTCAGGTCGTGACGGACCTCTCGCCGGAAGACAACAGCATTGCCGACGGTAACGTGTTTACGACGACGTACGCGTATGACGGTACGAGCAACCGGATTGCGTCAGTCGGGCAGACCGACGGTTCGCGAGTCGATTTCACGTATGAGCTGCTCGATGGCGAGTATCGCGTTTCAACGATCGCGCAGTTTGCCGACAACGGTGCCGCACGGATCACGAAGCTGCAGTACGACCTCGTGAAACGCGAGACGACCGTGACCGATCCGCTTGGTTTCGTTCAGGTGATGTCGTGGGACGAGTCCGGGAAGCTCGTCGGCATCCGGACGGCACCTTCCCTGGACGGGCAATGGGAGGGGCGTGAGGCGGCTTTCGGCTACGACGACGCAGGAAACCTGCGCAGCCAGAACGATACGGTGCTCGGCGGAGCCGACCTCTATTACGACGCTGCCGGAAATCTGATTCGTCAAAGTAGTATCGGGACGGATCTGCTGCGTACGTATGGCACGCGCAACGAGTTGCTGACGGAGACGGTCAGGAGTTCGACCGGCACCTCGGAGTTCATGTCGCAGACGACGCGATATGCGTACGATGCCGTCGGCCACCTGCGTTATACCGTGACCGCTGAGGGCCGGGTGACGGAATACCGTTTCAACGCCGCCGGACAGCGCGTGTCGGAAGTCCGCTACAACAGCGAGGTGTTCGACGTCGCCGGTTTGGCTGAGTCGACGGCGCTGTCCGTCGGTTCACTCGATACGTGGGTGAGCGGCCTCGATGGTCGGCAAGATGCGTTGCGTATTGATTCGACCTACGACTGGCGCGGTAACGTGGCGGTCGAAACGCGTTACGAGCGCTTGCTGGCCGACGGCACGGGGGATATGTCTGGCGGAACTTCCCAGACGCGATACATTTACGATCCGCATGGGCGCCTGCTGCAGCGCTACGTCGGCCCGTCGGGGCAGGAGCAGGTTGAGCAATTCGCTTACGACGGCCTCGGTCGGTTGTTGAGTGCCGTAAGTTTCGATGGTGCACTGACAACGTATCAGTATGACGATGCAGGTCATGCAGTTTCGGTGACATTCGCCAATGGCCTCACGCGTACGTCGGTCTGGAATGCAGCCGGCGAGCTCGTCGCATCCAGCGATACGGTGCAAGGTCGGCTGCTTTCGAAGACGACAAATCGATACGACACCGATGGCAGGCTCCGGATTTCGACCGATGCGAACGGCCAGAATACCCACTATTTGTACAACGCCCGTAACCAGCGGGTTGCCGAGATTGCGCCGGACGGAACGCTCACGGAATACGTCTACGATGAGGCCTATGCATTCCCGACGCGGACGGTAACGTACGCAACGCGGGTGACCGCGGCGCAACTCGCACCGTTGTCCGACAATGCCGGTCGCGCGATAGAACGGTTACCGTCGGGAAGCACGCTCACCCTCGAAACGTCGGGACTCCGGCCGGCCGTAACCGCGGCGGACCGCTCGTCCTGGTTGTTCAGAATGAACAATGCATGGGTCGACCGAACCGTCGATGCGGATGGCACGTTGACGCAGCGGAGCTACGACGGATTCGGCCGTTTGACCGGCAAAACTGTATTTGCAAATCGCGTCGATCCGACTGCTATGCCGGTTTCAGGCCTTCCGCCAGTGGATCCGGCACGGGATCGGGCGACGCACTACCTGTATGACCAGGATGGGCTGCTGCGCGGCGAGCTTGACCCGCAGGGTTATCTGACGGAATACCGCTATAACGCTGCTGGCGAACGCATCGAAATCGTGCGCTATGCGACGCCAGTCAACGAACCGCTCCGCATGGCCTTCGCCAGCGGGGCGGTGCCCAAGCTTCCCGACCTTATTCCAGGCGCCAGCGCACAGGACACGTCGTCGCGCTTCGTCTACGACGCACGCGGGTTGCTTGCAGCTGAAATAGATGGTGAGGGTTACGTCACGCGCTATCAATACGATGCTCAGGGCAACGTCACGGAGCGTGTGCGAGGGCAGCGCATTGCGTTGGGTGCGTTGGGTCAGCCGCAGCAGGTGCCGGTGAAGATCGAGGCTTCGGGTCAGGTCGGCGCAAAACTCGAGGTCTGGCTGGACGGCGTGCAAGCGGGGACGGTAACGCTGACGGCGTCGGATTACACGTCTTATACGTTGACGGTATCCAATGCGATTCCGCTGGCGAGTCATACAGTCGAATTCCGCTCAGGGAGAGAAAACCCGGTCACGGTGCGTAGTGCAAGCTTCGACAATCACGTGTTCAGCCAAGTTGTTGCAACGCCGTCACTGATGGGCACCGACGGCCCGCAATGGTTCAGTGTTCGCTACACGCTCAATGCCGTCGATCTGATCGCATCGGCATCAACGCCGGACAACCTCGAGCGTACGACCTACGCGTACGACGCGATGGGACGTCTGCTCGAGCAGGTCACCTATGGCGTACTGGGCTCCAAGACGTCGAGCTTCACCTACGACGAAGTCGGCCGCGTGCTGACGGAAACACAAGGCGAGCCGCCGTTCAATCGCACGACGACGTATCGCTACGACGAGGAAGGCCGCGTGATCAGGAGGTATTCCGGAGAAGGTAGCCGGATCCTCGAACTGATCGATCTGTACGAAAAGAGCGGCGATACAGCTATGCTCGCGCAGCTTCGGAGCGGCGAGTTCTACGAAGCCTACACGTACGATTCGGCTGGCTTGCGGACATCCGCAACCGATGCTGATGGCCGCAAGACGCACTACTACTACGACGCGAACGGCAATCTTGCAGCCACGATCAACGCGGCCGGTGAAGTCGTCGAGCATAACCGCGACGCTTTCGGGGATATAGCTCAGACCACTGCTTACGCGGTTCGATTGTCGGTCGATGTACTCAAGACGCTGCAGGGCGGTCGTCTCACGGATGATGTGGCGACCGCCATTGCGTCGCTCGACAACGCCGACGCGTCGCGCACGTCCTTCAGCTATAGCACGGCGGGCCGCTTGACGAGGCACACCGATGCGATGGGGGCAACCACCGAGTATGCATACAACGCATTCGGAGAGGTGACGTCGCAATCGCAGCAGGTAGGGGGCGATACACACCGGATCACGACATACGACTATGATCGCGTCGGACATCAGGTCCAGCAAGCGACAGATCCCGGCTACCTGAATTTGATCACGAAAGCCGTGTACGACGCCTTCGGCCGAGTAGTTCAATCCGTCGATGCGAACGGTGTGTCACGCATCACGGAGTACGATCGCAACGGGCGCATTGTCGGCATGCGTGATCCGGCGGGCCGGAGCAGTACGACGTACGACGCGTTCAACAACGTGCTGACGCAAACGGATCGCCTGGGCAATACGACCACGTACAGCTACAGCTCGAAGATGCAGTGGATGATCGTCAGAACGCCTGAGGGGGTTGTGACAACCACGAAATACAACGAGTTCGGCCAGATCGACAGTGTGATTGATGGCCAGGATAACGTCGTCAAATACGAGTACGATCGCGACGGCCTCCTGAAGAACGTGAGTAGTCAAAGCCGGACTCTGCACGGCTACGACATCGACCAGTCGCACGGATACGACCGCGATCATGCCGGGAACGTATTGACTGAGTACGACGGAGATCGAAAGTCCGTCGAGTACAGCTATGACGCAGTCGGTCGCGTTTTGACGCGGAAGGAACGAACCAATCAGAGTTCGCCGGCAAGCGGCCCGGACGCCTGGGTTCCGGTTGAACTGGTCACCAAGTACGAATACGACGCAAAAGGGCAGCAGGTCCGCACGACCGACCCGTCCGGAACAATTACCGATACGCACTATGACCTGAACGGCCGCAAGATGACGGTGATCGTCGATCCGACCGGCCAGAAGCTCACGACGACCTTCACCTATGACCGCACGGGCCAGATCCTGACGGTGACTGAAGGTGCAGACAGCGCGACCGCAAAGGTCACGCAGAACACCTATGATGGCGCCGGTCGGCTGATCGAGCAGATCGTGGATCCAGCTGGTCTGAAGCTGACGACGCGCTATGCGTACGATCCGGCCGGCAACCTGGTTTCTGAGACTAATGCGGCGGGCGGCGTCACGCACCATGTCTACGATGCCGCGGGCCGGGAAATCGGGGCAGTCGGTCCGACGGGGACCATAACCGCCATCGACCGCGATGCCGAAGGGCGGATCGTCAAACGCACCGTGTATGCGACGCCGGTAGCGCTGACCGGCTTGCCGGATCAGTTGACGTCGGAACAATTGCATAGCCTGGTGCCGGCGTCGCAGCAGGACGAGATCGCTCGGAACGTTTACGGCGCGGACGGCCGGCTGCGCTTCACCGTCGATGCAGCTGGCGCCGTCACGGAATTGACGTACGACGTCAGCAACAACGTGGTTCGCAAGACGGCGTACGCGGGGTTCATCAATCCGGGTGAAGGTGAGTCGCAAGACGCTATCCGAACTGCATTGTCGCGGATCGACGCTCAGCTTCAGGCTGGCGACCGCGTGACGCGCATGGTGTATGACGGCAAGCACCGCTTGGTCGCGACGATCGACGCAGCTGGTTATGTCACGCGAAATTCGTACAACGCAACCGGGCAACTGGTCGACACGAAGTACTACGCGACGCCATATACGGGCACCGACAATCCGAACTACGCCACGTTCACCAATCTGCTGAACACGTGGGATGCGCAGGGCTCACAGAGTACGTCGCGCGAAACTCGGTGGTTCTACGACGACGCGAACCGTCCGCTGTACACGGTCGATGCCGAAGGATACGTCACCGAGAATCAATACGACAACTCCGGTCGGCTCGCGAAGACGATTCGTTACGCACGTGCTCATCCTGAAGCGGCAAGCTACAAGAAGACCTACGACATGTGGCTGGCGCTCAGGTCCGAGACGCTTGACCAGGCCGCGGTCACGACCTATCGCTACGATGGCGCCGGCCGGCTGATCGAGACGACCAACGCGCTGGGCGTCAAAACGAGCTACACGCTCGACGCCCTCGGCAGGGCCGTCGATACGACCGTGGCCGCCGGCACGAGTGACGCCTCGACGACGCATGCCGTCTACGATCCGGCGGGCAACCTGATTGCGAAAACGCAGGCGTACGGCACGGCTGTTGCCATCACGACCCGCTATACGTACGACGCAGTCGGCCGGCAAGTTGCGACGACCGACCCCCGCGGTGTCGAGCTCGCCGAACAGGACACGGCCTGGGCGCTCGCGGAGCGAGGCGCGCGAGGCCTCGTGGATGGCGCCGGCAACGCGCTGGCTGCGGCCGCACTGACCGATGACCAGAAGCGCGCCCTGTTGCAGGCTTACACCAGCACCCAGAGCTATGATGCCGCCGGTCGCGTGACCGAGAAGGCGGACGCGCTGCACAACGTGACGCGTTACCAGTACGACGCGTTCGGCAATCAGGTGACGATGACCGACCCGTTGTCGGCCACGACGGTGTCGTTCTACGACAAGCTCAATCGGGTCATTGCGCAGGTCAGTCCGGAAAACTGGGTCGTCGGCACGCAATACGATGCGTTTGGCAACGTGTCGCAAGTGACCGATTATCGGCTCGCGCGATCGGGCGCGGTCGATGACGTCTGGAAACGCGACGGCTGGAAATCGGATCTGTCGCAGGTGCTGCCGGCCGGTGATCCGGCCGATGCCGTCACGCGCATGGAGTACGACAAGCTCGGTCGAGCGATCAAGTCGACCGATGCGGAAGGGTATTTCGAAACCTACGGGTATGACGGGCTCGGCAATCGCACCAGCTATACGAACAAGCTGGGCGGCACATTCACTTATACGTACGACCATCTTGGTCGCATGACGTCCGAGACATTGCCGGTACTGTCGAAGAACAAGGCTGTCGTGAATGGCTTCAAGTACGATTCGCGCGGCAACCGCATCAAGATGACGGAGGCGCAGGGTCTCGACGAAGAGCGTATTAGCGAGTATGGCTACGATCTCCTTGACCGTCAGACCGTTATCTCGAAAGTGGTGTTCACTTCGAACGTGTTAGAGACCGCGATCGAGAAATCGGTTTATGACGCACGGGGTAATCTGGTATCGAAAGTTGGTGTGAATGGCGGCGTCACGAGCTGGTATTACGATACAGCCGGGCGCAAGACAGGGCAGGTCAGTCCCAGTGGAACGCTCTCGTTGTGGGAGTACGACGCGGCCGGTAACGTAACGCGCACACGGGTCTTTGGCGATCCCGTTACCCCCACGCAAGGTTCGCAACCACCGGCACCCGTCGACGCAACCAACGTGCGCGAAACACGTTCAGTTTATGACGCGGATGGTCGCCAGATTCAGTCGCGTGTGATGAACGTCGCGACAGGGTATTTCGACCCGAGTGCCGGCGAAGATCAGCGTGGCGAATACTTCATTACGTCCGGCAGTGACCTTGTTACTCAATGGGAATATGACGGTCGGGGCGCAGTTATTGCCAAGACGGATCCGGCCGGTGGTCGTACGCTGTACTTTTACAACGGCAGCGGCAAGAAGACGCTCGAAATCGATGCGAAAGGCTACGGAATTTCCTATACGCTCAATGCGCGCGGGGACGTCACGCAGGAAATTCGGTTCTCCAAGCCCTATCCGGACCCTGTGACGTCAAATCCCTCCCTGGGCACCACGCTGGTCAGCGTATGGCCGCGCAGTGAGGACGATCGGATCACGGACTACACGTGGGACCGGAATGGTCGAAAGACTAGCGAAACGCGAGAAAACGCCCAGTTCGCCACAGTCGACGGAAACGGAAGACTCACGCAGCAGACTGGTGCTGCTACAACGAGGTATGCATACGACGGCGATGGTCACTTGCTGAGGCAGATCGATGCCAGCGGCAGCCAATACGATTACGGATACGACGTACTCGGACGCCGTACGTCGGACATCCTGCCGCAATTCATCGATAACAAGGGGCGTCAGGTACGCGCCACGACACTGTATCAATACAATGGATTGAGTAACGTTGTCACGGAAACGCGCAAAGGTGATGTAGATCAGACGACGCTCTACACCTATAACCGTGGGCGGATAAAAGGAAAGCTCGATGCGCTGGGCATCTGGACGATGTATAGCTACGACATCGCCGGCAATCTGTTGAACACCAATTTCGGATCAGTCGACGCCGATGGCCAGGGGAAAGGGTACACCCTCCACGTTCGCTACGACGTAGAGAGCCGCGAAATCAAGCGTTACACGGGCTTTGCAGGGCAGTATGGGAGCCAGGTGGAACTGCTTTATAACGCATACGGAGAAATTGTCGGAAGGCGGATGAGCGAGGGACCGTATTCCCAAGGCGGCGCGTGGCAGGAATACACAGATTACGACAATGCGGGGCGGGTTGTTCGCACGAACTTCAACGACGGCATCTCGCATCTGTACATGTACGATCGGAACGGGAATGCGACGCTGAAGGTCGAATCGATGGAGACGGACCTGCGCGGTTTCGCGATCAAGACGGGTGACGATCTCGAGAAACTGCTTCAGAAGGCCGACATGATGCAGACCTTCACGCGCTACGACGCGCGTAATCAGGTCATCCAGATTCGTCAGCCGAAGACATCGGGCAGCGTGCCGCGTATCAGCTTCCATCCGGTTGATATTCCGATCGATGGCGGGGTGTTTGCTAATACGCAGTTGAGTATCGGTGGGTGGCTTGAAAAGCAGAATCGACCAGTAGCTGGTCCGGTGTATACGGAGCCGGCGGAAGTGAGCTTGACTACGTCAGCGGGAGCGGCAGCTACAGCCAGCGTGTCATGGAACCTGGTGTCGTCTTATATTGAAATATATAGCCTCGACATCAATCTTCCGGACCTGAAAGACGTATACGGAGCGTATCAGTATGAGGTCGTTGCGACGTATCGGGAGCAAGGCGAAAATCTCGGGACGTCACGCCCTTCCGGCGTAGATCACGATCCGGTTGACATCACCCAAACCCAAACTGTTCAAACAGCGGTCAACCAGTCCGGTAAGGTCACCTTTCCGGTCAATAGCTACGTCCGGATAGGTACGCCGAGTGGCGACTATCCCTTCAAACCGCTCCAGTTCGATTACTCGATCGAAGTATATGTCAAGCCTCAAAATGGCGCTGGCGAACGGCGTTTGCTCGGAAAGGTGGAAAAGGGGGCCGTCCTGTATGAAGCGTGGGTATCCAACGGCAACGTTGAGGCCAATGTGGCTCATACGGACGCCCTCGATTCGTCGCAGGAGCTGCAGTCGGTTTCCAATCGGTTGAGTCTGGCAAATCACACGCTGCCTCTGGGAGCGCGTGCGATGCTGTACTACCGCCCATTAGGATCGACGGAAACATTCCGGACACTCGGCAAGGATCCCAGCAGCGAACCCGGTTCATACACGATCGACGTGGGCAATTTGTCCGACGGCGATTACGAAATGATCTTCATAGCCATATCGGACGGCAGCGACGGGCGTGAGCCCGGTACGTTGCTGCGCCGCGATGGCTATAACGCACATATCGCGCGCGGTGGTAACTCTACCGTAACGTCGTCGCCGATCCCCACTTACGAGGAAAGCAGCCGTGCGGGTTTCCTGACCGATGCATCAGGCAGCTACATCTGGACATCGCCGCAAATCCTGAACATCTACTCGGCACGCGATTCGGCGCTGCATTTGGCTGACCACGTCGTCGTGAAGATACGTCCGCAAGGCGGCACCACATGGAACGAAGAACGAACGCTCTGGCGCGATCCCGATACGGGCGCATTCTCGATAGACGTGTCGGGATACGCACCGGGCAATCTTGACGTGGAGTTCGACCTGTACAACGCAGCGGGCCAGAAGCTCGATGCCGTGCTGGGGTCGGTGGGATTGCCGGGCGGGAACGGCTCGCCGTCGTTCAGCACGAACTACCTGGCCGACCTGAAATCGACGATCGTGTTCCATTCGCAGCCCGCCGACACCGATTACATCATGGTGTCGTGGGTGCAAGATGGCACGACGCGCTATTCGCGCGTCACTCGCATGGGTAACGACGAGTTCAGTTGGGACGTCCAGGGGGGCGGCCTGATCCCGCAACCAGGCCAGTCGTATGGCTACGCGATCAAGTACACAGCTTACGACGCTGCCGGTGTACCGCTGGCAATGGGCGCCGGCGACATCACTGTCGGTACGGTGGGCATGGCGCAGGTCACGTTGACGGGTAGCGAGCGACCGAGCATTTTCGAGTTCAAGCCGGTCGGTGTGGATGGCCAGCCGCTGACGAACGTCAACACCATCACGTTGTACTACCGTCAGTCTACGGCGAAAGACCAGGCATTCGATCGTCCGTTTATCGAGGTGACGTTGACGCGCGACACATTGGGGCGCTTCCTGTTCGACGCATCGGCGTTGCCTACGCGAGCCGAGTTTGAATATCGCTACCTGGCCAAGGATGTGAACGGCTCGGTGTTGGCTGAGCGCCAGAGCTATTTCCTGACCGGTACGCGCAACAACCCGGTGACGAACGTCGACATCGTCGGCGTGATAGAGGAAACGGCGAAGGACATGACGATCGACCGGTTGCAGCAGCACAACGCATTCGGCGAGGTGTCGGCCGAACGTGACGGCCGCGGAAACTGGACGACATCGTATTACAACACGCTGGGGAATCTGACGCTCAAGCATGAGCCGAAGGTCAGCGTGACGCTCGCGAATGGTGCGCAGGTCGAGGTCGAGCCGGAGACGCGGTTTTACTACGACCTCACCGGCAACCTGGTCGGGTTGAAGGATGCAAATGGCAATCTGACCGTGCAGCAGTGGAACTATGGGACTGCACAACCGACGCTCGCTAAGTCGTGGGATGCGCTCGGGTTCAGCAAAACGATGCGGTACGACGCGTTCGGCAACTTGCGAACCTCAATCGATGAACTGGGGCGACGCACAGATTACCGATACGACAGCAAGAATCGTGTGGTCGAGATCGATCACCCAGGGCTGGCCAACGGCCAGCGAAGCGTCGACCGCTACGAATATGATTCTTTTGACCGTAGGATTGCGCATACTGACGCGCTCGGCGGTCGCGAGCGCACGTTCTATGACGGTGACGGACGAATCATCAGGACCGTAAGTGCGGCCGGTCGCGAAGTGAAGTACGACTACAAGTGGGTAGCGAGCGTGAGTTCGGTCGGAACGTCGACCTCGGGTGGCTGGATCCGCACGACGACCAACGCGAACGGCATGACTATGGTCGATGAGACTGACCAGTTCGGGCGCCTGATTAAACACACGGACTTGGGTGGGCATGTTTTCCGGTACACGTATAACTGGGCTGGACTGGTTTCGAAGCAGACTGGGACAAGTGGGCAGGATGTTGATTACACGTACTACTCGAACGGGTTGGTGCGTTCGATCAAAGATAACGCGACCAAGACACAATCGCTGTACGAATATGATGGCGACGGCAACCGCACATCCGAGTTTTTCTCGAACTTCGGCGACGTCTACGTGTTTGCACAATCGAGCGTCAAGTACGACGCGTTGAATCGCGTGACGGCGATCGAGGACGACGCTTACAAGGTCTACTACGAGTACGACGCGGTTGGCAACCGCCGGCGAATGCTCGCGAAGTACACCGACATGGTCGGTTATCACGATCGAGAGCAAGAGTACTGGTACGAATACGATGCGTTGAACCGATTCACGGTATCGATGGGTAGCCTGTCGGGTGCACGGGCAACCGATCCGAACGACACTAGCGTCTCGATCGTGAAGGGGGCGCTCGGCGGTGACGGTGTGCAACTTGGCTACAACGCGGCAGGCGAACGCGTATTGGCTGTCTACGCAAAGGACGACCGAACCGAACGATACACGTACGATGCAAATGGCTATCTGGAAACGCAGAAGGTCAACGACATCGTTGTACAGGAACGTAAGAACGACCTCTTGGGCCGTGTGACCAGCTTTGTCGAGCGCGACGCGACGACGGGCCAGCAAGTGACAGGGATTGACCGTACGTGGGACGCAGATGGGATGGTCTTGCAGGAAAGGGACACTCTGCACCGAGCGACGACGGTCTACACACGGATGGCGGATGGCACGCTGACTCAGGTCGACACGACGCCCGACGATGCAAGCGAAACGCACACGACCTCTACTTACGCGTACGAGTTGTGGGACAGCGCAAAGCAGTCGCGCGTGACAGTGCAGGCGTCGAATCCCAATGCACCGGGTTGGCGGCCGGCCATGTCGTATTTCAACTACGACGAGAACGGTAACCTGAAAAGCACGTATGACGACGGCGGGAACGATCCGGGCAAGGCACGCGCCTTCCAATATTGGACTGACATGCGCGGCCAAGTGCAGCGACGTGATGAACTGACCGGCGTGAATGTCGATGCGAACAGCAGGATTACCGGTGCGGCCGGGGACCGCAAGCACAACTATTACTACCTGAATGGAAACCGGGTCGGAAACCAGGGCAACGACGGAATCGACAAGATCGACTACATGCAGGAACTTGCCGGCAAGCTTGGCAAGGGCAACGAGAATCAGTATCGGGTGTTCACGCCGATCAGTGCCGCCGACTTCGACGAGAACTACATGGCGATCAACGGCGCATATCCGGCCGCCAGCGCGGGGCAATGGACCGTGCGGGCAGGCGATACGCTGAAGTCGGTTGCATCGGCGTTATGGGGCGATTCGAGTCTGTGGTACGTACTGGCGGACGCGAATGGTCTGAAGAGTATGGATGAGCTGCGGCCCGGAGAGTTGTTGACCGTACCGAACAAGGTGACGAACGTCCACAATACGGCGACGACGTTCAAACCGTACGATCCGGGTCTCGCAATCGGCAATACGCAGCCGACGCTGCCGGCACCGCCGCCGCCGCCGGGACCGAACGGCTGCAGCGTCGTGTCGGTCATTGCGATTGTGGTGGCCGTGGTGGTGTCGGTGGTGTCCTACGGGACCTTGGCGCCTCAGGCTGCATCGTTTGCAGGAAGCGTCGCGGCGGGTGCTGCGGCAGGCACCGCGGGTGCCGTGGCTAGCCAAGGCGTGATGATTGCGGGCGGTGAACAACACGGTCTCAACTGGAATGGCGTGGCGCTGAGTGCGCTGGGTGGCGCGGTCGCCGGAGGCGTGACCAGCGCGCTGGCGCCCGCAGCGACCGGGGCCGCGACTGGCGCGGGCACGGCCACGACGAATGGATTCCAAACCGCGGTCTTGCAGGGGGCGGTGCGTTCGGCCGTGACGCAGGGGCTGGGAATCGCAACTGGGCTGCAGGACCGGTTCGACTGGAAGGGCCTGGCGGCCAGTGCGATCGCCTCGGGCGTGGGCTACAGCGCTGGGCAGGCGGCTGGGTCGGCTGCGGCTGGCGCGGGTTACAGCGCGGGAGTGAGCAAGTTCGTAAGCGGCGTGGCGGGTGGACTGAGCGCCGGCATGGCGAGTACACTGGTGCGTGGCGGGAATCTTTCGCGTAACATGGGTGGGATCGTTGCCGACACGGTGGGAAGCACCGTTGGCAATATGGTGGTTGATCGCGTCCAAGCGGCCTCTGCTGAGAAAATTACCTCAGGTCCGACGCGCTACGAAGACGCGGTGTACGGACAACTCGTGGATGCGTTCGGCAGTGCAGGTAGTGCGCCGAATCCGTACATGGCGATGCAGTTTGTTGGGCCTGGTGCACCTTCCCCGATTCGAGATTTAGGTGTTGGGCCGGAGATGCATGTCACGCCGAATGGTGCGTGGATCGATGCGGGAACTGGAGCAGCAGCGACTGGTGTCGCGTACGGCTCGGGTTATGACGGCGCGCTGTCGGCATGGTCGTCGTCGAGCTTGGGTTATGGCGGTGACGTTGACCTGAACGCAGCAGCGTTCAGGTCAACGATGAATGCCACACCGGGCTCATCGTGGGATGCGTTGACGCAGCTGGCCGATGCGCGAATTGCTGCCGGGACGTACGACCGGTTCTCGGATCTGGGTCATGCGATCGTCGATGACGGGTCGATCGGCCAGCGAGTGGAGCGATTTGCACATGCCCTGACGTACACGCGACCGGATGCTGCCGAGCAGATCGCCGCGTTCCGTGCGCCGCTGAGCCCCAAAGCAGCGGCATTTGATGCGATGCTCAGTGGTGGTCCGTTTGCGACCTTGGCAGGCAGCGCGATGTACGCATCGGGTCGATCCGATCAGGATGCTTTCTACGCGGCCACGGTAGTCGGTAGTGCAGGAGGTATTGTTGGCGGCCCGGCTGGATTCCAGATGCCACGCGCGCCACAAGCATCCAGCTTTGCCTCTGCTAGAAGCAATAGGATTGGCGGACCATTTACCCCGTCCGACATTCCGGGAACCGAGTCCCGAGTTGTTGCTTTCGGTCGCAACGAAGCGGTGTATGTTGTCGATAATGGCTCTGGTCTTCCACTGCGTGCTGACGGTCTTATTTCCGGGTCGCATGTTGGGCGCGGGAAGGGAACGTTGCCCGAACCTATTGGTGGGCGGTCGGTAGGTGAGCATCGAGGGCATATCATTCCGGAGGGTGGGGTCGACACACCGTCCTACGTGAATAACCAGTTCAACCTTATATCTGAGGCTCCAAGATCAAACCTTGGGTTGAAGAAGAGCATCGATTTGCAGGCGAGCAGACTGGCAGCAGAGAATCCGAACTCGGTGGTTCGATTTATTGGGGAGCCCGTGCGGAACATCGGTGAAACTAGACCATTTGCGATGACCTACTACATCACGAAGGATGGTCAATTGGTACAAGCGCTATCGGTGTTCAACAAGTAGCGAATATGGGATTTAGATAGGAGAAGGCAGTGAGTTCTTTGGTTGACAAGCAGGCTCCCATCGACTTCGAAATTGCGAACGCGCTGATCGTCGCTACACCGGAAGCATGGCGTGCAGCTGACATGCTCGTGGAGCGAGAGCAAGAGAAGGGGCAGGAGCGACTTCGGATTGAGATCTCAAATCCGGATGGGCGAAAGGAATTGGTTCAGCCGACGGATGAGATCGTTTCTGGACTATACAAGTTGGTTGACTTGTTTCGCGCACATGGCCCGATTTGGACAAAGGCTGCGTACTCAGTTTCGATGGCTGATGACGGGCAATGGCGCTATACCGTCAACTTCGAGTATTGAGCATTGGTGAGTTGAAAACGACAACGCCCGCTTCTGCGGGCGTTGTCGTATCTGCGCTCGAATCTCAGAAGAGCTCTCTCGCGACGCGCCGTCGCTCGTCGTCATCGAGATGCATCACGCGGATTCCGCCGATCGCGCGACGCAGCCAGTCGTCGGCAATGACGCGATGTTCGTCGTTCGTGACGGCAGTCGTCGACGCCGGCAATTGCCGAATTCCAGCGCCGTCCGTCGCGTCGTCGCCAGCCCTGTTTGCAGCGTAAATCTCGTGTTGGTCCAAAATGCACCACCCCTTGGAAATAGCACAGACATGACGCACGTACCAAACCGCGTGCGAAACGGTCGCTCAGCCAAGCGTGGCGCGGGTTTGAGGCGCACCACATTCCTGAGCGGAGAAACGAACTGCGGCGGCAGCGGATTGCGCTGAGCCAATACGGGCGGGGCCTTGCGGTGACGCCCGCCGCGATCCAGATCCGCGTGTTTTGAGGCAGACCGATCATCGTAAAATGCGATCGAGAACAGAACGCAGCACGTCCGGGTCCGGCGCGCCTTCGATGCGAATCGACGTCTTGCCATGCTGAATCTCGATCAAGCCGGACGGTATGTTGTCGGTCGCAGTCGGCACCTCGAGCGCCATCGACGGCTGAGACGGTTCGTTGACGACAACCGGCAGCATTGCGTCTGGAATCGCATCGTCCGTTAGCAGGCCTTGCGCATGGAGGCGGCGCCATGCCCACACCTGATTGGCATTGATGCCGTTCTCGCGAGCAACACGGGCGACCGACGCGCCGGGCTCGAATGTCAGCGCGACGATGGTCCGCTTCCATTCCGTGGGATGTCGGCGAGTTTGCCGTTTCGGCGGGATCCCGACTGTCTGAGTCACTCTGTCCACAACTCCTATCGTGGACACGACCGGTCATTCGTGTCCTTCGCCGGACATCATGGCACTCGCCACCGAGCGTTCACAGACGGTACTGGTCTCGTGCTTACAGGCATACCTGGCCTACGTACTGACCCAACCAAGGAATACCCGTACGCGTCGACGCTCCTTGAGCGCTCACAATAGCCTTCCAGTGCGGCACCAATTCTGGAGGACCCTGTGCGCTTCGGCAACAGTTGCGTTCCAATCACCAATAACCGGCTGCCGAACGATGCGGACGTTGGGATACCACGGTGTCGCCGTTGGCATCCGCTCGTAGCGCCAGTCCGCATGAAGTGGCGAAAGCAGAATGGTCGGCAGATTCAAACTCGCCGCAAGATGTAGTGGACCGCTGTCGACGCTGACGACAGCGTCGGAGGACGTCGAAAGCAGCATGGCCAGCGAATGCAGATCGGTCGTCGAGTCGACGTTGGTTGTCGAGCGCGACAAATTATCCGCGAGCCATCGCTGCATTTCGAGACCACGTTGCAATATGATCCAGTGAATGTCCTGATTTTCCAGCAATGGGCGTACCTGATGCAGGCGCAGGCTTCTCCACGCGAAATCTCCGTGAGCGGATTCATTCCCTGACCAAAAGAGCGCAACGCATGGGCGCCCACGCGCATCTTGACGAATACGTTTTGCCAGGTCCGCAATGGACGGAGACGGCGCCTCTTCGTACATTGCTCGTCGCGCTGGCAGATAGCCGGCCAGCGGAAAGAGGGGGGTGAACAACGAGAACGGCGTGGCCCACATTTCATCGTGCGGCGCGTGGCCTGATAGTGGTGCCAACAGTTCGCGGGCCCCCATGTCACGGTAATCGTTCAGCCAAGCAGGATTGACGTGCAGGCAAGGCCAAGGTTCATGAAGGACGAGTTCTGTCCCAGCTTGCGCGAGCAGCACGCGGTACCGGAAGAACTGGAGCCAGTCACCGAAGCCACCACCACGGACGTAATGGAGAACGCGCGGTAATGGTGTGTCACCACACCAGTAGCCAGGATCTTTGATTCCGTATATCTCCGCTACAGCTGAGCGGCTTGTATAGGTCGATGCATATTCTTTTAGGCCGGCAGAGATGCCGTAAGCCCGCATCAGCGATGTGCTGCGAATTTTCCTGAGTTGAGTGCCGGTGGCAGCCGGAATCGCACCTGCGGGGTGCGATGCATGGTACGACATGGATTGCGCGATAATTTCGTCGTCTTGACCGAAGAGATATTGAATCTCGAACTTAATCTGTTGGCGTTCCCATTCATTGAGCCCCTGCACTAGCGCTTCAAAATGTGCGTCGAGAATGTCGATTCTGCCGAGGTGAGCGCACGCATAGAACAGGATCATTCGATGGTTGGTGTATCCTGGGGCACGCTGCGTAACGGTCAAGCACAGATCAACTGCTTTTTCAAATTCGCCCAGGAAATAGTGAAACTGAGCGCATGCGTGGAAAAATATCGCGCTATCGCTATCGCTATCGCCATCGTCGGCTCTGAAACCGTCCAGCAAGCGTTGGGCTTGGTCCATCTCGCCACGTTGCACGAGACGTTGTACATCGAGCACAGGATTACTGTTGGTCATTGATCGCGTTTTGTGGCTGATAGAGCGTTATTTTCTTGAAGCGAACGTCGAGAGCAGTTCTGACCGAAGAAGATCGTCCTCCAGAATGGCTTGCGTCACCCGGTTCGCAATCGACTGAAACGTCGGATCGTTGACCTGCTCGTCACCGAATTGCCTGTGCAGCACATGCTCGACCGCGGCGCGCATCAACTGGAACTCATCCGTCACGCCCGCCGCGAGTAACTGGTCGATATGCGCCGGGAGCGTTTCGCCCAACGAGCGCGGCCCATTTTTCGGTGTCGTACTGCCGGCCGGCGTCGCGCCTGCGGCGCCAGACCGCGTGCGAGCCTTCTTGTCGAGCTCGCTGCGCAGTACCTCGGTGAGCTGGTCGAGCGTTGTGCGGGAAATCATGGCGATGGAAAAGCCTGTCAGCGGGGCGTGGAATACGCCGAATCGATTTCCGGAAGGATACCCGTCTTTTCGGATGGTGCGTGGCTGGCGGGCGCCGCACCGACGATGGACTCGACATGCTGGAGCACGTCGACAATATAACGATTGATCAGTGGGTATTTCGTGTTCGATGCGATGCCAGCTCGCAACTGCTCGCTGGCTAGCGCGAAGCGGTCGTTCACGAGATTCAGCAGGCCGGTTTTCAGCACACGCAGCGTATCGTCGGCCGGCAGCGCATCGAGTGGCCCCCATGCCTCAACTGCACGATCGACGTGACCATGAGTCAAGTGGAGAAAGCCCAGCATGAAGCCCGCGATCGGGAAATCGGGCGTCAGTCGCTGCGATACGCCGAAATCGTTTCTGGCAGCCTCGTAGTGTTGCGATCCTGCATGAACCGCGCCGCGCAGGAACCACAGGCGATAGTCGTCGGGCCAGCGCTCGAGTGCGTTGTTCAACGCGTGAAGCGCCGATTCGTCGCTGGATTGCATGGCTTCTACCAGCACGGCCATTCGGTCGTCGGGGCACAAAATCGATGACGGGTTGTTTTCCATAGCGAATCACGCAAGAAGATAGAAGTCGTCGGTGCCGATTTGCCGACGAAGCTCGTCGAGTGCCGCGCGATGCAACTGCGAAATGCGGCCTTTGGACAGGTTGAGAATGTCGGCTATGTGCTCGAAGCTCAAGCGGTGAAAATAGTGGTAGCGAATGATCTTCTGCTCGCGCGCTGGCAGGCGGTCGACCGCATCGTGCAGGCGCGAGCGTGTCTGCTGCTGCGCCAGAGTCCGGTACGGATGGTCCTGGAAGGGCTGCGCCGCGCCGGGGTCGGCACCGACCATGCCCGTATCATCGAGCATGAAACTGATTGCGAGGCCGACCGTCACGCTTGCCAGCACGCGAAACACGTCGCGCGGCTCGTCGCCGGGCGCGTCCTTCAGCGACTCCAACCGCTCGCGGCGGATGCTGGCGCGCAGCGCGGTTTGTTCCTGCCCATCGGTCAGCCGGACGACGCCGTCCAGTACGCTGCCCTTGATCCGTTGCGTCGCGAATGTCGTGAATGCGACGCCGCGGGTCCTGTCGAAACGGTCGATGGATTCGAGCAGGCCCACGCAGGAGAACTGCATGTAGTCCTGATACTCGACATCGTCCCGATGCCGCCCGCGATACAACTTGCCGGCAAGTGCGGCCGCATACGACAGATAGAAATCGAAGAGTGATTCCCTTGCATCAGCGTTGCGCGTGCGCTCGAACGCCAGCCATAGATCGTGTTCGCATCTTTCCTTCGACATGGCGTCCGTTGCGCTCGGCAGATCCGGCGGCGTCATTTGAAGCTGTCCAGGACGCCGCGCAAAATGAGACCCCAGCCGTCGACGAGCACGAACATCAGCACCTTGAGCGGTAGCGAGATCGTCGCCGGTGGCACCATCAGCATGCCCAGCGACAGCAGTACGCTGGAAACGACGAGGTCGATCAGCAGAAACGGCAGCAGAATGACGAATCCGATCTGGAACGACACGCGCAGTTCGTTCAGGATAAACGCGGGCGTCAATTGCAGCAGGCTGACGTCGGCGGGTGTCGCCGGAAGCGGCTGGTGAGACATCTCGTACATCCACTTCAGTTCGTCTTCGCGCACCTGGTGCAGCATGAAATCCCGCAGCGGCCCGCTGCTGCGCTCGAGCGCCTCTGACAATTCCAGGTGACCGCCGATGAACGGCTGAAGCGCATCGTGGTTGATCGTCTGCAACGTCGGCAGCATCGCAAAGACGGTCAGGAACAGCGCGAGGCTGATCAGTACCGGCGTCGGCGGCGTTTCGGGCATGCCGAATGCATGGCGGATCATCGACAGCACGATCGCAATCCGGATGAAGGCCGTCATCGAGACCACGAATGCCGGGAGCAGGCTGAGTACGGTCAGCAACACGGCGATTCGGACGGCTTCGGACATGCTCGCCCCGGTGCGAGCGAAGTCGGCGACGCCGAGGGCCGACAGCGGAGCTGCGGCCTGTGTCACAGGCGCTGCATGAGCCCAATTTGGGGCGCCGATCAGAAGCGCGAACAGCATGGCGGCCAGAACGCGGAGGAACGTCGAGCGCATCTCAGGGCTCCTGCGGTGACTGGTCGCGAGCATCGACGACACGGCTGCCGTTCGCATCGGACATGAGGAGAACCACACGCTGGTCATACTCGATCAGATGCAGGGTGACGCGGGAGGAAAGGCGGGCATGTTCGATTACGCGAATACGCGGTGTGCTCGCGGAATTTCGAGGCGTGCCGCGAACGGTGCGCGTCCGTATGACGAGTATGGCGACCACACCGATCGCGACGCACAACATAAATGCCAGCACGACGCGAACCCACTCGACGCCGAGGTGCGAGAAGAAGCCGATGGCCGGTGCGGCGTCTGGCGCGCGTTCGAGCCACGATGATGGTACTGGAGCGGTCATCGATCGGCTGTTCCGACGCTGACAATCCGCACGCCAAAACGGCCGTCGATGGCAACGATCTCGCCGGTCGCGATCGCCTTGCCGTTCAACGCGATTTCGACCGGCTCGCCAATCGACCGGTCCAGCTGGAGCACGCCGCCCAATTGCAGCGTCATCATGTCCTTGACGTTCATTGTCGTGCGACCGAGCAGTACGTCGACGGTGACCTTGACGCCGTCGAGCAACTCCAGCATCGGGCGCGGCGATTCTTCCGCGTTAGCATCGGCGTGCTGTTCGGGCAGATCGACATGGGCGGCGACGGCCTGTTTGGGAAACGTATGGGTAGTCATGGCGAATCGGGCGTCGCGAGCGACGTCAGTTTGAGGGAAAGCGATGTGCCGGTACGGCCGGGAGTACCGAACGCGACGGTGGAAGAGGTTTCATCGACGACCAGTGTGGCAGGCGCGTCGATTGCACGATCAAGGACGATGACGTCGCCCGGCGCCAGCGTTGTCAGTTGGGCGGCGGACAGCTCGCACCGGCCGAGCCGAACGGACAGGGCGATCGGACACGGACCCAGTGCGGTCCGGCGAGGTGTCAGCTCTGCATCGATGCGCTGGCGCGGAGTGGTCGTCGCGTCGGATGCAGCTTTGTTCCAGATGTGCCGGACGTCGCAGAACAGCAGCGCCAGCATGTCGCCATTCGACGCGACGATCGCCAGCCGAATGACACCGTAGCCGCTGAACGATGAGGCGGCGGCTGGGACGTCATTGCCGGAGGGCGCTGAAGGTGTCTGGCCCGAAACAGGCGATATACACAGCGATGCAATCAGGTCGTCGCGGATTTCGATGGCGATCGGCGCTAGGACGTCGTGGCACGTGGGGTCGTCGAATACGTGTCCTCCCGCGGCGAATGCAGCGTCGATCAGACACCGGTCGCTGCGCTGCGACATGTCGATGCGCACGCCCGGTGCGCACCAGTGACTGGTGGGCACCTGAGCGTTGGTTTCGGGTGGCTTGCCGGGCAGTGCGGTGACCTCACCGAACGAAAAGCACGACCTGCTGAACCACCGCGACTGCCAGTCGGCGAGCGCCGTCTCGAAGAGCGCCCGCGCGAGATCGGGAGCGCGGTTGTCGGCCGGGCGCCAGGTGACGGGGCCGATGCTCATCCCTGACTCCGCATTTGAAGCAGTTGCTGCATCATCTCATTCGCTGCGCTCACGACTTGGGACGAAGCCTGAAAACCGCGTTGGATCAGGATGAGCTGGCCGAACTCGGACGACAGGTCGACGTTCGACGCCTCGGTCGCACCGGAAAGCAGCTTGCCGACGCCGGCACCATTGCTCGAACGATACGCGGGCGGTGCTGCATGGCTCGCATCGAACAGTCCCTTGCCCATCTGAATCAGTTCCTGGGGATTGGAAAAACTGGCGAGGGCAACTGCGCCGAGCTTGTCGTTTTGCCCGTTGGAATAGCCGATCACGAGTTGACCGTCCTGATCGACGCTCAGCGATGACAGTGTGCCGGTCGCGTAACCGTCCTTGGACGATAAGCGCAGGGTCGATGTCGTGCCCGCCGAATAGCTCGTCACGCCATTGGAAAAGTCGAGCGATACCGTGAGCAGCGGCGCGTTGGCAGGACGCAAGGTGACATTGATCTTGTTCTGCCCCGGATCGGGAATGCCGCCAGTGAATTGCAGCGTGCTTTCCTGGAGAGGCACGCCGTTCTCGTCGCTTACGGACACTTTCCAGCGTCCGGGAAGCGGGCCGGAATCGGGTTTGAAATCGAGTTTGAGCGTGTGTTTTTCGCCGCTGGCGTCATAAACGTCGATGTTCGGGATCGAGAAGCTGGTCGACCCCGTCGACAGGTTGTCGGTGAACTTGACGACGGTCGTCGCCTGCGGCGGATTAACCTGTTTACCGGCGACCGACAGGCCCGCGAGGTCGCCAGAGGCAGTAAGCGCAGCGAGCTGCAGGCCGGTGCTCTTGTCGCGAATGGAGCCGTCGTTATCGACGATGAACTGGCCTGTTCTCGTGTAGCAGGCGTTCTTTCCGTCGAGCAGCGTCAGGAATCCGTTGCCCTGGATCGCGAGATCGAGCTGGCCATCGCTCGGCCGCGTATCGCCTTGCTTGAAATTCAGCGAAGCGTAGCCGTATTCGACACCGCTCCCCGAATAGGCGACGTTCGGATTGCCGCTGGAGCCGCGTGCGAATTGCTGTCCGTAGTAGAGGTCGGCGAACTGCGGCGTCGACGTCTTGAAGCCGGCCGTATTGAGGTTGGCCACGTTGTTGCTGATGGTCTGCAAGCCGCGCGAATACGCGGTCAGGCCGCTCATGCCGATGTAGATGCTTTCAAGCATGGATTTCTCCCGGGCAGGCCGACTATCGGACCGCGACGATCTGCGCGACGGTCGCGTTGGTCAGGAACTGGCCGCCTGCCGTTTCGATCGTCAATTGCGGCTGACCGTCCTTGAATGAAACACTCTTCACGACACCGCTCAGTTGGGCCGTGTCGGTTTGTACATCCACGTTGCGGCCGAGCAGGCCGACCGTCCTCGTGGCCGACTGGACCGTCAGCAGGCTGTCGATCTTGTCCGTCATCTGCCGGCTCTGCTCGAGCGACGTGAACTGTGCGAGTTGCGATACGAACTCGAAGTTGTCGACGGGCTTCAGCGGATCCTGGTAGGTGAGCTGCGTCAGGATGATCTGCAGCAGCGACTGCATGTTCAGGCCGAGCGAATCTGCCCGCGCGCCGAGATTGGCGGACGAGGCAATGGGATCAATCGCCATGAGTGGTTTCTCCGGGAGCGTTGCGGTCGATGCCGTTGATGACGAGCCTCGAGGCGGGGTAGCCGCTCTGCAGCAGAGCGGCACGAACATGGGAATCGAGCAGGTCGAGGTCGTCAGGATCCGCCTGCGCGATGCGAAGCGACACGAGTGGCATGCCATTCCCAGGCAGGACCGTCACGCTAAACGGTGAGGCGGCCGATGGGGGCGACACGTTGGAGGCTGGGAGGTTGCGGCTCGGGGCCGTGACGGTGATGCGTTCGGTCGAGCCGGGTGCCTTTGCGTCCGCTGGCCCGAAACGCTCGGGCAGCGGGCCAAGGCCCAGCGCTTGGTATCCGCCCGCGTGCCGGGCCACGTCCTCGCGCTGTGGCCGAGGTGCCGGAGCGCTCGTTTGCGCAAGCAAGACCGCGGGGCGGACGTCGGGCACAACCGTCGCTTGGGCTTGCGACGAGAGAGGCGACGTAATGGAGGTGGTGTACTGTTCTGCGCTGTCGGGAGCGCCCACCCGCGATTCGACCGTTGCCGTGTTGCCGGGCGTCGACGTGGCGGGGCTACCGGCCGGGAGCGCCGACACCGCGTTGCGCCACATGTCCTGCTCCATCGAGCGAAGCAACTGGCCAAACGCATTGCCGGTGCCGCCGGTCGATGCGCGTGGCCGGTCGGCCGACGCGTCGGCCGCGCGAAGCAACTGCACATCCGTTGTCATCGATTTCCTCCAGAAAGGGCCACGCGAATCTCCAGTTCAGTCATCCGTCGCTCGTCGAGCGACGCCCGATGCCGTTTCTCCGCGTGCATGGCGTACTGATCGGCGGCGTCGGCGAGGCGGTCGCGTTGCTGCAGAGTGGCGCGAATAGCGTCCAGCTCAGTCGTCCGCATGTCGACGCGCCGGGATGCGGTGTCGCGTTGCATCGAAGAGGTTTCGAGTGCGGCCGAGCAATTGGCGAGCAGCGCGGGCGACAGCCGGTCGGCCAAGGCCGCGCCTCGCCACGCTGCGAGATGGGAGTCGTGCTCGGCTTCGACTTGCTGCTGCCGGGCGCGCTCGACATCGAGCGTAGCGCGTGCCTGCGCGGCACGCGAGATCGCCTGTTGCAGTTGCAGTTGACGAACGAGCGCGATGTCGAGCGCGGCGTCCCGTTGCGAGCGGCGTGTCATGACCTCGCCCCCAGTAAGGTTTTCAGCGATGCGATCGCGTGATCGCGATCGGTAGCCTGGCCGACGTCCTGCCGGAGAAAATCGATGAGGCCGGAACGCACGCGCAGCGCGTCGTCGAGCATGGGATTACTGCCGGCGACGTAAAGACCAGCTTCGATGAGCGTGCGCGAGCGCTCGTACAGGGACAGGCCGGCAACGACGCGCGCGGCCAGATGGCGCGCGTCGTCGCTGGCGACGTGTTGCATGACACGGCTGACGCTGCGCGTTACGTCGATCGCCGGGAAATGCCCCTGTCCTGCGAGCGTTCGTGTCAGCACGAGGTGTCCGTCCAGCAGCGCGCGCATGGTCTCGGCCATCGGATCGTCGATTTCGTCGGTTTCGGCCAGCACCGTCATCAGCGCGGTGATGGCGCCGCCGCCGCGCACCGCGCCGCAGCGCTCGACGATCTTCGGCAACGCGGCGAAGACGCTCGGTGTATAGGCGCGAAGGGTCGGCGGCTCTCCCGCCGCGAGGCCGATCTCGCGCAGCGCAAGCGCATAGCGCGTGATCGAGTCGAGCAGCAGCAGCACATGCTTGCCCTGCGAACGGAAATACTCGGCGTGGGCCAGTGCGGCCGATACGCTGCGCGCGCGCAGGATCGCAGGCTGATCGGACGTGGCGACCACCATCACCGACCGCGCGCGCGATACATCCCGAAGCGACCGGTGCCAGAAATCCTCGGCTTCGCGTCCGCGTTCGCCGACGAGACACAGAACGCACACGTCCGCATCGACATGGCGAGCCAGGCCGGACAGCAGCGTCGTTTTACCAACGCCACTGCCCGAGAAGATGCCGATGCGCTGACCGACACCGAGCGTCAATAGCGTATCGATTGCCCGGATTCCGGTGTCGAGTGCACGGTCGGGCGTTGCGCGATCGAGCGGCGACGTGGGCACGCCCGCAAGCGGCCACGCATGGCGGGGGGCAATCGAGGCCCCGCCGTCGAGTGGCTGGCCAAGCGGATCGACGATCCGCCCCAGATACGCATCGCCGACGGGCAGTGTCGCGTCCGAGCCGACCGCGCGTACCGTGTCTCCGACACAGAGCGACGGGGTGGCCTGATAAGGGGCAAGCGTAATTCTCCCCACTTCCGCACGAGTGACCTCGGCATAAAGCGGCGGCGATTGTTCTCCCAGCACGCAAAGCGAACCGACCGCTACGCCGGGGCCATTTGCATCGACGAAGGTCGGCATGATGCGGGTCACGGTGCCCAGTCGCGCGACTGGGTCGAGGCGGCGCAGCGCGTCGATGTAGGGATGCACGGGGCGCCGCTCACGCATGACCATCGGTCTCCCGGATCGTCGCGGCGATGCTGGCCAACTGGCGCGGGATGCCGACGTCGAGCTTGCCGAGCGTCAAGTCGATCACGCACGCGCCGGCAGGAAGCTGCGGATCGGCGACGAGCGACACCGACGGTGCCGTGTCGAGCGTGTGCCGAACGGTGTCGAGCCGTGCCGGATCGCGGAAATCGTCAGCGGACACGCGGATTCCGACGAGCGACTCGTGCGCGATCGACGTCAGGCGATGCCGTACGGTTTCGATGACGAGTTCGGCGTGACGGGTCGGATCGCCCAGCACGCGCTCCAGTCCGACGAGCGCGACCTCTGCCGCGAGCTTCTCCAGCGACGCAAGCCGAGCAATGAACGTGTCGCGCGCTGCATCGATACCGGCTTTCAGCAACGAGAGCCGTTCGGCCTCGGCATGCGCCACCTGCCGAATACCATCTTCGACGCCACGTTCGAATGCCGTTCGAGCCGATTGTGCGAGTTCGGCCTCATGGCCGGAAGCTGCTGCTTCGAGTGCGGCAATCCGTGCAAGCAGGCGATCGCGCTCCGGCGAAAACGCATCGCCGGTGTTGTCATCGTAGTGCATAGGCTCCGCCGGGACGAGTTCTACCTGCGACGAACAAGGCTCTGTCACGGCGGACGGCGCATCGAGCGACACGCGATCGACGCTCAGCATGATTTGCGCGGCCTTGATGATCGGGCTCATGCGCGCCTCCTGCGGAGGCCGTCGAGCAGGCGCCGTCTCCACGAGCTCGGGTGGCGCTGCGAAGGCGCGGTGGCCTCGACCGCCGGCGGAAGCGCCCGAATTGCTTCGCCAGCGGCGCGCAGCAGCGCGTCGCGCGCATGCGGTGCGAGCGGCGCGACGGCATGGCGCCGCCACGCCGGATGTTCCGCGAACAGGCGCGTGCGCTGCGCGTCGTCAAAACAGCCGACCAGTTGTGCGAGCAGCGCGTCGGGCCAGTGACCAGCGAGGCGTCCGATCGCGGGAGCGTCGTGATGGGGCGCTCCGCGGTCGTCGTCTTGCGGCGGTGCGACGGACAGGACCGTCGCGAATGCGTCGGATTCGCCCGGACCGAGCGACGCCGCGTCTTTGAGCAGCGGGAGCAGTTGCTTGCGCTCGGCGTCCGACAACGCATGCCAGATTGCTTCGATGTCGTCGGCAGGCCGATGAGTGAGATCGGCTACCAGGCCGCGCAGGCGCCGGTCAATACGCGCGTTAACCTTCATGATGCTGGCGGCTCTCGGAAAGAAGGACGCGGAGGCGCGTAACGTACTCGTCCCGTTCGGTCGAAGTCATCGCGTGCAGGCCGGTCGGTCGTCTGCCGCCGGCCAGCAGGCGCCACAGCAGGGCGATTCCGATGAGCAGCGCGACGACCGTTGCATACGCGACGATGGGGCCCGGCAACCCGAGTCGCGTCCAGGTACGCTGCATGCCGCTCGGTTGCGCGGGCGCCGGGATGCGCCGATCGGTGGCGAGGTTCGACGCAGGAACCGCGCGGTCAGCGCCGTCTACGGGCACCGGCGTCGCTATGCCAGTTGATCCGTCGGTCGGCTGCGTGCGTGCAAAGATGACGACAGTGTCGCCACGGGCCCCGTCCGCGCCGATGGCCGCAGCCGTGACGGATTTCAGCTGCGCCAGTGTCTCTTCCGGCAGCGTGCCATCGATCACGACGCCGACGCTCAGATGTTTCAGCGAGCCTGGCGCCGACACGATCTGCTCCAGCTTGCGTTCCGTTCGCGTGCCGTCGGACGACGGTGTGGAAGGCAACGGCGGAAGGCCGGGTGCGCCGATACCCTTTGCGTTCATCGACGCGGGCGGCAACGGGATGCCGGTCGAGCCAGCGCTTGCGAGCGACCGGTTCAGATCGGATTCGTTGGTGACGCGCACCTGATCGAAATTCAGCGTTGCGTCGACGCTGACGGTTGCATGGCGCGCGCCGAGCAACGGGGCAATCTGCACGCCGATCTTGCGCTCGTACTCGCGTTCGAGTGCGTGCTTGAGCGCGTAGTGCGGATCGTCGACGGGCACGTCGCGCCCGGCGGCCGATTCCCCATGCTGGTCGAGCACCGTCACGTCGGCCGCCGACAGTTGCGGGACCGCGGCGGCCACGAGACGCTGAATGCCGCGCACCGTGTCGGGGCCGAGCGTATGGCCGCTGCGCATGAACAGCGCGACGGATGCCTTCGGCCGATCGTCCGCGCGCCGGAAGATCGACGAATCGGGAAACGCGAGATGGACACGCGCAAGTTCGATCTCGTCGAGCGACATGATGGTTCGCGCGAGTTCGCCCTGCAGTGCGCGCTGATAGTTGACCTTCTGTGCGAAGTCCGTGATGCCGAGATCCGAGTTGTTGAACAACTCGAAGCCGACGGCCCCCTGTAGCCGCATGTCGCTGCTCATCAGCTTGAGCCGCATCACTTGCGCATCCGCAGCTGGGACCAACACGGCCGACGACGATTCGTCGACCTGAAAGGGCACTTTCTGCCGTTCGAGTTCGGCGACGATGGTAGCTGCGTCCTGCGGTTTCAGGTCGCGGAACAGTACTTGATAGCGTGGACGCAATGCGAAATAGCCGGCCGCGATCAGCGATGCGACGATCACAACGAGTACGGCCACGCCAGCCACCTGGCGGCGCGGCGACGCGTCGGAAAACGACGCGCGAATACGTGAAAGTAACGATTCCATGGGTTACAGCTGCATCCGCATCAGTTCCTGGTAACCCTCGACGATGCGAGAGCGCACTTGCAACGCGAGCTGCAGCGACATGCGTGCTTCCTCCAGCGCGATCATGACCTGGTGTGGCGGTACGGCGCCATCAAGCGCGAAACGGGCGACGGCGTCGTCGGCAAGCCTGGCGGTCTGGTCGACACGGGTTGCGCCCGCGACGAGCCATTCCGAGAAACTCGACTGCTGTGCAAACGGCGACACGGCGAACGCTTCCGACAGCGGGGCGCCCTGCAGCATGGAGATTGATTCGACCGGATTGGCGCTCATGAGCGGGCCCCGAGTTCGAGCGCACGCATGTACATCGATCGTGCGGCGTTGAAGATCACGGTATCGGCTTCGTAGCTGCGCAGCGTCTGTACCATCAGCGCCATTTCGCCGGCGTGATCGATTCCCGGATAGGCGACCATGCCGTTGGCATCGGCATGCGGATGCGCCGGATCGTGGACGAGCCGCGGGGGCGT
The DNA here is from genome assembly GCF_000745665.1 of Burkholderia sp. WP42. Classification (NCBI taxonomy): domain Bacteria; kingdom Pseudomonadati; phylum Pseudomonadota; class Betaproteobacteria; order Burkholderiales; family Burkholderiaceae; genus Burkholderia; species Burkholderia sp. WP42. Next base: position 267,121 of record NZ_KN050724.1, on the reverse strand, counting down.
ATCCATGCGCTCGACACCGTAGCTCTGGACACCCGTCATCCCGAAGGTCGGCGACGTATCACCGTTGTGCAGGTGATCGTCAAAGGTTGCGCCGACTCTCGGGCCGGAGACGAGACGTAACGGGTGGTACGGCTGCCCGTCCGCCGTGCGGGTCGTGCCGGCATTGGCGAGGTTCTGTGCGATGACTTCCATGCGCTGACGCTCGACGTCGAGCCCCGAGCGTGCGATTGCGAAAAGGCTGTTTCCCATCGCTTACATTCCCTTGATGGCGAGTTGGCGGATCTGCAGCGTCCGGTCGAGCATGCCGATCAGCATCGCGTAGCGCGCGGCGGTTTCGGATGCGGACGCGATTTCATCGTCGAGACGGACCGTGTTGACGTCGATCGGCAGCGGCGCACCGAACGAAGGTTCGACCGACCGGATGCGCGCGATACGCGTATCGACGGTGTCGCCCGCACGGGTGTCGGCTGCATCGCGCAATGCGTCTTCGAATGTCACGCGGACCGGCACGTACCCGACCGAATTGGCGTTCGCGATGTTCTGTGCGGTGGCTGCCTGTCGCGCGAACAGCCCGTCGAGCGCCTTGGTTGCGATCGACGCGACGAGATCGATGGACATGAATCCCTCTCCTTATTGAACGATGATGTCGGCGTGCAGCGCGCCGGCGGCTTTGATGGCCTCGAGGATCGCGATCACATCCCGCGTGCTGATCCGGCTGGCCTTGAGCGCCTGGACGAGATCGCCGACGCTGCCTTGCGGAAACGATGCGGCGACCGTCTGGCCCGGTTCGTCGACGTAGAGCTCGCTGTTGCCGACGACGAGGCTGCGCACGTTCGGGCTCGTGATCCCGATGAGGCCCGGTTGCGACGCGTTGTACTGCGTGGCGACGGTCACCTTGATGTCGCCATGCGAGATCGTGATCGGTGCGATGTGCGTATCGCCACCCGCGACGACCGTGCCGGAACGCTCGTTGATCACCACGCGCGAACGCTGGTCGGGGGCCACGGCGAGGGACTCGATGCGCGCGACGTAGCCGTTCAGTCCGCCGCCGTCCAGCGGCGCGCGGATGCGCACGGTGCGCGCATCGGTCGAGCGGGCGGTCCCGCTGCCGAACGAGCGGTTGATCTGCGACGCAATGCGTTCCGCCGTGATTGCGTCGGCGTCCTTCAGGATGAAACTGAGGTAGCCGTCGCGATTGACCAGTTCGGCCGTGACCGGTACTTCGACGGTCGCGCCCTCGGGAACGGTGCCTGCGGTAGGGTGATTCTTCATGCGCAGGTTGCCGTTCGCATCGTAGCGATAACCGCCGACGGATACCGCTCCCTGCGCGAGCGCATAGACCTTGCGATCAGGCCCGCGCAGCGGCGTCATGATCAACGTGCCGCCGGACAGGCTGCGGGCATCGCCCATCGACGTCACGTTGACGTCGAACTTGTCGCCGACGTCCGAGGTCGGCGGCAGCGACGCCGTGATCATGACCATTGCGACGTTGCGGCTCTGCAGTTGATCTTGTGTCAGATTCAGATCGAACTGCGACAGCATGTTCGTCATCGCCTGGCGGGTCGCCTGATTGCGCGGGGTGTCGCCCGAGCCCGACAGGCCGGTGACGATCCCGTATCCGACCAGCATGTTGTCACGCCAGCCGAGGAAGCGGCCGAGATCCTTGAGGCGAACGTCAGCCGTGGCCGCGCTGGCGGCGGTCGAGATCGCGCAGACCAGCCACGCGGCATGGATGAAGAAGCGCTTTACCATAGGCCGAGCCATGCGAAGAAGCGTGGAATGAGGCCGGGCCGCGAGCGATCGGTGATGAAGCCTTCGCCGGTGTAGTCGATCTTCGCATCCGCGAGTCGCGTCGACAGCACCGTGTTGTTCGCAGCGATGTCGATCGGCCGGATGCGGCCTTCGAGACGAATGCGGGTTGTTTCGCCGTTGACGTCGATGTCCTGCGTGCCGGCAACGATGAGGTCGCCGCTCGGCGTCACCCCCGTGACGTTGGCGCTCAGCTGCGCCAGCAGCCGCCCCGTGCGCTGAATCTGACCTTTGCCTCCGTAGTTGTCGCCGAGACCGACCTGTGCAGAATTCTTGCCCGCGTACAGCGTCGACACGTTGCCCTGCACACCGAAGCTGGTCTTCGTCGACGTGTCCGCGGTGTTGCTCGCGCTCGAATTCTCGTAGATGAGGATCGTGACGATGTCGCCGGGCCGCGACGCGCGTCGGTCCGCCGTCAGCGATTCATACGTCGAACCTTGATAGAGGTCGGCCGCCGGCGCGGCGGGCGTTCCGAGCAGCGACACCACAAGCGCGCCCGCGTGCATGAAGGAAAGGACGTGGCGCATGTCAGTGTCCCCGCCCGTCCGACGGCGCCCGCCAGAGCTGGACGTCCGCGTCGCCTGTCAGTACCGGTGCCGCATGCCGTGGCCCAGCGTCGGCCAGTGCCGTGCCGGAGCGCGTCACGGTCACGGCACCCACCTGGATGGTGTCGAACACGCGTCCGCCGCGATGAACGGTGGCCAGGCGCGACATGGCGGGCGCCGGCACGATCTCACCAGCGGTCATGGCGCGGGTCGCGCGTACCGCATGAAATTCCGCGTCGTAGCGCCAGGTCCGCATGGTGCCGTCGCCCGGGCAGGCCGACGGTTGAATCTGGTGTGCCGACGGGCTGGCGTCGACCGGAAGATCCGCAAGTACGGTCACGCAGGAGGACGACATCGTGTTGCCGGCCGCATTGATCCGGAGAAGCGTGATGTCGACGTTGGCGGCTGGCACGTTTGCCAGCCACGAACCGAGCATCGGCATCGCACGGCGCGCGGAGGTGGCGAGTCGGCGCGCGTCCACGCGAACGGTCGTTGCCGATCGCGCGAGCGACATCACCGGAACGGTTGCCGCGCGTTGTGCGACGGATTCAGGCAAGGCGGTCAGATCGGCGACGTCCGCCAGCATGACTGTCGGGCGATCGACGGTGACGGTGGAGCGAAAACGGATCGTGGCGTCGGGCAACGGCGCGCCGAGCACGGACGCAGGAACGAGCGCACCGAGGCAAAGTAGCCGAGCGCGCGCAGCCAACGGTGCGCGCGACCTGCTCGGACTGGAAAAACGGCGCGTCATCGCTTGAGCCCGTTGGCGATGGACATCAATTCGTCCCCGACTTGAACGAGCCGCGCATTGGCCGCGTAGGTTCGCTGGTAGAGCATTAGACCGACGAGCTCGTCGGACATCGACACGTTCGATGCCTCGCTGAATCCCTGGACCAGCACGCCGGCGTTGTCCTCGCCCGGGCGAACGCGCGTCAACGACGACGCATCGTCCCGTGCGCGATAGATGCCGCCGCCAACCGATTCGAGCGCACGCACGTCGGACGGCACCAGTACCTCGAGTTCGCCGATGTCGAGCGGGTCGGCTTGACCGGACACGGTTGCCTGAACCTGGCCGGTCTGCGAGATCGTGATCGCCGATGCATCGCGCGGCACCGAAATCATCGCCTTCAGGCGCTGGCCATCCGCGGTCGCGAGATAGCCGTCGGCCCCGACCCGCAGCGTGCCGCCGCGCCAGAGCAGCGTCTGGCCGGAATCGGAAGCGAGTTCGATGAAGCCGTTGCCACGAATCGCCAGATCGAGCGCATTGTTGGTCGGCCGTAATTCGCCCTGCGTATAGACGTGCAGCGACGGATCCGCGCTGACGCCGGCCGCGACGCTCGACGTTTCGTTCGCGTAGTCGTGCACGAGCGGCGCCGGCACGGTGGTGAGCAGTTCGGAGAATGCGACGGTGCCGCGCTTGAACGCGGGCGTGGTCATGTTGGCGATGTTGTTCGCCGTGACGTCGATGGCGGTCTGTTGCGCATTGAGGCCGGTTGCGCCGATGTAGAACACGTTGTTCACGATTACATTTCTCCGAGACGTTGCAGGACGTTGCCCATCATGTCGTCGTACGCATGAACGAGCTTCTGCCCGGACTCGACGCGTCGCATCGCGGCCATCATCCGGATCATTTCGTCGGCGTTCGATACGTTCGACGCTTCCAGATAACCCTGCATTACGCGCGGATCGGCGAGTTCGACGGGCCGGGCGCCGTTGGCGCGATACACGCCGTCGTTGGTGCGGGCCAGTTGATTTGGATCGGCGAACGACGCAGTGCCGATCACGGCGACCGGCTGACCGTCGTCGAGCACGGTTCCGTCGGCGAGGACGCGCCAGTTCTGCGAACGCACGACGATGTCGCCGCCGCCGCTGCCTTGCAGTGGCCACCCCTGTCGCGTGACGAGCCGGCTGTCCGCGTCGAGCCGGAACGATCCGCCGCGCAGATAGGCGGTGCCATCGGGAGCGGAAACCGCGAAGAAGCCGCCGCTCGACAGCGCGAGGTCGAGCGGATTGCCGGTGTGAACCATTCGGCCAGGTGTGAAATCTGTTGCGACGTCGCGCGTCGATGCGCGTGGCGCTGCCGTTTGCGCGGACGACTCGGCTTGCGAAAACGCGTCGGCGAACGTGATCATCCGCTTGTAGCCCGGCGTCGCGAGATTCGCGACGTTCTGGGCGGCGGTCTCGACCTGGCGCGTCTCGGATGAGATCAGGCCGACTGCGGTTGTCATTAGGTTATCCATGGGCGGGGCAGGTATCGTTCATGAAAGCGCGGCGATCATGCCGCGGAAGCGAGACGGTCGATACCGACCATCCCGAATGAACGCAGATTGATCGCGTGCGGGATCTCGTTCATCGACAGAACTGCAAGCCGAGGGGCGATGCGGCGAGAAAAGATCTTCAGGTGCCGGCGAAGCTCGGGCCGGCACAGCAACGCGGGGGCGAGATTCTGTCGAAGCATCGCGTCGACTTGTTCAGCGAGCCGCGTGAGGAACGATTCGGCCAGCGCCGGATCGAGGACGAACGCGCCGCTGCCGTCGGCGCCCTGCAAGTTGTGTGCAATCGTGTTCTCGAGCATGGGATCGAGCGTCAGCACCGCGAGCGCTTCCTTCTCGCCGATCAGGCGCTGGCAGATGCTGTGTCCGAGCTTCTGACGTACGCGTTCCCCGAGCATTGCCGGATCTTTCTCGTGCCGGCCGGCGTCGGCTAGCACCTCGACGATCTGTTCGATGTTCCGAATCGGGACATGCTCGGACAGCAAGCCCTGCAACACGGCCTGCACGTCGCCGACCGACAGGATGTTGGGCACCAGTTCTTCAACGAGTCCGGGCGAGCGCGTGCGAACGCCTTCGAGCAATGCGACGACATCGCTGCGGGACAGGAGCGTCGAGATGTTTGCGCGGACGACCTCGGTGACGTGCGTGACGAGTACCGTCATCGGGTCGACGGCCGTATAGCCGAGCGACGCTGCGCGAGAAACCTGCGCTTCGTCGATCCACAGCGCGGCCAGACCAAATGCGGGATCGCGCGTTGCAATGCCAGTCAGATCACCGGATTTTCCACTCGGATGGATCGCGAGTGTTTTGTCTGCATGCAGCGTGGACTGGCCGAAGCGATTGCCATACAGCGAGATCCGGTAGTCGTTCGAGCCCACTTGCGCGGCATCTCGGAACGTTACGGCCGGAATCGTGACGCCCATCTCCTCGGCGTACTGCTTCCGGAACGCGGCAATCCGTTCGGCCAGTACGCCTTGCAGCGGGATCCATGCACGCGCGAGTTCCGGGCCGAAGCCGATTTCGACAGGTGCAGCGGGCAAGGCCTGTCCGTCGCTCGCGGCAGCGGACGGGGCAGGGGTGTCGGCGCCGGCCATTGCCGTCGCGGCTTCGACCGACGTGCCGCGCGCGAACCACCACGCGAAGAAGACCACCGGCGCGAGAATCAGGATCGGCCATTTCGGCATGCCCGGCAGGATCAGCAGGCCGATTAGCGCGCCGGTCACGAGAAACCGGATCTTCGGGAACTGAGCGAGTTGGCGGAACACTTCGTTGCTCAGTTCGCCGTCGGACGCCGAGCGCGTGACGATGATCCCCGTCGCCACCGAGATGACGAGCGCGGGTACCTGCGTGACGATACCGTCGCCGATCGTCAGCAGCGTGAATTTCTGCAGTGCATGCCCGAGCGACATGCCCATCTGTGCGACACCGACCGCCCAGCCACCGAGGATGTCGATGAGCATGATGATTATGCCGGCGATAGCGTCGCCCTTGACGAACTTGCTCGCACCGTCCATCGAGCCATAGAACGCGGCTTCCTTTTCCAGCGACTTTCTGCGTGCCCGCGCTTCATCCTGGTCAATCAGGCCCATGTTCAGGTCCGCATCGATACTCATCTGCTGACCGGGCATTGCGTCGAGCACGAAGCGGGCCGCCACCTCGGAGACTCGCTGCGCACCGTTCGTCACGACCACATACTGGACGACGATCAGGATGAAAAAGATGATCAGGCCGATGACGAAATTGCCTTGCACGACGAATTCGCCGATCGCGCCGATCACCTGACCGGCTTCGGCGCCCGACAGGATGAGTCTCGTCGCCGCGATGTTCAACGACAGCCGGAACAGCGTCGCGATCAGCAGCAGCGACGGGAAGGTCGAAAAGTCGACGGGCCGGACAACGTAGATCGTCAGCAGCAGGATCGTGAACGCGAACGCGAAGTTCGTGATGATCAGCAAGTCGAGCGCGGCGGACGGGATCGGCGCAAAGAGGATCAGCAGGATCGCCATGACGGCGAGTACGAGCGCGAGATCCTGCTGCCTGCCGAGGCGGGAGACGAGTGCGTTCATGCGGCGACCTCGCCAACGCGGCGGCGAATGCGCAGGTAGACCGATGCGGCGTCGCGATACGAGCCGGCGGAAATTTCCTGATCGACTCGCGTTTCACGAAAAATCCGTCGAGCCAGCGCTGGCGATTCGACGACAGGAATGCCGTACACGAACGCAACCTTCTTGAGCCGTTGCGCAAAATCGCCGGCGCCCCGTGCAATCACCTGGGGTGCCGCCATGTGCGCCGGCACGTACCTCAGTCCGACCGCATAGTGCGTTGGATTCGTAATCACGACGTCCGCTTCGCGGACGTTACGAAGGCTGCGCGCATTCTGGGTCAGTTCGCGGCGAATCTTGCGCCGCTGATTTTTGATCCGCGGATCGCCTTCGCGCTGTTTGTATTCCTGTTTGATTTCGTGACGGCTCATGCGCATCTTTTTTGCGAAGACGCGATGGACGATCACAAAGTCGAGCGCTGCGAACACCGCGGCGGCAGTCAGTAGCTTCGCGAAGAAGCTGAGGCCGGACGTCTGCATCAATTCGCTCAAGCGGCGCGGATTGAGTGGCGTGTGTGCGACGCTTTCGATCACCGACGTGATGCAGAACCATGCGATCAGGCTGTAAACAGCCATTTTGATCAGTGTGCGGGCTGAATCGAGGAGCGTCTGTAACGAAAAGACGCGCTTGAATCCAGGGACGGGATTGAGCCGCGACATGTCGGCCTTGACGGCAGCCGGCGCAAAAAGGAAGCGGGTTTGCAGCACGGCGACCAGCAGCCCGGCGCCCATCGACAGCAGCGCCATCGGTGCAATCAGGCGAAAGGCGTCTAGCACCGCCGTCATCAGCCACGCCGCCATCGTGCCGGGCGTATGTGCGACGGCAGGAATCTCTGCTAGCAGGCGAACGCTGCGGTTGGCGATGGCGGCCGCGAGGTGTGCGCCGTCGGTCCACAAATAGCCTGCGCAGGCGGCTAGGCTGGCGAGCATGCCGAGTTCCTGACTTTTGGCCGTCATGCCCTTCTTGCGGGCCTGCTCGAGACGGTAAGCAGTGGCGGCTTCGGACCGATTTTCGTCTTGTTCAGCCATATTGTCGGAACGAGGTCGGGACGAAGTCGAGCGCAAGTCGCACCAGCCGCAATGCGACCGGTGCGAGCGTGCCGGCTGCCAATGCCATTGCGGCGAGCGTCACGAACGCCTTGACCTGGAATCCGAGCATCAATGCATTCATCTGCGGGAGCGCGCGGGCCAGGAATGCAATCGCAAGGTCCGTCAGGAACAGCGTCAGCATGACGGCGGCGGTCGCGCCCAGTGCGATGGCAGTCAGCGAGCCGAAGTACGACGTGAACGATGCTGGGTCGCCGATGACGTGGACAGACGCAGGCGGAAATGATTGCGTGAGTTCGAACAGTAGGGCGAGGAGATCCCGATGCCCGTTGGACGTGAAAAAAATGACGCCGGCCGTCATGGTCAGGATGGAACCGAGGAGTGGCGCCTGGCTCCGCGAGCCGGGATCGATGACCATCGCCAGACCATAGCCGGCCTGAACGTCCAGAACGCGTCCGACAAACGACAACGCCGCGAAACTGGCCTGGAATGCGAAGGCGATCGCGAACCCGAGCAGGCACTCCCATGCGGCCACGGGAATCATGCCTGCATCGACCGGCCCCTGATAGATGACGGTAGTAGCAAGACAGGCGGACAACGTCAGTGTCGCGGCGATCTTGACTCGCATCGGCGTAACCATTTGCGAGAAGGGCGGGGCGAGCGTGAACACTGGGCCGATGCGCAACGACAGCAATAGTGTCGCAGCACCCCATCCGATAGTCGGATTGGAGATCATGGTTAACCCAGTGTTGGAATGAGATTAAAGAGGGATTGGGTAAAGCCGGTCAATCGGGCCAACATCCAGGAACCGAGCATGACAATGACGAAGCCGACGACAACGAGTTTCGGCACGTAGGAGAGACTCATTTCCTGAAGTTGCGTGACGACTTGAAACACGCTGATGACTAGGCCCGTTACTAAAGCGGCGAGAAGCATAGGGCCCGCGACAAGCAAACCCGTCCACATTAGTTGAGCCATAAGGCCCAAGGCGTTGTCGCTAGACATTGTCTCGTTTTCCCCGGAATCTTACTGGTTACTGCGATTATTTAGTTATGTTGAATTGCAATCGTAATGTTGTCAACAAGGCTGAAAGGTTTTAATCGATGGCGAAAATTAACTCCCAGTTGTTAATCTATGTTGTTGCGTGGGATGTAAATAGTTAATATTTGTTAAATATTAACTTCGCGAAAATACTATTTCGTCTCGATATTCAATGTGGTGCTGAAGAAGCGGCGGTGTGAGCGGCGCGACCGACAGACCATCTGATTAGGAAACCCTGCAAGGATCTGATCGGCACGATGGAGCCACGCCTCCCAGATCACACGCCGCCGTGGCGGCGATCGGGGAGAAGAAGGGGCGTGGAGCGCGCGTTACGCTCGATTGTGCGGGCGTTTCAGGCCGAATGCGGTCAATGACTGTGCCAGCGTGCGACCGGTCGACCCAAGGGGACGATTCAGCACGACTTCCTTCAGCGCGTTCGCAGAATCGATTTTGTTTTCCGCTTCGAGTTCCAGCGACTTTGCAAGGGCGCCGGACATGGAGGACGGGTCAAGTCGCAGTGCAACTTCTGCGTTGCGTCGCGCGTCGTCGTGACGCCCCCCGAGCCACAACGCGACGGCCAGTGAGCCATGTGCCTCGGCAAACCCTCGATCAAGGGCTGTCGCACGCTGAAAGCGATCGATTGCCGCGTTCGGGTTGCCGTCGAAGAGCCACGCCCAACCTGCGGCCAACCAGGAACCCGCGTGCCTGGCGAGCCGTTCCGCGGCTTCATCGAGCGCCGTTGCCGCATCCTGGTATCGCTCCTGAGTAAGCAGGCAAAGGCCGCGCCCCAGCATGGCTCGTGCCTCTAGCGGGTTGCTGTCTGCCGCTTGCTCAAGCAGTTCGGCAGCGCGGAGGATGTTGCCCGATTCGAGCTCCGCCAACCCCATGATCACGAGGCTGTCGGCAGATTCTGGCGAGCGTGCTGCAAGACGACGCGCATTCGTCAGGTCCCCCAAGTCGAACAATAGCGCGGCATAGGCGCCGGCAAACCCGGGAGGCGGTGCATCCTGCTCTGCGAGTTGAGCGCCCATCCGAACGGCTTCGTCGAAACGGCCGAAGTGATGAAGCGCGCGCAACTGCAAAAGCGCGGCGCCGGGAACCTCGTCCAGACACGTCGGCTGCATGTTGGCCGCAGGTTCGAACGAGCCACACATGGCGCTTGCGTAGGATAGGTTGTATTCAAGCACCGGACTCGCGTCATGTTTGGCGAGTGCCTGGAAATCGGCTCGTGCAGCTTCAAACCGGCCTTCCGCCATGGCGGACAAACCTCTGACATTGACGAGCGACGGCGTGAGCGGCTGAATCGTCGCGTATCGCTCCAGCAGTTCGTTGCAGAGGCGAAACTGACCGGCTTCTAATGCGGCAGTGGCGGTATCGGCGAGCAAATTGAGATTGTTCGAATCCTCGCCCAGGAAACTCAAAAGACGATCGAGATGTGCTCGAAGGGACTGGTACGTCTGCAGATCGGCTGCCATAAATCTGAAATCCTTTGGTCCGGGCGGACAATGTGTGGGTGCCTTCAGAATTCCGTGTATTCGGAATCAACTAATCCTGAGTTGATCGATTCCGCACCTTTGGGAACTAATTCGTGTGGCTCACGGTAAATACCGGACAGTGTAGCAAACCGGCTCAGCGTTCAAGAGGGTTTCGACTCATGCACAACGGCTGCATATGCTATGTCGGCCGGGAGCCGTCTGTAACGAATACCTCTACCGCCTTCGCAGCCGAGCATGCCGTCGATCTTCACGAGGCGATGGCGTTTATCTGCCGCATCCGCGGACATTGGGGCGTGCGGAAGAACGGCCCTTGGATTTTTAGAGCCGCTAACACACGTTGTCTACGAAGCGTGAACAAATGATAACGGCGGCGCAGGCGATTCGAGCCGTGATACCGCGTCGGAGAAAATAATTGCGACACCGACGGCAGTTGCAACCCTTGTCGGCATGCAGTTTGGCCTGAAGCTTGCGGGATCGTCCGTCGAGGCGCGGCACTGGCGGGATAGCGTTCAACGTCGACTCGAAAGCCCGCGAATCATGACGGTCCCTCTCGTCACGGCGATCGCCAACGGGATACCTGGCGCATCAACGATGAGGTGTCATTTGCTGCCTAGCTTGCCCCGGTCGGTCGGGTTCCGGCTGGTTTCTCGGCTCCCCGAACCGTCCGTGCTCGCGCGACCCCAATCGATTTGGTCATGTTCGTGCAGGCGGCGCAGCATGGCCAAATGCAACTTCTCCCATACACCCGCTGCCTGCCAATCGCGTAACCGCCGCCAACATGTCGTCCGCTTCCGCAGCCAAGCTCTTTGAGGAAAATCGTCTCAAGGAACACCGTGTGCAGCACATATAAGATGCCGCTCGACGCTGCTTGGTCGTCAACAGACCGGCGCCGACCACCCTCGGGCGAATGCTCCAATGCCGTATCAAGGGCTCAAGAGCCGTCCGCAACTCGTTGCTGATTTTTCTCCTTGCCGTGCGCCGCCCGATACAAGCCGCCGCCAGCCGTGTCCGATTGTGTTAGCGGCCTCCAATTTCATCTGACGATTTAAACATTTCTCATTACGCCCAACACAATATTTTTCTCATCAGCCAATAAAAAAATTAATTCGCAGTTGATCGTTTGCGAGGGCTGGCAGTCACGCTGACGCGTCCGCGTGGCAGGGCAAGCGAGCCGATTTATTCGGCCATCTTGAGAAATGTCTCCTTGGCCGGCGAGGGCATCAATTACAGTAAGTTTGCAATGTGCCGACATACCGGTAAGAAGCGGAAGAAGAGCACGGGCGGGCGTGAACCTGGGTATCGAGCGACCGGCGATTGTCCGGAACATTTCGTACACATGGCGCGCACCGCAACGCATCCGAACCGCCCATCGATACGTATACGTTGCAGGAACCGCGCAGCGCAGCCAGCGACAGCAATAAGAGACGAAAAAAAACGGGGAATCAGGGAATGATCCAGGCTTGGCAACGGGTACTCAATCAGGGCGCATCGACGTTCGTCGCACGCCAGCCTATCGTCGACCGGGACGGCCGGACCGTCGCCTACGAACTGCTGTTCAGGAACGGCCACACGGCCACCGCCGATGTCGTCGACGGCTTCGGCAGCACCGCACATGTCGTCGAGCGTACCGTGGGTGCGTTGGGCCTCGATACGGTGCTCGCGGGCCTCGACGGATACCTGAATTGCACGTCGCATTTCCTGCACTCCGATGTGCCGCAGATCTTGACCGGTCCGCGATTCGTGCTCGAAGTCCTCGAATCGTGTGAACTCGACGAGTCGCTGAAAAAGCGCTGCAATGCATTGCGCGCAGCCGGCTTTCGCGTGGCGCTCGACGATGTCGCGAAGCTCACGCCCGACATCGTCGCGTTTCTGCCGGCAGTCGACATCGTCAAGCTCGAGTGGCCGGCATTCGACGCGCCGAGCGCGCGCGCGATGGTGGGCGATCTGAAACGCGCCGGCAAGATCGTGGTTGCCGAGAAGATCGATAGCCACGAACAGTGGCATGCCGCAATTGGCAGCGGCTGCGACATGGTCCAGGGCTTTTACTTCAGCAGACCGCAGGTGATGGAGGCGCGCCGTCTGGTGCCCGACCTGGGGCAACTGGTGGATCTGCTCAACCTGCTGATCGAAGACGCTGGCGATCATCGCGTCATTCACGCGCTATCCGACATGCCCGTGCTGGTGGCGCAGGTTCTGCGCCTCGCCAACTGCTCCGGCAACGTGAACCCGAAGCGCACGGCCATCGCTTCGCTGCATCACGCACTCGCTGCGATCGGCACTACACGGCTATTCCAATGGTGCAGCCTGCTGCTCTACAACCATCCCGATCCGGAGACGGTTTGTCGAGATCCGCTGATCGCGCTAGCGAGACAACGTGCTTCCTTCATGCTAGACGTCGCGCTCTTCGAGTCCCCGAACGAGACGGCCTTCGCACAGACCGCTTACCTGACCGGCATGCTGTCGCTGTTGCACGTCGTCTACGGCCGGCAACAGGATGAGTTCGCAGAAGAACTGCCGCTCGAGCCGGGTATGAAAGCGGCCCTTACCGGGCGGTCCGGCAAGCTCGGAGAGCTGCTCGGCGCTGCTGAGATATTCGAGCGCGGACGGGATTCCACATCGGAGGGGCAAGGACAGAGATAGCCGATGGCGCTTCCTTTGCCCGGCAAGTCTGCGAAGGCCGAATGCGTCTCGCGGACCCATCGCCGGCCGAAGGAAGTCGCCGGGCGACCCGGAATACCGAGCGCAACCGCAGTGATTTCGATGGCGATCGGATGCGTCGATTTTGCGCTCGATCGCCGGTCGGCTTGATGAGACTAAGTCGTTATATGGAACGTCAAATGGAGAATGGCTTATGAAGTACTTAGTTAACCTGCGCATTGGAACTCGCCTCAGAGTGGGTTTTGGCATTACGTTGCTGCTGCTGATGGTGACGGGCGGACTCGCCATGTTGCAGGCATCGCGAATTTATGAGGGCACCCGCGAGATCGCCGACAACTGGCTCGTCAGCGTTCAGACATTGGGTGAAATCAGGGCGCTCGCCAACGGCGTCCGGCGGGCTACCCTCCGGTCCGTGCTGGAAAGTGAGGCTTCGGCGAAGAATAGCCAGCGTAGTCAGCACGATGCCGCGCTGGCATCCATGAAAGCTGCGATGGCCAGCTATGAGAAGCTCGTTTCTTCGCCCGAGGAGCGACAGCTTTTCGACAGTATGGGTAAAGCATGGAGCGCATTCCTGGCCTCCGACGCTAAACTTCTGGCGCTGTCGGAATCGGGCGATGCCGGATTTGCTGCGGCCAGATCGCTTGCGACAGGGGAGTCTGCAATGCTGTTCGCGCAGGCATTGGACCTCGTCGAGCAAGATGTGAAGCTGAACCGCGCGGGCGCGGGCGTCGCGACGGCCGAAGCGGCAACCAACTATCACTCGACGATCCTGTTGACCGGTGTGTTGTGCGGCACGGCGCTACTGCTGTCGGTCGCTGTCGCATGGTTGATTACCCGTTCCATCGTCACACCGCTCGGTCGCGCAGTCGGCATCGCGGAGACGGTCGCGCGCGGCGATCTCACGTCCAATATCGAAGTATCCGGTCGCGACGAGACGAGCCAGCTTCTGCTGGCGCTGCGGAATATGAACGCGCGGCTGCAGGACGTGGTGGGGCGCGTGCGCTCGAGCAGCGAAAGCATCGCGTCGGGCTCCGCGCAGATCGCTGCCGGCAACACCGATCTCAGCCAGCGTACCGAGGAGCAGGCGGCCTCGCTCGAGGAAACCGCGGCCAGCATGGAGCAGTTGACGGCGACGGTCAAACAGAACACGGAAAACGCGCGGCAGGGGAACACGCTTGCCGGCAATGCTTCTGAGGTCGCGGTCCGAGGCGGGCAGGTGGTGGCGAAGGTCGTCGACACGATGCACGACATTTCCCACAGCTCGGCAAAGGTCGCTGAAATCATCGCCGTCATCGAGGGTATCGCCTTCCAGACGAACATCCTCGCACTGAACGCCGCCGTCGAGGCAGCGCGGGCGGGCGAGCAAGGTCGCGGCTTCGCGGTGGTGGCGAGCGAAGTGCGGGCGCTTGCGCAGCGAAGCGCATCGGCGGCCAAGGAGATCAAGGAGCTGATCAGTCAGTCGGTGGCCAAAGTGGAGGCCGGCACGTCTCTCGTCGACAACGCCGGCGCCACGATGAACGAGGTCGTCGTCGCGGTAAAGCGTGTCACCGACCTCATGGGCGAAATTGCGTCGGCGTCGGTCGAGCAGCATACCGGCATCGAGCAGGTCAACCAGGCGGTCATGCAGATGGACGAGGTCACGCAACAGAACGCCGCGCTCGTGGAGGAGGCTTCCGCCGCGGCGCAGTCGATGGCATCGCAGTCGAACGCGTTACGCGAACTGGTTTCGATCTTCCGCCTGCCGGACGGGATGGCGGTCGCGGCAAGCCAACCGGAGCGCGCGGCAGAGGTCCAGCCGCGCCCGAAGCCGGCCGTGCGAAAGACGGTTCAACGCAAAACCGAGGCCGCAGTCGTGGCCAATGAAAGCGCCGCGAGCTGGCAGTCGTTCTAGTCCGTGATACGTTCTGATTTTTGATGGACCGCCGGCGGGCATGCGCCCGCGGGCGTCGTTTCTTGTTGAACGGGTCGCTGTGACTCAGTCCGGTAAAAATTGCCGACTTCAAAATCGAAATTTCCGGCGTGACGTTGTCATCGGGACGAGTAATCACGCGGTGAAGGCGGGCAAGTTCACCGAAGAGCAAATCCGCTGCGCGTATTACCGCCAAAGCAATGCCCGGCCATGGCCGCTTAGTTTCTGCTTCTGAACCCCACGTAAAGCGGGGATTATCACGCCAGTTTCATCGGGGACAGCATTCATCGAATCCCGCTGGCTTCGTGCGCTGCGTGCATTTTCCGACAAATCCCGCCGAGATGGCGTTTCTGGCTTTGCGATTCAGTCCAATCATCGGTCCCGCGACGAATTCGCGACATATATCCCCATGCAGTCCGGCACGAATTCGCGACGCATCGTTCGACCATTTGAGGCGCACTTAAGGTAATCTAACGACGCATGACTGCACTCGCCGGTGAGGATAGAACGGCTTCGCGCGTCACTGGCGGGTGCTTTCCCGGCGTGGTGCAACGTGCTTCAGAACGCGCGTGCGGTATCTCTCCAGCAGGAAAGCCGTCGTTTCGCATCAGATTCCCAACCTACGATTGCGACACATGTCTTCTTCAAACTCGATTACGGTTCGAGGCGCGCTGAATTCGGCTGGCGCCGAAGTCGTTCGATCCATGCAATTGCCGTCGGGCATCATCCTGTCAGAATGGACAGGTCATAACACGCTGACCGAATATAAGAGTTCGTCCGAGAACGTGCTGAGCGTCTATTTGTCCGGTGGCGAGAATTGTGCGCAGGTCGATGGCCGGCACATCGTACGCCGAGGCTTTAAAAGCGCGGTCTGTCTGTTCCCGGTCGGCGAAGGCGAATCGCAGTGGCGGATTACCGAGCGCCTCAATTTCCTGCATATTTATTTCGATTTGCCCAATCTGGAGCCCAGTCTGATCCGGTCCTTGCGCCAGCCGGCGGAGGCTTACCGGTTCCGCGAGGTATTCCAGGAGGCGTCCCCCGTCATCAGCGCGGCCGCGACCAGCATCGCGCAGGCCGACTGGAACGACGACACGCTGTCGCTCGGCATCGATAGCCTGATGAGCTGGATTCTGCTGAATGCGATCAGCCGTTACGCGATGGCCGACCTGGAGCGCGTGGATGCGCGCGGCCGGCTGTCGGCGAAGCAGGCCGAGCAGATCCGCGAATATTGCAACGCCAATCTCGGTGAGGCCGTGCGGCTCGAGCATCTTGCCGATCTGGTCAATCTCAGCCGCTATCACTTCCTGCGCAAATTCAAGAACACGTTCGACCGGTCTCCGCACGCATTCTTGACCGAATTGCGGATGCTTCGCGCGCACGACCTGCTGAAACATACCGATCACAAGATCATGAGCATCGCACTCGAGTGCGGCTACGCCCAGCACAGCCGGTTCTCCACCGCGTTCAAGCGGCATTACGGCTATTCTCCCGGCGCGGTGCGCGGCAAGTGACAACGCCGACGTCAAGCGACGGTTTTCGCATCGTTGATCAGGCCGGCCAGATCGGGTGACCTCAATTTTCGATGCGAGAGCGCGGGAACGCCAAGTTCGCTCGCGAGACTACGCACCTGCTGCTTGTGCGCGCCCTTAAGGTTGTCATGAAACGCGATCGCATCGACACCGCCCTTGATCGATCGGGCACACGCGAGCAGGTCCGCCAGGCGTTCGGGCGAATCGTAACCGTACGCGACCAGCCAGTGATTGGGCAGCACGTGCGATAGCGCGAGTCCTTGCGTGTCGCCGTAATCGCGCAGCAGTTGCGTGAAGCCGGGCTCGAAGTGGACGCCGCCGATACAGAGCAGCGAGATCGCCGGTCGAGCGATTCGCTCGCCTACCGTCAGCAACGCGCGTGCCAGCACGTCGACGGCATCGGGGCACGCCCAAGCGTCCGCGGTGCTGCCGATTTCCAGATCGATGACTGACGGCTCGACGGCGGAGACCAGGCAACCGGACTGCGCGCCGTAGAGCGGGCCGGACCAGTGCGTGGCTTCCATCCAGGTCGAATACGAATCCAGGCCCGCTTGCCGGCGCGCGTGCTCGACAGCCAGAAACAGGCCGCGTGTGACGGCTGGGTCCACCGGGCTGAACGTTCCGCTTTCCATGTCGCCGGTGGTCTGGATCGTGAAGATCCGGTCGGGCGCGTTCTTCCCTTCATGCCAGTTGACGATCACGATCGCGTCGGCGTCGGCGAAGACGCTGTTCGCCAGCGGAGCGTAGCGCCGATAGTCGTGGCTGAACACGTTGTCGAGCTGCAGCAGGCTGTAGCGCACCGCGCCGGATTGCATGTGCAGGATGGGGCGTCCGTCCACGACGCCATCGGCGTGCCAGTCGATGCCCGATGCCAGAAGTCGCGCGAGCACGCGCGACGACACCGGGTCCTTGTCGAGATCGGTACAGAATGCCAGGACGATGTGATTCACGGTCGAGCGTTTCCTTGAGGGGCGAGCGAGTTCAGAACAGCAGGAACACGATCGAAGAGGCGGACAGCAGCGCCATGATGCGCTGGAGCGTCTTGCCGTGCAGCATGCGGTGCATCATGAGACCGCATACCGCCCAGATCGAGTTGCACGGGAAGAAAACGATCCCGAGCGTGAGCGACAGGAGCGTCGCGTCGACGTAGGCGTTCCCCGTCAACGGCAGGAACGTCGACGCCGCGCTGGCGCCGAGCAGCCAGATTTTCGGATTGACGATCTGGAGCAGGGCTGCCTCGCCGAACGTGATGGGACGCTCGATCGAGCGGCGTTCGGCGTGTTCGGACTGAGCCGTGTAGAGCTTGTAGGCGAGGTACAGGATGTACGCGGAGCCGACCACCTTGAGTGCGTGTTGCAGCAACGGGTGACGGCTCATCACGCTGAACAGCCCGAGCGCGACGACCATGAACAGGACGACCACGCCGACCGAGATGCCGGTCAGCGATGGCAGCGTGCGCCGATAGCCGAATTGCGCGCAGTTGGCGGTCGTCATCAAGTTGTTCGGCCCCGGCGAAATGATCAGCGGGGTCGAGAACAGGATGATCTGCAGCAACTTGCCGACAAGTGCATCGTCAACGTTCATCTAACTGGTCTCCTTGCCGCGATTCGGGCCTGCCGCCAGCCGGCGGCGAATGGCGCCGAGGTGATGCACGAGTTCGACGAGCGGGCCGCGGTCGCGCATGCGATAGGTGGAGCCGACGTTCGGCTGCGGCTCGCTGCTCCATGCGGCGATGTCGGGTTCGCGCTTCAGGCGCGCCACGAGGCTGTCGATTGCGGCTCGTTCGGCGCGCGAATAGAGCGTTTCCGAATTGTCGTCCGCGCAGAACCGAACCGAATGGCGGCTGATGATGGCGCCGGTATCGAGGCCCGCCGACACGCGGTGGATCGTCGTGCTCAGCTTGTCGAGTTCGCCGTGGTGCAGCGCAAAGAAGAAGCAGTGATTGCCTCGGTAGTACGGCAGGTGGCCACCATGGATGTTGATGATGCGGTCGGCCGGGACGAGCGACAGCAAGGCCTCGCCGATCTTCTTGGTGCCCATCACGATATAGACGTCGGAAAGGTCGTCGCGCAGCGCATCGAGCACGGTCGTATCGTTGATCCATGACGTTTCCAGATACCGCACGCCCGCATGACGTCGAAGCGCGTCCCATGTGCGCGGTTCCCGCTCGCGAACGAAGTAGCGCCGCCGGTACGCGTCATAGCCGAACAGCCTGCGTCGCCATTCGTGATAGCGCGTCCACAGATACGCGCGATAGTGGCCGTTGCGCAGCAGGCGCGATGCCTGTTCTCGCCCGGGCTCGACGATGACGCGAACGCGTCCGAACGCGTCGAGGATTTCCGCGGCGAGATACAGATGATGCGGGCCGTCCGAACAAAGCAGTGTGATGTCCGTCATGCTTGCACACTCATGAAGCACCGATCGAGCGCCTGCCTTACCGCTGTCTCGCGCGATTCGCACGATCGCTGGCGTCGGCGCTGCTCCAGCAGGCGGGCGGCGAGTATCGTCAGCGCGGCGTGCGTGTTGCGCGTCGACGGTCCGCCGCCGCCGTCGAGCCGGTCGAACACGTGCGCCCCTTCGAATTCGTCATGGAGACGCCCGAGCAACGCGGCCGCGGCGGAGCCGAGCGGATCCGCTGTGGCATCCGGCGCGGCATCCGGCGGGCTCGACAGTGCACGACCGACCGCCGCGTGGGCGTCCCTGAACGAGGCCATGCGTTGCTGCACCAGCGATTCCGCAACGAGCGTTGCGCCTGCGTTGCCCATGTCGATCGCGCGGCGCGCGGCGCCGGCGTCGAAGCGGATGCCGTCGATCGAATAGACGAGCACGCTCAGCATGTCGATGACGAGTCCGCTCATCTCGCTGACGGTTTCCACCGCAGTGCGACTTGCCTGATAGGAGTTGCCGGTCGGCAGATGCGATAGCGAAGAGAGCGCCGTGGCGCAATGTCCGGCGATGCGATCGTGGCCGAGGCGCAGCCATTCGAGCAGATACGGATTGCGTTTTTGCGGCATGTTGGACGAGCCGCCGTACATGCCGTCGGGCAGCGTGACGATCGCGATTTCGCGCATCGACCAGAGCTGAAGATCCGTCGCGATACGGTTCAGATTGCTGCTCAACTCGGTCAGCAGGCAGGCGCAGCGCAGCGCCGGATTCTTGTCGGTGATCGCGCTCAGCGAGTTGAGCGGCCCCGTCGAGAAGCCGAGCAAAACCGCCGTGCGCCGCGGGTCGGTGACGAACGTGGTGCCCGCACCGGCGCACGCGCCGAGCGCAGAAGAGCCAAGACCGTCGCGCAGCGACGCCAACGCATCGAGCGTGCCGAGCAATATCTCGCACTGCGCGACGAGATAGTGGCCCGCCGACCCCGGCATCGCGGTCTGGTATTGACTGTAGATCGGCAGCAGGACCTCGGCCGAATCCGCGGCGCGTCGTGCGAGCGTCTCGCCGAGATCGACGACGCGCCGCGTGACATGCGACAGCGCCTGACGCACGGTCAGCAGGAGGTGCGTGGCATTGATGTCATTGCGTGAGCGCGCGGCCTGAATCATGCCGCCCGTGTCTCGTCCGCAGCGGTCGATCACGTACTGCTCGTAGTCGAAGTAGTCTCCGCGACCGGAAACATGTTCGCTCAACAATGCCGGATTCGCCTCCAGCGTCGTTACCGCTTCTCGCAGCGAGCGAAACTGTTCCGCGCTGAGAATCCCTTGTTCCCGCAGCATGATCAGATGGGCCTTCTCGATCGCGAGCAGATTGACCGTGAGCTTGCCGAAGCATGGGGGAGAGGATTCGTAGACGATGTCGTGAATCGCGTCGCGGTCGGGAGTCGTCCGCTCCGGATCGTCGTACAGCACGCGCGAACGCTTCCGCAGCGACAGCGCTTTCCGGAGCACCGAGGACGCGCTGCGGCCGACCGAAATCACGTAGCCGGCGCGATCCGAAAAGTCGAACTTGCCGCCGTTGACGCCTTCGTCGCGAAACAGCCCGGCATCCGCGCAATCTTCCGGAAAATCGATGCCGACGTAGCGGCGCCCGACTTCCGGCACGACGAACGCAACGGCGCTGTACAGCGCGGGTGTCGGTACGACGAACTGGCTGCGACGCGACAGATGGCTGCGCACGTACAGGTCGGCGATCGACCATCCATACGCACGTTCCATCAAACGGGGAATCATGCCGCCGGCCAGGCGCGCATTGATCTCGATGATGGTGATCGTGTCGCCGTGGACCTTCAGTTCCGTGTGCGCGGGACCGAACGCGTAGCCGACCGCATCGAGCGCGCGCCGCACGGTATCGACGATGCGGGCCTGGGTCGCCGCGTCGAGGTCGGCGGGCAGGACGTGCGCCAGCTCCAGGAAATGGGGCGGTTTGGTCAGGAACTTGCGTGTGACTGCGAGCACATGGTGTCCGTCGGCGTCGCTGAACGATTCGACTGAGAACTCCGCGCCCGGAATGAAGCGCTGGCAAATGAACGCGCCGCCCGATGTGTCCGGAAAGTCCTGCTCGCGTTCGACAAGGCGCACGCCGATGCTTCCGGTGCCCTGCCTGGGCTTCACGATGACCGGATAGGTCAGCTTGCGCGCGGCATCCGCCGATTCGATCGCCGTCGTGTACGGGTACGGGACGCCATGGTCGCGCAGCGTATCCTGAAGCCGCAACTTGTCCCGGCATAAGGCGACGGCCTCCGCGGGCGTGCCAGGCAGGCCCAGGCGCTGCGACAGTCGTGCGGCGTTCTCGATGAACGCGTCGCTCGTCGACGCGATATAACGCACGTCCGGAATCTCGCCGACGACGCGCTCGAGCGCGTCGACAGACTGCGTGTCGCAATCGATCACCCGAACCGCAGGCGACAGTCTCGCGAGAAAGGGGTAGCGCGCGCGGTCGCGCACGAGAAAGCAGGTTTCGTCATGGTTCAGCGACGCGTCGAGCAGGCTTTGCCCGAACCCGGTGGTGTTCGATTCGATGTAGACGATCGCCATGATTCATTGAAACCGGTGAATGTCGGAGCGATCCCATTTCATCCACGCCCATTCCGTATTCGCGTCGTACGCGGTGGGGTGCCCGATCTCCACGGGTCGCAGCTGATCGTAGGCCGGGCTGTCGTCGTTGCTGGCGAAGGTCGTGTCGACATAGCGGGAGCCATCGTCCGGGCTGAGGAATACGATGGGTGCATCCGGATATCGGTTGCGCACGAAGCGGACGACGGCAAACGCGGCGCCGGTCGTCGGCCCGCGAAAATGGCCGGTGGCCTTGTAGAGTTTGCGCGTGAAGTGATCGGCGAGTTCGGAGCTGACCCAATGCACGTCGTCGAACAGCGTGTGCTTCAGGTTGCCGGGCATGATGGTATTGCCGAGCCCGCGCAACTTGCGCGGGCCGTCGATCTGGCCGAACAGGACGCTGTTGAATGTGTCTACGCCGACGAGCGTGCAATCCGCACCGCCGGCGCGCAGCGCGGCCGCGATCCCGCAGCTCGATCCGCCGGAACCGACCGGTGCGACGAGAATCAGGCGACGGCCGACGATTTCGAGCAGCTCGCGCGCGATGTTTGCATAAGCGAGCCCGTTGTTCTCGTTGTCGTACTGGCGGCACCAGAAGGCACCTTGCTCGGCGGCGAGAATCTCTTGCAGCCGGTCAAGTCGTGCCTTTTGGTATCCCTGGCTGCCCTTCTTGTCCGTGACGATTTCAACCCGGCCGCCCAGCATTTCGAGCTGGCGTTTGAACGCCGGATCGATCGCGGGATCGCCGATCGCCACGAACGGATGGTTCAGGCGGTTGCATACGATGGCCATCCCGAGCGCAAAGTTGCCGCTCGACGTTTCCACCACGGTCTTGCCCGGCTGCAGGTCGCCGCGATCGCGCGCCTTGCTGATGATGTAATGGGCCGGCACGATCTTCATCGCTTTGAACGACACCATGTGCAAGGCTTGCCCGATCGGAAACAGCACGGCGTCCCGCATCGCATCCAGCGACGATTCGTATTGAAGCATGTACGATTCCTATACCGTTGTGTATTGAATGGATTCGATTCGACGGACCTGCAGGCGCGCTTGGGCATAGGCGGCCGCGGTCGCCGTTTCGGGAGCGTTCGCGTCGTAGAGCAGCCCGACGCACGTGCCGGAATGGGTCGCGACGAGGCCGAGCGCGTCGGTCTCGGCGCGCAGCTTGCGCAGGACGTCGATGTGCGGATGAGGATTGAATGCCTGCGACAACTGGCAGCTGCGCGTCGCGATCTCGCCGAGCTCGCGCAGGTCCTGGGCGCGAACCGCCGCTTTCATCCGCATCAGCATGCCGCGATATTCGTCGCGCACTTCCGCGGACGGATCGCGTTTCTTCCGGTTGAACTCGATCGTGTCGCATTCGCCGCCGCGATCGGCGCTGACGATCACGAGCGCGGGGGTCTTGCCGAGTCGCTCGTCGAGCTTTACCTCGCGGTGATAGAACGACACGACGCCGTCGTACATCACGCCGTCCGTCGGTTCGATGGCGCGCAGGATCGACTCGATGGTCTCGGGCGCCGGTGTTCGGCCGTACGCGTATGCGGCCGCACGGATCGCCGCGACCATGTCGGCGGACGAACTCGCCAGCCCCTTGCCGACCGCGAACATCGACTTGAAATGCAGCATGCCGCCCGGTGGCAGCCCGTGCAGGCGCAGATAGTCCTGAACCGCGCGACATGCCTTGGTCTTGAATCCGACATCCACGGCAACGCGATCGGCGCCGGTGATCTCGAACTCGACGACGCTCTTCAGGTTGACCGGCAACGTGACCAGGAAATGTCGATTGTCCGGCAACACGCCCTGCATCAGCTCGCCGAACGTTCCGTGACATTCGCCTCTGGGGAAAAGCGACAGGAACGCGTCGTTTCGTAGCGCATCGTCTTGCTCTGACAGAACGGCCATTTTCTCCTCTCGGAATGAAGGCAAATCGTGATGTCGAGCCCAGAGCATAGCGATGGCCGCTCGTCCGCTTCTTTATGAAAATTGCGCACTAGTATCGAAATGTTGCTCAGCCGCGCGTGGCGGCGCGAGCCGGATCGATTGAAAAACGCGTGCGGCCGGAGCGGATTCCGTCTCGCCAAAAGCGCCGACGAAGCGCTTCGGATCCTTGCTGGGTATGGGTTTGAGGCCGGGTGAGCGGTGCAGCGTCAGGGACGCTGAGATCGCGCGGCGATGCCGGTGGCGTGGCGAGCTCGAGCGAGTCGACCACTCTTTACGTACGCGGCCGGTGCGGGATAGAGTGTTTCCACCACGGAAGACGGCGTGCCCACTCTCGTTGCAACGAGCCGGTGCGCACGGCATCCGTCGTTGCCCGAGTTTCGTCGAAGTCGACATCGCACGATCGAACATGGATCGGACCGCCGTGTCGATGCGTAGTTATCCGATTCAATTCAATCGAAGCTTCGTTTGCGGCGTCGACGCGTCGACGGGTTTTGACTTTCGAGTCAGGACGCGTCGGTTCGCGGGCACGCGAAAATCACTCAACCATTCTGGAAACGTGAAATGGAAACGGTATTCGCTGGCCGGTTTATGACATTCGACGGGCATGGAGTCGACAGGCGCATGACGCTGCGCGAGGCCGCCGAGTGCGTGCGGGATCGGGAAGTTGCCGTGGCATTGCTGGATGTGGTCGGCCCCGACGAAATCGATGCATGGTGGAACGATCGCGGCTTCCCCGATTTGCGCAACCACCAGTACCACCGCGCGCTGAACGCAACCGGGATAACGCTCGGTCAGCTTCAGCGCTCCCGTCCCGAATCGTTGGTGAGCAATATCGCCGAGTACTTCGGCCATGCCGGCGTCGCGAATATCCCGATGCGCGATACGCGCTTCATTCAGTTGTTCATGAAGGAGCTGGGCGCGGAAACGCTCCAGTTCGGCAACTGGAGTCAATTCATGTTGGCGACGAAGCGCGAATATCCGCCTTTCGAAGGCGATCCGTTCAGCTTCGCGCCGCACTGCGACTGCATCGACTTCGGGCGCGATGTCGAACGGTGGCCGTTCCGGCTCAATCTCGAGCAGTTGGGCGCCTTCATCACGATACAGAAGGCCGAGAACGAAGCGGGCTTCGTTCTCTGGAACATCCGTCCGGAATCGCGTCGGCAGCTCGACCAGTGGGCCGACGAGTATGCGCAGCACAAGACGCTGGGCGTGCTCGACGGAGTCGATGCGCTGACGGTGCGGCCACGCAGCGGTCAGCTGTGTGTCTTCAATAGCCGCAATCTGCATGCGGTCGAGCGCTGCTCGTCGCTGCGCCGAACGATCGGCACGTTCCTCGTGTATCACGAGGCGGGCTGGAAACTACTGCACTAGTCCGGTCGACGTCCATCACGCCCGCTCGTCCATCGCAAGATGCATCCAGTCTCGACGAAAACCCTGTCTATGTACGAATCGTTCATTGCCGCGTCCGATGGAAAGCAGCTGCGCGTACTGCATGGCGACTGGCTTGAAACGAGGCCGTTCCTGACGTTGATACTTCCGTTCGGGCTTCGCGTCGATGCCGCGCGCACGCTGTTCGCGCTGTTGGCGAGCGAATTCAATGTGCTCACCTGGCAAGGGCGCTCGTTGTGCGATCGGCCCCTCGCGCCGCACGAGAGCGGAATGACGCCGGAGGCGCATGTTCGGGACATGTGCTCGGTGCTGGACGCATTTGACGTGCGCAAGACGGACGTCGTCGGGTTTTGCTCGGGCGCCGGCATCGCGCTCGTCGCCGCAACCATCGAGGGACATCGCATCGATCGTCTCGCGCTGGTTTGCGGAGAGTACATGCTGAGCCCCACGGTCTGCCCGCAATCGAATTTTCAACGGGAAGTCGACAGCCTGTTGCCGCTGGCGGCGCAAAGCCTGAATCATGCGGCCGCCTTGTGCGAGAAGCTCACGGCGAGCCGCGTGCGCGCGCCGGCCAGGACCGAATTCGACGAGGAGGTTCTCGTGCCGTTCTCGTCGGCTGCACGTCTGCATCGCCACGGGTTGAATTACCTGACGTATCGCGGCACCGATTTCATGGCGTTGGCCGGCGGCGTACCGCACCCGACGCGGCTGATCTCGACCGACCGCGACGAACAGGTGAGCGCCGCCAGCTCGCGAGTCATTGCGGCGTTGTTGCGCAATGCCGAGCAACACGTCGTGGTGCCGGGCGACCACTACGAAATCCTGCGTGGCAGGAACGCGGTCAACGATTCGATCGTCGAGTTCCTTGGCGGCAGGGGAGCGGCATGACGACGTACGCCTTGGTTCGCTACGGACGGTCCGTCGGTCCCGAAGCGAGTGTCTGTTTGATGTCGAGCCGGCAGGACTGGAGATGAGCATACTCGAGCGATTCGGACAGATGGTCCGGCGTCATGCCGAGCACACCGCGCTTGCCGCGGAAAGTGCGCGGTACACCTATGCGCAACTTGACGCGCTGTCCGATCGGTTGGCGGCGCGCCTCGCCCTATCCGGCGTTACCGCGGGTTCGCCGGTCGTGCTGCTGTTGCCGCGTTCGCCCGGCGCAGTGATTGCGATGATTGCCGTGCTGAAGGCCGGCGCCTACTACGTTCCGGTCGATCCGGCCGGCCCGGCCTCGGTGCTGAACGAGCAATTGCGCGAACTCGGTGCGCGCGTCGCACTGACGTTGCCCGAGTCCGTCGCGCAGGTGCGGTCCGATCTGGATCTCGCCGGCATCGCGCTTGTCGAGATCGGGCGCGACGGGGTCTTGCCGGACCGGAGCGACGGTGCGCAGACGAGCGCACCCGCGCAGGCGCCGATCTCGCCGGCCTACGCGATGTTTACCTCCGGCAGCACGGGCAAGCCGAAGGGCGTACTGGTGCCGCATCAAGCGGTTCACCGTCTGGTCGTCGAGACGAACTACATCGCGCTGAGTCCGCACGATCGTGTGCTGCAGATGGCGCCGATCACGTTCGACGCATCGACGTTCGAAATATGGGGGGCGCTGCTCAACGGCGCGACGCTGGTGGTCGAGGAATCGCCGGTGCTCGATCTGAACGCGCTGGGCCGTCTGTTGCGCGACGAGCGCGTGACGGTCATGTGGTTGACGGCTGCGCTGTTCCATCTGGTGGTGCGCAATCGGCTGCCGCTGCTATCGGAACTTCGCGTGCTCCTCGCGGGCGGCGACGTGGTCCAGGCCGACGCGGTCGCACGCGTGCTCGCCGCATTTCCGTCGCTGACCGTGATCAACGGATACGGACCGACGGAAAACACGACATTTACCTGCTGCCATGTGATGACGGCCGCTGCACCGCCGGTCGCGACGGTGCCCATCGGCAGGCCGGTCACCGGTACCACGGTGTGCGTGCTCGACGCGAGCGGGCAGCCGGTACGCCCGGGCGAGGTGGGCGAGCTCTATGCGGGCGGTATCGGCCTCGCGCTCGGTTATCTGAACGATCCGGAGAAAACGAGGGCCGTGTTCGTCGACGATCCGCACGACCGGGATCGCAAGCTTTACCGGACGGGCGATCTCGTGCGGGAAGGCCACGACGGCGCCTACGAATTCATCGGTCGCGTCGACAGGCAAGTGAAGATACGCGGCTATCGCGTATCGGTCGAACAGGTGCAGCAGGTGCTCGCGACGGCCGACGACGTGGAGGACGCGATCGTCGACGTCGGACGCGACGAGCTGGGAGAAAAGCGTCTCGTCGCGTTCGTGCAGTCGTCGCGGGATCCCGCCGAGGTCAGGGCGGCCGTCCGGCGCCACCTCGGGCGACATCTGGCGAGCTACATGATTCCCGACGTAATCGAAGTGCAAGTGGCGCTGCCGTTGACCGTCAATGGCAAGGTCAACCGGCGGAGCCTGATGAGTTCGCAGGAGAACCGCAATACCGGAGATGAACATGAGCGAATCGCTGCAATTCAAGGAACCCATTCGGAAACGACTGGCCGAGTTGTTGAAGGATCGTGAGATCGGCGACGACGACGACTTTTTCGACCTGGGCGCCAGTTCGCTGTCGATCGTCGAGCTGCAAGTCAAGATCGAGGAGGATCTGGGCGTGACCGTACCCACGGCCAAGCTGATGCTAGCGCCGACGCTGGCCGGCTGGACCGGGCTTTATCGAGCGGCAGCCGTTGCCGCAACCGCCGTAGAGAAATAGCGCAAAGCGACTCAACCGAGAGGATCGACATGACGCAGTTTTCACTGACTCCAGACGAACTTGCCCGATTCCGTGCACAGGGCTTTTTCGGGCCGTTTCGCGTGTACTCGCCCGACGAGGCGCGCGAGCGCTACAGGGCGATTCGCGCCGAGCTGTTCGACAGGGAACACGCCATCTACGATCTGCCGGCGACGAGCCCGATCGCCAATTACGATCGTCACCTCGACGTGAACCTGCTCAGCGAGCACATCGGCCGGCGCGAGATCGTCGATCGCGTCGCGAGCATGCTCGGGCCGGACCTGTTGTGCTGGCGATCGGAGATGTTTCCGAAGTACCCGGGCGACGAGGGGACGGACTGGCATCAGGCCGATACGTTCGCGCATGCATCGGGCGCGCCGCAGATAGTCTGGCCCGGCGAAAGCCGTTTCGGCGGGGCGATTACCGCCTGGACCGCGTTCACCGATGCGACCGAGGAGAACGGCTGTCTGCGCTTCATTCCCGGCACGCACGAGGAAATGTTCTACGACGAGTCGAAGAAGATGGCCTACGACGCTTCGAAGATCAATACCCAGGAGAAGGACGGGATCAAGCGCGGGTTTTTCGGTTACGACTACCGCTCCCTTCAGAAGGATCCGTCGTGGAAGCCGGATGAGTCGCAGGCGGTGTCGATCACGATGCAGGCCGGCGAGTGCGTGATCTTCTGGTCCACGCTGATGCATTCGTCGTTTCCGAATTCGACGGCCGACGTGACGCGGCTCGGCTACGCGAGCCGCTACGTTCCGACCGGCGTGAAGGTGTATCCGGATACGAACGTCGTCGAGGAGTACGGCAGCGCCATTTCGCTCGACAAGTATGGCGTCGTGCTGGTCTCGGGTGAGGACCATTACGGTCACAACCGGCGCGCGCTCAGCAATGCGCGAGGGCGGGCGTTTGCTTTCGACGACCGCGGCTGACGGCCGACGGCCCGATACCAGCGATATCCGGATCGTCGCCGCGCGCGCGGCGACGGCGGTGGCGATCCGATTCACGTGATGGAGTGGACATGCAGACAACCAGGGCACTCGTGAAGCGCCTGTTTTCCGAAGCGCTCGGCGTCGAGCACGTCGCGGCCGATGCGGACTTCTTCGTGCTCGGCGGCGGGTCGCTGGCCGCGGCGGTGCTGGTCACGAAGGTCGAGCAGGCGTGCGGTATCGAAGTGTCGTTGCTGGACTTCATGAATCATTCGACGGTCGACGGTTTCGCCGCGGTCGTCGAACAACGGCTGAGCAACGTCGCATGAGTCACGCAGCCTGCTTGTCGAACCCGATGGACGTAACGCGCGGCGCGATCGACGCGAACGGCATCGAGATTCATTATCTGCGGCAAGGCAGCGGTCCGCTGGTCATCTGCTCGCACGGCTTTCCGGACCATGCGCGCTCGTTCCTGCCTTTGCTCGCCGAGCTGGCGCACGCGGGTTTCACGGCCGTCGCACCGTACCTGCGCGGCTACGCGCCGTCCGGCACCGCCCCGGCGGATCAGTACCACACCTGCTACATGGCGCATGACCTGCGCGCGTTGATCGACGCGCTGGGTGTCGAACAGGCGATCCTGGTCGGGCACGACTGGGGCGCACAGGCGTCCATTGCGGCGGCCATTCTGTTTCCGGAGCGCGTCACGAAGCTGGTGGCGCTCGGATGGAGCCGTCCCGACGCGGCGCAGCGGCTGCACTACGACTACCTGAAAGGCATCTGGCACACGTTCTTCTTTCAGTCGCCGTCGGCCGAGCAGGTGCTGGCCCACGACGATTTCGCGTTCATCGAGGCGTGGTGGCGCGATGCTTCGCGCAACTGGGACGTGCCGCGGGACATCATCGACGCGGTCAAGACCACGTTTCGCCAGCCAGGCGTGCTCGACGCGGCGCTCGCGCAATACCGCTGTCGCCATGTCGCGCTGCGCGACCCGGAGCGTCGTGAACAGCAGGCCCGCATCGCCGCCGGGCCGGTCACCGTGCCGACGCTCCTGATGCACGGCACTCACGATCGCGAAGGGCGTCTCGAAGCATTTTCCGGTGACGGCGTGCCGGAATATTTTTCAGCGGCGCTCACGCGCGAGATCGTCGACGGGGCCGGGCATTTCCTTCACCTTGAAAAGCCGGCCGACGTAAACCGATCGATCATCGACTTCATTGTGGCGCGATCATGAACAGGATTCATTTGCCGGATATCCGCGTCGACGATTTCGCCGAGCAAGACATCGGCCCTTGTCTCGACTACTGGTATCGGTCGCCGCCGGCGCTGATGGAGTCGATGAACGTCGACGTCGACAAGCTGCCGAGCGAGCGACGCATGCGCGAGTTGCTGACGATTCTGGTACGGCGGGCATGCGGCGGTGTCGCGCCTGCGCCGATATTGACGATCCGTCACATGGGTGAGGCGATCGGCGTCCACGAGCTGACGCACCTCGACCCGGGGCGCAGTGCCGTGATGCACGCCCATATCTGGCAGGCCCGATACCGCGGCGCCGGCATCGGACCGGTGTCGTATCTGGCAGCCATGCGCATCTTCTTCGATCGATTCGATCTGGAGAGCATCCGCTTCGAGACGCCTGCCGAAAACGTTTCGGCGCAGCGCGTCAAAAGCAAGCTCGGGATCGAGCCGCACGGCGAGGGCGTCATCGACATGCCGATGCTGCGCAATCCCGTTAAAACGGTCAGCTATCGCGTGCTGCGCGCAGAACTCGACGCCATCGAGAAATTCGTCAGATCGACCGCACGCTGATCTCGATTCGCCGGCAGCGCGTGCTGTCTTCGTAACGCCGTTGAAATGTCCGTCAGGGGGACCTCATGTCGTTTGCTCTTGCATCAGGAATCGAACAATTCAAGCCGCTGGCCGTCGCCGCGTATATTCTCGCGCTCTCGATTACGCCTGGCCCGAACAACGTGATGCTTGCCGCGTCCGGCGCGAACTTCGGATTCGTGCGCACGTTACCGCATTTGCTGGGCATTACGGTGGGCGCAACCGTTCTGGTCGCGCTGAGTGCGACCGGGCTCGGGGTCGTGTTCACCGAATATCCGGCGGCAAGACTGGCGTTGTTCGTGGTTGGCGCGCTCTATCTGGCATACCTCGCGTTCAAGATCGCGAACGCCGGGCGGCCCGCGGCCAAGGACGCGCAAACGAAGCCCTTTTCGTTCGTTCAGGCCGCGACGTTCCAGTTCGTCAATCCGAAAACCTGGCTGATGGCCGCGAACCTGATCATTCTGTTCTCGGTCGACGGTCAGGGCTTCATTTCATCGGTAATCGGAATCTGCATATTGATGGTGGCGATCAATTTTCCGGCCGTGTCCGTGTGGGCCGCGCTCGGCGTCGGGATGCAGAAGCTGCTGCATACCGATCGTGCGCGCGTGATCTATAACCGCACGATGGCGCTGCTGCTGCTCGCATGCGTGCCGTTGCTGTTCTGGAAATAGGCGCGCGCGGATATGCCCGTCATGCCCGAAACCACGCGGCTTCCCCGCGGTATCGTGTCCTTTCCCACCGACGGGCACGCGGACGCCCGGATTTTCTGTCTGCCCTACGCGGGCGGCAGTGCCTCGATCTTCGCCGGCTGGCGACACGCGCTGCCCGCGAGCCTCGAAGTCTGTGCGATCGAATTGCCCGGGCGCGGCAGCCGATTTGCCGAACCGGCGCTGACGCATATGGATGCCGTGGTCGACGAGCTGGTTCGCATGGTCGGCGACTGTCCGCCTGCGCCGTTCGCGTTGTTCGGCCACAGCATGGGGGCCGTCGTGGCGGCTGAGCTGGCACGTCGGCTGGCCGAGCTCGGGCGGCCTCCGATCGCCCTCGTCGCGTCGGCATGTGCCGCGCCGCACCTGCCGATTCGGCGTGAGCACGTGCTGCATTTGCTGCCGCGCGACGCGCTGATCGAAGCGTTGATCCATCTCGACGGGCTGCCGCCCATTGCGCGCGAGCGCAGGGATTTCCTCGATACATTCATGCCGACGATTCGCGCCGACCTGCAGTGCCGGGAAACCTGGCGCAGCACGCCGCACGATCTGCGCATACCGGTCCACGTGCTGACCGGCGCGGACGACGGGCTGGTATCGGAAGCGGATGCGCTGGCGTGGCACGCCTTCACGTCGACGGAGTTTTCGATACGTCGTTTCGACGGCGGACATTTTTTTATCCATTCGGCAATGCAAGCCGTACTGGATCACCTGGCTGCGATCGTCCAGCATTCGCTGGCGCTTCGTCACGGCGAATCCGTTGCGCCGGCACGCCATGCGTGTGCGCCCGATCACGACAGAGGGATGAAGTGACGCATCTAGAAAATTGGCAGATCCGCAAGGCCGCGATTTCCGCATCGGGCGGCATCGTCGTGAGCCAGCACTACAAGGCATCGAGCATCGGCGCGGCGGTGCTGGAGGACGGCGGCAACGCGGTCGATGCCGCGATAGCCGCGAGTTTCGCGATCGGCGTGCTCGAACCGTGGCAAAGCGGGTTGGGCGGCGTCGGGCATATGGTCGTTGCGCCGGCCGGCCGAACTGCATTCAGCATCGACTTCGCAGCGAGAGCGCCGTTGGCGCTCGAAGCCGACGACTATCGCCTGACCGGAGAACCGGCGCGGGGCATGTTCGGGTGGCCCGCGGTCGTCGACGACCGCAATCTGGAAGGTCCGTTCTCGATCGGCGTTCCGGGGCAGGTCGCCGGCATGACGCTGGCACATCGCGAATGCGGCTCGTTGCCGTGGCGGCGGCTGGTGGAGCCGGCGGTTCGTTGCGCGCGGGAAGGACTCGAAATCGATTGGTACTTGACCTTGAAGATCGCGTCCGTTGCCGCGGGGCTCGCACGTTATCCGGGAAGCAGTGCATGCTATCTGCGGGACGGACACGCGCCTGCGTCGGACTGGGCGGGCGCGGCGTCGCCGATCGTGCTGGAGGATCAGGCGGCCACGCTGGAGGCGATTGCCGAGCGCGGCGGCGACGATTTCTATCGTGGTGCGCTCGCTCACCGAATCGCCGCCGATTTCGCAACCGTGGGGTCGCGTCTGAGCTTCGACGATCTCGCCGCGTATCGGGCCGAAATCACGCCGATCGAAGCGCTGCGCTACCGCGATGCATCCATCCTGACCTCATCGGCGCTCACGGCAGGACCGGCGCTGACGCGCGCGCTGTCCCTGTTCGCGCGGCAAGCGGACGCCGACGGGACGGCACGTCCGGACGCGCGATTCTTCTCGCGCATCGCCGACGCGCTGACGCAGACCTATGCCGAGCGGATCGGCGGCGCGGCGCCGGGCGACGATGCGCGACGCGGGACGTGCACGACGCATATCAGTGTCGTCGATCGACACGGCAACGCGGTCGCGCTGACCCAGACGCTGTTGTCGATGTTCGGCTCCAAGGTGACGTTGCCGCAAACGGGGATCGTCATGAACAACGCCGTCATGTGGTTCGATCCGCGACCGGGAAAGGCCAACTCGATCATGCCGGGCGCCGTGCCGCTGTCGAACATGTGCCCGACGGTGGTCAAGCGCGCGACCGGAGACGTACTGGCGCTCGGTGCGTCGGGCGGCCGACGGATAATGCCGGCCGTCATGCAACTCGTCGCGTATCTGGTCGATTGCGGCATGTCGATCGAGGACGCGATTCACTTCCCGCGTCTCGATGCGAGCGGCGACCCGTGGGTCACGATCGACGATCGCTTCGACGCATCGGTTGCGCAGGCCATCGGAGCGGCTCACGAAGTCAGGCGGGCCGCCAATCTCGTCGCACCCAATCTGTTCGGTTGCCCCAACGTCGTCCTGCGCGATGGCCAAACCCGCCAGCTGACCGGGGGCGCCTTCGTCTCGTCCCCGTGGTCGGCGGCGGTGGCCGAGCGCGACGCACATTGAGGCGGCCGCGATTCAGTTCACGTCCGATCACACCATGCACGAAGACTTCAATTATCTGACCAGTATCCTGAACGCTCCCGTCTACGACGTGGCCGTCAAGACCCCGCTCGAATCCCTGTCGCGGCTGTCCGAACGCCTGGGCAGTCGCGTCTTGCTCAAGCGGGAAGACATGCAGCCGAGCTTCAGCTTCAAGGTCCGGGGCGCCTATACGCTGATGGCGCGGCTGTCCGCGGAGGCGCTCGCCCGCGGGGTGGTGACGGCCTCCGCCGGCAATCATGCGCAGGGCGTGGCGCTCGCGGCACACACGCTCGGGTGCCGCGCGCGCGTGTTCATGCCGCACACCACACCCGACATCAAGGTCCAGGCCGTCGCCCGCTATGGCGCCGAGGTCGTGCTGTACGGCGACAATTTCGACGATGCCTGCGATGCCGCGCTGGCCGATGCGCGCGAGCGCGACAGCACCTTCGTGCCGCCGTTCGATCATCCTCACGTGATTGCCGGCCAGGGGACCGTCGGGATGGAAATTCTCCAGCAGACGACCCAACTCGATGCGATTTTCGTGCCGGTCGGCGGAGGAGGGCTGGCCGCCGGCATTTGCGCGTACGTCAAGCGCGTGAAGCCGCAGATCAGGATTTTCGGTGTGGAGCCGAGCGACGCCGACAGCATGTATCAGGCGCTCGAGGGCGGCGCGCCGGTGCGGCTCGCGCACGTTGGCCGATTCTGCGACGGCGTGGCGGTGCGTCAGGTCGGCGCCCACAGCTTCGAGCTGTGCAGGCAGTATCTCGACGGCGTCGTGCGCGTCGACAACGACGAGGTTTGCGCAGCGATCAAGGACGTCTTCGTCGATACGCGCTCGATTCTCGAGCCGTCGGGCGCTCTGGCGCTCGCCGGATTGAAGGCGTGGCAACGACGCGAGCAGAAGGGCGGGACGCTGGTCGCGATTGCATCCGGGGCCAACATGAATTTCGATCAGCTGCGCTACATCGCCGAGCGTTCGACGCTCGGCGAAAACCGTGAGGCGCGCTTCGCTGTTTCGATCGCCGAGCGTCCCGGGAGCTTTCGCGCGCTCATCGAGCAACTCGGCGATTGTGTCGTGACCGCGTTCGACTATCGCCGCGCAACGGGCGGCGACGCGCAGGTTTTCGTCGGCGTGCGGACGCCGGGAGCCGAGGGCGCGCGCAAGATCGTACAGGATCTGGCGGCGGCCGGATACCGGGCCACCGATCTCGGCGGGAGTACGCTTTGGCGCACGCATGGTCATCAGCTCGTCGGCGCGGAGGCGTTCCGCATCGACGACGAGAAGCTCTTTCAGGTGATGTTCCCCGAGCGCCGCGGCGCCTTGCTGGAGTTTCTGCGCAAGCTCGACGATGCGTGGGACATCAGCCTGTTTCACTATCGTAACGAAGGGTTCGACTACGGGCGCGTACTGATCGGCATTCGCTGCGGCGAGGCGGATTCGGCCCGCCTGTACGGTGCACTGGAGGCGACGAATTTCGAGTTCAGTGAGCAAGCCGACGCGTCGCCGTATCTGGCTTCGCTGCAGGGCGAGCGACGCTGAAAGACCGGTCACTATCGCGGGCGAGGCTACGTTGAACTCCCATCAATTGATGACGATGTGCTTCTACACGATCCTGGTATTGATCGTTCCGGGGCCGACCAACACGCTGTTGTTTTCGTCGGGAATCAGCGTGGGCCTGGCGCGCACGCTGCCGCTCGTGCTTGCGGAAGCGGCCGGGTACGTCATCGCCATTTCCGTCTGGGGCGTTTCGCTGCTGGCGTTCGCGGCGCAGCATCCTCACGTCCTGAGCGTGATCAAGCTCGCCTGTTCGTCGTACCTGCTGCTGTTGGCCGCCAAGATGTGGACGCGAGGCAGGCTGGAGGAAGATCAACGTGCGAAAGCGGTGACGTGGCGGAACCTGCTCGTCGCCACCTTGCTGAATCCGAAAGCCTTTCTGCTCGCAAGCACGGCGTTTCCATGGCAGACGTTTCACGATTCGAGCAGCGCGGCCCAGGCATTCGGCGTGTTTCTGCTCGTGCTCATACCGGTTGGGACCGGATGGGCCAGCCTGGGGCGCGCAACGCGCATGCTGGCGTCCGGCTCACACCATGTCACTGCCGTGCTTCGCTTTTCATCGATGGTACTGGTGCTGTTTTCAGGGACCCTGCTGTATTCGCTCGTCAAATGAGTTGCTGACGTTGCAACACGATGATGAACGGCGGGACGGGGCCGGCGGTGATCGAACACGGCTGCTATTGGCGAGGCGGTGTCGAACGGCGCGGTCGTGGGCAACGTGAAGATCCAGGAAGTTGCGGTGGGTGCCGGCCGAGCGGGCTTTCTGCCGACGTTCAACGGCCACTGCCGACGGTGTCGGCGCAGCGCCGAACGGCTTGCTCGTAGCCCCCGCGCGATGCTCGACTCGCCACATATCGTCCGAACAGATATTCATCGAAAAAATAACCATTTGGTACACGCGTCGGCACGCATTACAGTCTCGCCTCGTGCCGGCTGCGGCGCCGGTTGTTCCGACGTTTTTCTAGAAATTCGCCACATGAATCGTTCGATGCTCTCTCCGGTCCGCCGTGCCGCGGCCGCGCTGTTCGTGCTCGGCCTCGTGCCGGTTTCCCATGCAGCCCAGCCGACGCTGCGCGTCGGCATCGATGCCGAGTCGTATCCGCCGTTCTTTTCGAAGGACGCTGCCGGCAAGTGGAAAGGCTGGGAGATCGACCTGCTCGATGCCGCCTGCGGCAAACTGAACGTTCGGTGCGAGCTGACCGACATTGCGTGGGACGGTCTGATTCCCGCATTGCAGAACCGTAAGATCGACGTGATCTGGTCGTCGATGACGATCACCGGCGAGCGGCAGAAAGCGATCGATTTCAGTCGTGCATATTACGAATCGCCGACGGTGTTCGTCGGCGCGAAAAGCGACCGGCGTCGCGTCGACTGCGCGGTGCCCGCGACTTTCAAGGGACGCGTGATCGGCGTCGAGGCCGGTACGAACTTCTCGGCGTTCCTCGATGCCCGCTTCAAGCAGGACGCGCAGATCAAGGCGTTCGACAAGTTCGACAACGCGCTCGCGGATCTGGTGTCCGGCCGCGTCGACTACGTGCAGGAAGGCAAGGGACTGTTTACGGCGTTCCTCGCGTCGCGCGACGGCAAGGACTTCGAGATCAAGGCCACATGCGCGGACAATCCGGTGCTGGGCCTCGGCATCGGCGCGGGCCTGCGTCGCGGCGATGCACTGCGCGACAAGCTGTCGACCGTGATCGCGCAACTGCAGCAGGACGGCACGTGGGATGCGATCACCGCCCGCTATCCGAACCTGAAGGGCTCGATCGAGAAGGGCCGCTGACGCCGATGGCCGCCGACGATTCACTACTTGCACTGCTCGCATTCGGCGACGGCGGTTATGGCCGCATGTTCGCCAGTGCGTTCGCGTTGACGGCCGGCGTCGCGGCAGCGTCGTTCTGCACCGGAGCGCTGCTCGGCGTTGCCGGCGCGCTGGGCAAACTGTCGCGGCACGCATCGCTGGCATGGCTCGCGCGGCTCTATACGACGCTCGTGCGCGCGCTGCCCGAGCTGTTGTGCCTGCTGCTCGCATTCTATGTGGTGGCGCCGGCCGTCGAGCGTGCGCTCCGCGACAGCGGGATCGTGTCCGACGGCTTCGCATTCGATCCGTTCGTCGTCGCCGCTTTATCGCTTGGATTCATTCAGGGTGCGTATCTGACCGACATTTTCCGTGCGGCCCTCGTCAACGTCCCGGTCGGTCAGGTCGAGGCCGCGCACGCGTACGGGATGACGCCGTGGCAGACACTGACGCGCATCCGCCTTCCGGCTGCTGCGCGGCTCGCATTGCCGGGCGTCGGCAACGTGTGGCTGAACGCGACCAAGGATGCGTCGTTCATCAGTGTGCTCGGCTCGTTCACGGATCTCCTGAAGGCGAGCCAGCTCGCGGCCGGCGCGACGCGACACTACGTATTCTTCTATCTGGTCACGGCCGCGCTGTTCCTGCTGCTCAGCATCGCGTCGACTGGCGTCTTCGCAGCGCTCGAGCGGCATGCGAATCGTGGGACGAGGCGCGCAACCGCATGATTTTCTCGCTGCCGTTCCTGCTCGATACGGTGATGCCGAAGCTGCTCGCCGCAGTGCCGACGACGCTCGCGCTGACGCTCGTGTCCGGCTCGGCCAGCGTGCTGCTCGGGGTACCGCTCGCGCTTGCGGCCGGCGCCCGCCATACGCCGCTGCGCTGGTCTGCACGCGGCTGGCTCATGCTGATTCGCGGCACGCCGCTGCTCGTCCAGCTCTACCTGTTGTATTACGGATTCGGCCAGATCGTGCCGCGCGAATGGATGCGCGACAGTTGGGCGTCGCCGCTGCTGCGCGACGCGTTCTGGTACGCGATCGTCGCGTTGAGCGTGAACGAGAGCGCGTATGTGGCGACGATCCTGCGCGGCGCGATTGCCGGCGTGCCGGCCGGCGAGATCGAGGCCGGTCACGCATACGGGATGACGCGCCTGCAGGTGCTGCGCCGGATCGTCGGCCCACGTGCTTGGCGACTCGCGCTACCGGCGCTCACCGGCGAGGCGATCCTGCTGCTGAAATCGACCGTTCTTGCGTCGACCGTCACCGTGTTCGACGTGATGGGGACGGCCAATACGCTGCGCTTCGAGACGCTGCGCGTGTACGAACCGCTGGCCGGCGCGGCGATCGTCTATGTCGTGCTGGTCGGGCTGCTCACTTTTCCCGCTGCTCGTCTCGAGAAGCGCGTCAATCGCCATCTGGCGCGTGCGCCCGAACCCGGAATGCCGGTCCAGCGCCGCCGCCCGTCATCCGGCGCGTGGGCGGCGCCCAATTGATTCCTGTCTTGATAGCGAACTACACGATGTCCGATCCTCGCCCCTTGTTGTTTTCCCTGTATGAGCAAGCCAGTGTCGGCTGCGGTGGCGCGCCGAGCCTGTGGACCCATCCGGCCGACGAGCGGCTGCGCGCCAATACGCTCGCGTACTGGTCGGACCTCGCGCGTACGGCCGAGCAGGCGGATCTCGACATGCTGTTCTTCGCGGACGTGCTCGGCCTGTACGACGTTTATGGCGGATCGGCCGACGCGGCACTGCGATGGGCGGTCGAGGCGCCCGCGAACGATCCGATGATGCTCATTCCGGCGCTCGTCGCGCAGACTGAGCGGCTCGCGTTCGGCGTGACCGCGAGCACGACCTATGAGCACCCGTTCGCGCTCGCGCGCCGCTTCAGCACACTCGACCATCTCAGCAACGGCCGGATCGGCTGGAACATCGTGACGTCGTACCTGACCAGTGCGGCGCGCAACTTCGGGCTCGACCGGATGATTGGCCACGACGAACGCTACGCGCGCGCCGAGGAGTTTCTCGACGTCGTGTACAAGCTGTGGGAAGGGAGTTGGGCCGACGACGCGGTCGTCGCCGACAAGCACGCGCCGTGCTACGCGCGCGGCGACCGCGTGCGGCCGATCGCGCACGAAGGCGTGCACTATCGCGTGCACGGGCCGCACGTCTGTGCGCCGTCGCCGCAGCGCTCGCCCGTGCTGATTCAGGCCGGCTGGTCGGGGCGCGGACGGGAATTCGCCGCGAAGCACGCGGAGGTGGTGTTCGTCGCGAAGTCGAATCCGCACGAGATTCGTGCGGGCCTCGACGAGATTCGGCGGCTCGCGACGGAACGCGGCCGTGCTGCGGACGACGTGAATTCGCTGACCGTGCTGCGGATCGTGACCGCGCGTTCGTCGAGCGAGGCGAAGGAGAAATATCATTCGCTGCAGCAGCACTATCACCAGCATGCGCAACTCGTCAGCTATGCGGGCGACACCGGCATCGACATCGACCGCTATGCCGACGACGAACCGCTGACGACGCAGACGGAAGGGCTCACGTCCTACGTGGTGCGCGCAGACGGAAGCGGCAAGCCGCTCACTGCCGGCGACGTGCGACGCAAGTTTGCGAGCGTCACGCGCGGCACCGACCTCATCCTCGTCGGTTCACCGGACGAAGTCGCCGACCAGATCGCCGAACATGCGCGACAGTCGACCACGAGCGGCTACATGCTCAATCCGCTGATCAGTCCCGGTACGCTCGACGATTTCGCCGAACTGGTCGTGCCGGAGTTGAAAAAGCGCGGCCTGTACCGGACCTCGTCGCCGGCCGGCACCTTCCGCTCGCGACTGACCGGTCGCGACAGGCTGCCGGATACCGCGCATGGCGCATCGTTCCGGCAATCGGCATCCGGCGGACGCTGACGAACGGTTAGCGACGGAGCAAAGATCGGCGCGTTGCGCGGCATGGATCGTGACGCGCTGTTCCGATTGCGAATCCGTCGCGCGCGCGAGCCGATTCTACCGGTGTCGCTAACGTGGCGAATGAGTGGAACGGTCCGATGCGCGGCGGTCGATCACATCGGCCGCCATTGCAGCCCATTCTCGCGGCGGCGAGCATCTGACGGTACGCTGACGAGCGACAAGACCGACGGGTCGTGCCGACGATCAGCTGCGTTTCCGTGAGCCGCACGGCGGCACTGCTCGTCGGCCGTGGCCGCCGCGATTAGCCGGCCCACGCAGCGGTGCCGGTATGTGCCGCGTCGATCCATGCGTGCCGACGGTGATCGGCGCGGTCCAACGAATCCCGCCACGATGCGCAGGCCCGTCGGTTTCTCTCACAGCGCACCGTGCAACGCGACGTGAGGCACGCCCCCGGCGAATCTGCCGCCCTGAATCGATGACGCTGTCAAACGAGAAATCTGGAAATCCATATAGATAAAAAGCGGATCGAGAGCTGCGGCTTGCACCGTATGGACACCGATGCGTTTGATGCACGCGACAAAGGACTCTTCCAGCTTTTGCACTATATCGAAACGTGCGTCGTCGCGAATATTTGCCGACTGGCAATCTTGCTTGCCGCAGCCGTGCTGCGTGGCCAGTGACAGAATCGTTCAAGCATGAATTCGTATTTACTAATTCGTAACCCGAATTGACGGTGACCGGAAGGCAGGCAGAGGAAGATGACGCAAGCAGCACTTTTCAGAACGAGCCATACCATTGCATTCGCGGGCGCGTTGTTGGCGACGACAAGTTCCGCGACGCAGGCGCAGAGCGCCGTCCAGCTGTCGGGGATCATCGACGCGGGCATTGCGTACGTGAACGATAGCGGCAATACCCACGGGCATCAGAGCGCGTGGCAGGCAAAGAGCGGGGACATCAACGGTAGCCGCTGGATCCTGTCGGGCAGGGAAGACCTCGGGGGAGATCTGAACGCGGCGTTCATGCTGGCGAACGGCTTTGCGCCGATGACGGGCACGGCTTCGCAGCAGGGCCGGCTGTTCGGATTCCAGTCCTGGGTTGCGTTGCAATCGCAACAGCTCGGCTCGCTGATTGCGGGGCGCCAGTTCGACGAGGTCGTGCAGTTCGTCGAACCGTTTTCCCTGGGAGGGACGCGATATGGCGGCACGGCGTTCGCGCACGTCTTCGACAACGACAACCTCGACAACTGGACGCGCATCAACAACTCGGTCAAGTACGTGAGCCCGCTGCTGGGCGGCCTCAAGCTGGGTGTGCTGTATGGCTTTTCGAACCGGGCCGGCGGCTTCGACGACAACCGCGCGTATAGCCTCGGCGCGTCGTATCAATACGGCAATCTCGATCTGGGCGCGGGCTATGTGCAGTTCAACAACGCATCGAACCTCTCCAGTGCCAACGTGAACGGCGCGGCACCGGCCGGCGCACCATTCAACGCGGCGCGCCAGCGCACCTGGGCCGCGGGTGGGCTGCTTCATTTCGGCAACGGTGCGGCCGGCTTCGTGCTCAGCGAGACGCGCCTCGATCACGCCACGTCGATCAACGACGTCGTGGACACGGCGGTCAGCCTGCCGGGCGACGATGTGCGGTTTCAGAACGTCGAGGTGAACGTGCGCTACAGCGTGCTGCAGAACTGGGACGTTTCGGCCGGTTATACGTTTACCGCGGGGCGCTTCGCGACGCCGGCGGGCGTTCGTTATCCGAAGTGGCATCAGGTCGGCATCGTCAACACCTACTTCCTCTCGCCGACGACGGACATCTACGCCGAGGCGGTCTATCAACGGGCCAATCAACTGGCCGGAACAGGTATCCGTGGCGCGCAGATCGCCAATTTTTCACGGGCGTCCGGCGCGAACCAGCTCATTGCGTCACTCGGTTTGCGACGCCGGTTCTGATCGTCTCGCCGGATGGGCACCTGTGGTGGATGCCGCGCGTTTTTCGTGGGCGGCTTGCATCCTGCGGCGAGTGGATACGCGAAGCGCTGCCGATTATGACTAAGGCCGGTACACGACGCCGGATCCATCTACGCCGCGAGCGGCACGCCGTCGTCGAGCGTGGACCGGTTGGCGTGCAGCGTGATGCAAGGTCGCCGATCATGATCGCGCTCATGTAACGCGTATTCGACGCTATTTCAGTATCGGTCGAGCGCTGCCTGCAGCATGCGCAGTCGGGTTTTGCCGTCCGGCATGAAGTTCGTGCCGAAGCGCACGAGCCCTGCCTGATGCAAATGACAGGCCATCGTGAAGCTGATCAACATACCAGGCTCGGGCGGATGAATTTCGATTTCTATTCGCTTCAGACGCGGTTCGTAAGCGAGCAGGGTCGCCTCGATCGCGCGCCGCAGCTTGTGCGCCGAGGACGGCAGATGCCGATAGATCTCCGACAGGTCGTCTAGGCCGTAGTCCGGAAGGTGCGCGAGAGACCCGCGCCGACTATTCAGGATGCGCTCGATGTTGTCGCGCACCGACAGGAAAACCTGCACTTCTGACGCGAAGTCGTCCACGCCAGAGCCGTCAGCGAAGTGCCCGGTAATCCGCTCGAATAAGCCAGGTCCTACCCACATCGTGGAGTTCCTTTATTGCGCGATCTGCGCAATCGACGCGATGAACCATCGATCGACCATGAACCAGGCGACGCCGACGGCGACGCACGAGGCGACCACCCAAGTCAGCGGAGAAATGCGCAGCGGGCGGGCGTTGGTGCGGTTCACCACGATCGAAGCAGGCGCTGCGTGGTTGTCCTCCGCTGCGGTCGTGCGCCCGAGTCGTTCGTCGAGGGTGCGAATAAGCGCCGCACGCGCTGTACTCCCGTCCATCGCAAACCGTCCGGTGAAGCCAAGCGACAGCACCGCGGCGAATATCGCAAGTAGCACCCGCGGCGACCGTGGCTCGAGCAAGCGATCCTCGATGCGTCGTACCAATTCCTCGCCGGCATCGTTTCTCGAGAAACGTTCCTCCTGGAGCGGCCGCTTCTCCCAGCTTTCGCGAGCTTCTCCCGTGAGGTGCTTCAATGCGGCCTCGTCGAGCAGCGCGCACAGCGCGTAGACCGCATCGTTGATCCCGTGATCCGGGAGGCCTCGCAAGCCCAGATCGGAGCGCAGTTGGTCGATCTGCGTGTTGCATTGGCCTCGAAGCGCGTCGAACGAAAGCGGCTCTTCGGCCAGTGCGGTGACCGTGCGTGCCGTGTCGCGTAACGCAACCGGGAGCAGGGGCGAATCTGCCATCGTCACCGCACTCATGACGGCAATACCGCATACAGCTCGAGCGACGCTTCAGGAATCGACGCCGGCACGTAGATCTGGCAGGCATGCGCGTCGATCATCCGCTTGAACGCGGCATCGTTGCTGTCCAGCGCGAAGTACTGGTTTTCTATCCGCACGGGAATCGCGGCAGGCAGGCGCGACATCGGTCGCAGTGCGATGCC
The DNA here is from genome assembly GCF_000745665.1 of Burkholderia sp. WP42. Lineage (NCBI taxonomy): Bacteria > Pseudomonadati > Pseudomonadota > Betaproteobacteria > Burkholderiales > Burkholderiaceae > Burkholderia > Burkholderia sp. WP42. The sequence continues at coordinate 224,028 of NZ_KN050724.1, read as the reverse complement.
GAGCAGTGCGGAATTGACGATCTGCTCGACTTCGTCCGGTGCGCCGACCTTGCAGAGGCGCGGCAGGTGCTCGATGAGGGCGTGTGCGGGCATGGCGGCCTGAACCGACAGATAGTATTCAGCGCCTTCCGTCAGCCGCTCGTCGTTGATTCGGCCGAGCCATGTGGTCGCGCGCACGCGCTCGAGTGCAATCGGCACGACTCGGGACGGAATCACGGCGTCGAGCAGTGTTCTGATCAGCGATTCGAGCTCGGCAAACATCGGCTCCGGCGCGTGGTGATCGTATAGCGGAATCGCCTGGAGCGACTCGGTCGTAGAGAACGTCAGCAGTGAGCCGGCCAAGCGGGCGAGCACGGCGTAGAGCCGTTCCGGATGCTGGTCCGGCGCCTGTACGAGACGGGCGAGTTCGGGCCAGGTGCTATTCACGCTATGTAACAGCCAGAAGAGCGCCACGTCGGACACGGCGAAATCGGCGATCTGATCCGAGCGCTCTTTGCGGCGCACCGCAAGGCTGGCGCTCTTGGCAGACAGGATTTCGGAGATGCGCTGCGCGCGATGCACGAGGCGATCGCTCGCCGACAGGAACAGGCACGGCGGGACGAAGCTCTTGTCCTGTTCGAACCGCCCTTGTGGCGTGCGCACGAGCCGCGCGATCGGACAGGTGACGTAGTCTCCGGCCTGCTCGAAGTCGAACAGAAGGGCTACCACGTTGCGCTCGACACTGATTTCTTCCTGTCCGTCGCCGTTCAGATCGGCAACGTGCTTGTATTCGCGGGTCACGCGCCGCGGCCGCGCAGGCTTTTCGCCGGGTTCGACGCAGTTGCCGCCCTGAGCGTCCATCAGTGCTACACCAGCAAGCACGGTCACACTGTCGACCGTTGTCGGCACGTCGTCGAGACTGCGTGCCGCAGGAAGCCAGTCGGCCGTTTCACTATCGATCAGCGTACCGTCCGGCAGGCGCAGCCCGAGCGCCGTGCACTGCAGTCGATTGACGCTCAGTGCTTCGCTGTCGAGCGCAACGTTGACGGCACCCCAAGCGTCGGGGCTCGCGATACGTGCTACACGGTCATGGACGTATTGTTCCCATATCGCCTGCTGCTGGAAGTGCTGCGGCGTCATGAAAATCCCCTTGGCCCACAGCGGTCTGGTTATCTTCATCTTGTTGGTTGTTCTGGAATGGAAGTAGCGGTGTAGAGGTGCGCGACGGAACGCGTTCAATGTTTCGCTTTCGGCATCTGCGAAACCAGGGAGAGGTTGATGTCGACGCCCTCGATCTGAAAATGCGGGACGATGAATAGCTTGATGCGGAAGAACCCCGGGTTGTCCTCGATGTCCTCGACCGTGACCTTGGCCTGCCGCAGCGGGTGTGCCGCCTGAAGTTCATCGCCGGGATCGGTCATTTCCGTGACAAGCGATTTAATCCAGGTATTCAGCTCGAGCTCCAGCAATCGGCTATCGCGCGTTGTGCCGATGTTTTCGCGCTGGATGAGCTTCAGGTAATGCGCGATCCGTGACAGCAAGAAGATGTACGGTAAGCGGGCATTGATCCGGCTATTCGCGGAGGCGTCGCGTGCATCGTAAGATCGCGGCCGTTGCGTTGAATGCGCCGAGAAGAAACACGTTTGATCGTGATTACGGGTATACGAAAGGGGAATTAGGCCGATATCGGCAAATTCATTCTCGCGAGTTTCTGAAATCAATGCGTCGGTGGAAATCTTACCCAGTTGCCCGGCGCCGAGGTTGTACCGATGCGCGGGAATGTCATTGATGACGCCACCCGCTTGCGGGCCGCGAATCTGCACACACCAACCGTTTCGTACGAAGCTGCGCACGATATTGACCGCAAAAGCGAACGCCGCGCTTGTCCACAGATATGCGCTGCGACCAGATTCCCTGACATTCTCGGTGTAATTGAATGCGCGCACGGGCGTCGTATCGAATCCGTACGGCAAACGTGCAAGGAATCGCGGCATTGTGAGCGCGATGTAGCGTGCGTCCTCAGTTTCGCGGAAGCCCTTCCACTTCAGGTATTCGGCTCGCTCGAACCAGCTCGGCAGATCGCGGATGCCTGCGACGGCTTCCATCGTGGTTTTCCCGAAGAACGCAGGCGAGACGGCGCCGATGAACGGCATATGGGCCGCGGCCGCGACTTTCGAGATATTGCGCAATAGTGCGATGTCCGGGCCGCCGTGATCGAATTCAAAGGCCGAGACGATCGCGGCGATGGGCTGCCCGCCCGGCATGTCGTATTCGCCGACGTATGTCAGCCGGAACAGGCCACTCTGGATGATGTCCGGTGCATCTTCGAAGTCTTGACGCAGCGCTTCTTTCGAGACATCAAGCACTTCGATTTTGACGTTTTGTCGAAAATCAGTCCGGTCCACCAGGAATTGCAGGCCGCGCCACGTCGATTCGAGTGTCTGAAATGCGCAGTGGTGGAGGATGGCATCGAGCTGTCTGCCGAGTTGATCGTCCAATTCAGCCAGATACCAATCGATCAAATCGGAATCGATGCACGCAATCGTATTTATGCGCATTTCAGAAGAAAATTTTGCGTCGGCGTATTGGTCGCACTGAGCGCCTTCACTCATCGGACGTTGCATCTGGCATGGCCGGATAACAGAGGAATGCGACATATAGCATGGCAAACATCTTAAAAATAGCGAAATACGTGAACAATTGTCAGACTTCGGACAAATACAACAAACGGCCTGAGTAATGCACGCTCGCTCTTCCACGACAAGTGCGAGTGTAGTTACTGTTCTTCCTCGGCTCTGAGCGCGATGCAGGTGTTTAGCAGCGCTATCTGGATACGGGGTTACAACAATGTCGAACCTGTTTGACGATACGAGGCGGTTCGTATCGGACTTGACCGGGGTGTCGGGGCGTCAGGCATATTTCTTCGAGGTGCCGGGGACCGAGAGCGCGGTTGCACTCTCGGTCGTGTCGGTGATGGCGGTCGAGCGGATGGGATATCCCACCGAGGTGCGAGTGGTGCTCACGCATCCGCTGCAGCTGGCCCGCACTGACTATCTGAATCGCGACGCGGTCTGCACGATCGTGCCTGACGATGGTGTGCCACATCGTTTCTCCGGTTTTATCGCGCGCTTCTCGACGCTGCAGACCACCGCGGACTTCACCAAGTACGAGATCGTGCTGAAGTCGCACTTCGCGCGACTGGAAGCGGTGAGCACCAGCCGTATCTACCAGCACCAGACGACGCCGCAGATCATTGAGGCAGTGCTGCGCAGCCATGGCTTGGAAGGCCACCAGTTCGCATTCCGGCTGCGCCGCGAGTATCCGAAGCACCTGTTCCGCTTCCAGTACAAGCTCGACGACCTGTCGTATGTTCAGATGCTGATGCAGAAGGCCGGCATCTACAGCTACATCGTCGAGACCGAGCATGGCGATCAGGTGGTGTTTGCCGACGACGTCGACCATTACCAGTGGGACCCGCACTTGACGGCGGCGTATCGCGAGACTGCGGGGCTGGAGGCGACCGGCGCCGAGGCGGTGACCGCACTCAAGACGCATACGGTGACCGTGCCGCAGTCGTTTGTCGTGGCCGATTACAACCCCGAGCAGGCGTGGGAGCGTTTCCGGGACGACGCAAACGTTGCACCGCAGGATCCGACCACGTACGGCCAGACCTACGTCTACGGCACTCACCATCTCGATCAGGACGGCGCGAAATGGGAGGCGCAACTGCGCCATGAAGCGGCGATCGCATGGCAGATCGTGTACGAAGGCGAGAGCAACGTGCTGGCGCTGCAGGCCGGGCGCGTGCTGAATCTCGACACGGTATTGCCCGATGCACCCGACGGACAGGTGGTGATCGAAGTGACGCATAGCGGCGCGCGCGATCGGGCTTACTCGAACAGCTACATCGCAATTCCCGCTAACCGGCGCTTCCGGCTCCAGCTCGAAGACGCGAAGTGGCCGAAGATTGCCGGGACGCTGAGCGCTCGGGTGACGAGCCCCGACAAGTACAAATACGCTTACCTGACCGGGGCAGGCTACTACACGGTTCGATTCGACGTGGACTTCGCGGACTGGCCGGCGGGCGGGGAAAGCGTGCCGCTGCGGCTGGCGAAGCCCTTCGCGGGCAAGTTGCAGACGGGCTTCCACTTCCCGGCGCTGGACAACGATGAAGCGGTGATCGCGTTCCGGGACGCGGACCCCGACAAGCCGGAGATCATCGGCTTCCACCATCACAGTCAGGCGCGCGATCTGGTGACGAGCGATCGCCGCTGGCTGTCGCGCAACGTGATCCGCACGCAGTCGAACAACAAACTGCGGATGGAGGACTGGGCGGGGCAGGAGGGCGTCAAGCTCAGCACCGAGCATTCGGGAACGAGCCATCTCGATCTTGGCTATCTGGTCAATCAGAGGCTGGAGTATCGAGGCGAAGGATTTGAGCTTCGCACTTCCGGTTACGGCGCAATCCGGGCGGGCAAAGGCCTGCTTGTTTCGGCGGACGACCAGCCCGATGCCGAGGGCAAGCAACTCGACATGAAGGCGGCCTCGACGCAGCTCAAAGAGGCGTTGCAATTGATGCGAAGCCTCGAAAAAGCTGCCCGTTCGGCCCAAGCTCAGGTGAACGCCGTCGAGCAACAGCGGCAGTTGCTTGCCGAGAGATTGGACCGCCTACAGCGTGCGGTCCTATTGGCGACTGCGCCGGAAGGTGTAGCCGTCACTAGCGGCGATCACCTTCAGTTGTCCGCGAAGACGAATCTTACGGCAACTGCGATCGAAAACGTCGATATTGGTGCGGGGAAAAACGTCTCGTTGTCTGCCGCCAACGCAGTATCGATTTTCGCGCAGAACGAAGGGGTCAAGGTCGTAGCTGCGAAAAATGATATTCAGGCCATCGCTCATTCGGGCCAGGTGCTGATGACGTCCGCGAAAGACATGAAACTCGTCAGCGTCGAAGGAGAGCTCCATGCGTTCTCCCGTAACGCAGTCGTCATCTCGTCTGGCGGTGCTTATATCAAACTATCGGGCGGCAATATTGAACTGGGGTGTCCGGGCTCGATCATTTTCAAGCGCGCCGGGACGTTTGCGCAGGGGCCAGCAAGTCTGCACGAATCGTATCCGCCGCTCGCCAATTCTGGGCCTAATTCACGCAAATTCGTACTTCATTATGACGGCCATCCTGACGATGTCATAAAGGGGCAGCGCTACCGCATTCATAAGGAAAACGGGGCGGTGATTGAAGGTGTGAGCAATGACAGCGGAGAAACGAGCGTTGCGCAAAGCGAGATCGCAGAAGTGGTCAGAATTGAACTGCTCGGTAAGGATAAATCGTGATTAAATTATTTAAAAATCGCGTGCGTGACGTAGGCCTAATCGCGGGAAGGCAGCGATTGTTCATGACTGCGTTGATGATGCCACTCTCTTTCACTGGGTCAATGAGTAATGGTCTCTATCGAGGCTATTGCGCTATTCGCTCTAGTCAAAAATACGTCGCCATTCCGTCGCTGGCATTTTCGGAAACACGGGAAATGCTTTTGCATATCAACTATTCTCACGACGGTGAGCGGACGTCTAGAGAAAAAATCTCGCATGGTGAATAACGTAACTATGAAAGTCGCGAAGCCAAAGTTCGCGGCTGAGTCCTCATGTGTTTCGGATGGCGGTGATGTGACGTTGGTGGCTGTTCCTTAACCAATACCGTGTATTTCATCTTCATCTATGGCATTGGCTCGGAGGGAGAGTGGTTTGATGGTGATGAAGTACGGCGAGTTTCATGCAGAGCAAGGTCGTGTTGATGCGTTAAATCAATCTGCTGGGAAAGGAGGGGTAATGCTTGGATTTCTCAAAAATGTTCCGTCCGGGCTGGATTCATTGGCGATGATGGTGCGATTTCGTTTGATCGCAGTGGTGGAAGTGGTCTCTTTGAGGCGAGGATTTATTTCGCCGATTATTTTAGTGTCATTTGCACTGGCGGCGTGCGCTAGTTTCGAGCAACGGAATGTACCTGTATCTTCCGCCGTTGACTTTCGCGAATACGAGGTTTATCGGATCGATAATAATCGCTACATTACGATTCGCAGCAGGCATCCTTGCATCGGCGGGCAAATGGATGGGCAAATTTTTTACTATGACGATAGCAAAAATGTTCGAACGCTTGTTTCATTTACGGGGGGTGAAAACACCGGGGTGTATCGTGGTTATTACGCCGTCCGTTCTTCGTCGAATTATGTTGCGATTCCCTCGAGGTCGGAGTCTGATGTAAGGGGTGGATTGTTGCACATCAATTACTCTCATGATGGGGGGCAAACGTTTCAGTGGTTTTTATTGGGGAATGATGACTCACATTATGCGGTAATTCAAAATGAGAGCGATCTTTATGTTACGAAGATTGATGATAAGGATCCGGCTGGATACTCGGATCGATATGATTATGTTCTAGATATTAATCAAAACGTGGATCCGGATGATTCGCATTATAGCAACACCCCACCAGCTCTCGGAAGATATGGTAAGCCTGTCTCTCGTCAGAAAATTCCATTAAGCATCAAATCTCCGTCTGGGGCTACTCATTGGACTTGCCCGGTGTTGCCTAAGGATGAAATATCGATCAGTAAGTGAATAAATTATGGAAATCGTGAAACCAAAATTTTCGGCTGAATCGGTATGTGTTCCCTGTGACGGTAATACTACGTTAGTGCCGGTTCCTCGCCCAATGCCGTGCGTTGTCATCTTTGTCCACGGTGTCAACTCAGAAGGTGAGTGGTTTGGGGATGCTGAGGTTGGTATAGTTAATGGTCTTAACGAGCGTCTTGGTCGAAGTGATCTCGAGGAAAATGGGTTTTCCAATGATGATCCTCGCTCTCTAAAATCATTGAATTTGAAAAATAGTCCGGTTATAAGATTTTACTGGGGGTATCGTGCACCCAAAGACCAAACGAATGCGGGAACGTTTCCGTGGCGTATTCCGCTCAAAACCCGGCTCGAGGCGAAGATAACGCCGAATAGTGCTCCCTACGCTTACCCGGCGTATTCATACAGACCAGATTCGCATCGTCCATCCACGCCGAATGTCCGTGGTGCCACATACTATTGGGGTGGTGGCCCTTTCCAGAATGGGACTAGCGCGCTGAGTATGTCGTGGTACGACGGCTTTAACCCGCACGTATTTGGTATCAATATCGGCAGTCCAATCATTAATCCGGAGCGCGACCGACCACTCAATGCCTGCCCCAAGCGCACCTACTACGTAAATGCCTCCAAGCGGCTCGCGAAGCTGATCGATACCATTTACGACAAGCATCCCAAAGATACGATCGCTGTCGTCAGTCACAGCCAAGGTACGATGATTGCGTCCCTTGCGATGTTTTACGTCAAGAAGGTCCCGGACACACTGTTCCTGTGTAACTCGCCATACCGGCTTAATGAGACCGCTATGGATGATTTCCAGATGGGAGACAAGGCACCTACTACAAAAGCGCGCGTCAAGACATTTTTCAATATGCTTGATCGCTTTCAGCAATCCCAGGCTGACGCCGAGGCCAAGGTGACACCCGAACAACTCGACGGCGTCGGCGGCTGGCTCGACAAGGCTTCGGTCATGCAGTCTTCTCGACCGGGCAGGATGTCTACGGGCGAGCAGCATGGCGGGACGGAGAGCGATGCCGAACTGGTACTCGAGGATCAGGCCGATGCCAAGCTCAAATGGAGCCCATCGATCCCGACCGAGGAGCCTGTTCAGGGCGACGCGATTTCAAGCCATCACAATCATGGGCGCGTGTTCATTTACTTCTCGCCACATGATCGCGTGATGGGATCGACGCCGCTTCAAAGTATAGGTTGGAAGGGCGTGGGCAAGAGTTTGCCTGATCCGGATCGTCCTCAATCTTTCGCCAAGATTGACCCTTTCGCCAAGTACAAGGGCGTGCTTTATCAGCGGCAATTCATGCGCTCGTCTGAAGTGGGCGGTGCACCCTGTGCGGAAACCTCCCGCTACCCGTCCAAGGGAGGAGGGCCGTGGAATCCGAAGCCTCCAAAAATCATGGGCGTCAAGGATGAGTTGACCGCCATCGATCCAAACGAGACGGTTAACGTCAATGGTCCTAAGGTTCCGTACCCTGTGCCGGCATACGATATGAATAACTTCGACGAAAATCACGAACTGGAAAACCATAAGACGCTCGCCACCGACGACGATTACAAATACTACAAGGAACTTTACGAAGATAAACCGAAGTATGTACCCGAGGCGACTTCACCTTACGACGTATCAAGCCAGACACGTTCGCGGCCCCAGACACCGAAAGAAGTGAACGATGAATTTGAGGCGACAATCGCCACGCCAACCAATCACAGCACGATTCTAAAGTACGGGAGGGGTATGCTCGTCGAACGCATTCTCGCCTACGACCTACCCATAGGTCGTGCCGACAGCTTCGCCGATCGCCCCTTCTGGAAACAGTTGCTAAAGATGGCTGATTGGCTCGAGGAAGATCCGGAATACGAGCAAGGTGGCGACTACGAAAATGCGGGTATTGCCCCGGAGGGCGTCGACTGCGAAACCAACGGTGACGTCCACGCGCGGTCGATTTATGCAAAATCTTGAGTTCAACTACTTAGACGTCTATGGCTATTGATGTCGACGCTCTTCCTCCGCGCATCGAATCGTACCCGCAGCCGCCATCGCTGCTGGTCTGGTCGATTATTTTCGTCGCCTGCACGGTGGGAGGCGGTACCGCTGCGCTCTTGGTCTGGCCCAAGCGGTTTCCTACTGCGACGCCCGTCTTCTGGATTGCCATAGTGATTGTCCCGCTTTTGGTGGCGGCTATCGTGACCCTCGTCCCTTTCCTGCGTCATGCCGGAAAGGTGCGCGCAATCACGTCATGGAATGATCGACGCGATCGCTATGTCGCGGGCGTGTTTGACGAGGAGAGTCGGCCTATAGCCGTGCTCGGAAGCTTCTGCCGATTTCCGGTCCACGATGCACGTAGTCCGGTTTCGAAAGTCGCTTCGGGGGAGATCGTTCTCGTTCCTCAACAGACGCCGGACAAAACTGCCACCGTTGCCGCGCGTTGGTTTGCGGCACCGGAGTTTTCCATCGAAACCGAGCCGCGTGAGTACGACGCGGATCGACAACGCGTCTTGTTGTTGGACCTCCTTTCCGGGATCCTCGATGCACTCGAACCCCGGATCGGCGCATTACCTGCGGCTCTGCCACTGAAAGTTGCGCTATTCATCGACGCGCCGTCGTTTGATGACGATATTCGCCAACATTTTCGGTCGTTCTGGAACGCCCGCGCGTTGCGTGCGTTCACGTTCGATGCCGAACAGAGCATCCCAGGCCTGATGTCGCTAGACCGGTGGTTGGACAGGCAGGCCGATAGCAATCCGGATTACGCGATGCTGCTGGTAACCATTCAGTTGCATGACCTGGTCACTCAATCTCCGCCGCCTGGCAGTGGCGAAGCCGCAATCGCGCTGCTAATGGCCCGGCACGACGTCGGAGAGCGTCCTCGACTCGGTGCCTCGGCGTATCTCCATCGTCCTAGACAGGGCACTCTTGCCTCGCTTCAGCAAGCGTTGTCGCTTGCGTTGAAATGGGGCAAAGCTAAACCAGCGGACATTCAACATCTGTGGCATACGGGCTTCGATAAGGTCGGGCAACAGGCGTTGATGGCGGCGGCGCGCACAGAAAAAGTTGCCCTGGTGGAAAGCCAGCAAGTGCCGGGCGAACACAATGTCGACCGTATCGTCGGCGACGCGGGTATTGCTGCCGACTGGTTCGCGCTCGCCTGTGCAGTCGAGTTTGCGCAGTCATTTGGTGGCCCGCAACTGGTGGCAAGGCACAACGAAGCCAACAGCATTGTGTCGGTCGTTCGTCCGGCCGTACCTTCTTCTCTTGAACCCAGTCTCTAATGGACCGCAAATTCTGGCTTGAACTCCTTTTTGTGGCGCTAGCGACCGCACTTGCAGCTCTGGGCATATGGCTCCTCGTGGAACTGGGCGGGATCAATACCGCTGATGCCGAGCGACTTGCGTGGTTGGTGCTGCTGGCCGTTGCGCTTCTGGTGCTCGTCGGTGTAATCGTGAGCTGGCGTATGCGCCATCGTTCCGCAGACGGCCGACTTGCGGGCTGGCCCGGTGTACGGCAAGCCGATTCTTTGGTCGAGGCCACCGACAAAAACACTCGCGCTCTGGCAGACCTGTCCCAGGTTTTGCGTTCGCGTTACGGCTTGCGCTGGCGCTATCGTTTGCCGTGGTTCCTCGTTGCTGGCGACGCCGCGACCATCGGGCGGTTTTCGCCCGAACTCAACGAGCAGGGATGGCTCCTTGCCGACGACGCAGTGCTGTTGTGTGCGCAAATCAAGGCCGACGGTAGGGTCGACGATATGTGGTTGACGCAGATCCGCCGCCATCGCACCGCCCGCCCCATCGATGCAATCGTGCTGGTACTCGACGAATCGACGATTCTGCCCGACTCGGTCCGAGGCACGAGCAGCCCCTGGGGCCTCCACCTCGCGCGCATCAGCAACTTGCTGAGGTGGGCCGCGCCAGTATTTGTGCTCGACCTTGCGGGTTCGGATGCCGTTCATCGTGCGGACACTCCCGTGAATGGCTGCGAGCTTTCACGAGCGAGCGATGCATCCGCCGTCGAAACCGCGCTACTCGAATTACGCAATCGATTGGCCGACGTCAGTGTCGGCCAGCTCGCGCACAACCCTGCCGACCGCTACGCGTCAGATCTCTCGACCCGTCTCGATACGCGTAGCGCACCGCTGGCTCGCTGGATCGCGAGTTTGTCCGACTGGCAACGTCGTGCCCAACCGGTTGCCGGTGTGATGTTCGCACCGTGGCCGGCATCCGGAGCGACGACAACGGGCACCGACAGTCTTCACTTTCCGTTGTGGCGCTATCTGACCGATGCAGCCAAGCGTACGCCGGGCCGCCGTACGGCGACGCATCCTCTCACGATGGTCTCGGGAATCGCGCTGGCGGCCGTCGGACTGTGGGGCGCCGGCATGCTCATCTCGGGCCTGACGAATGCCCGCGGCCTGGCGCTGACGAATGACGTGCTTCGCACGTTCAATGGCGCCAACAGTCCGGCGACCCGTCTGCGCGCCTTGCTCGCGCTCCAGCAGCGCATCGAGTTCTACGAAGCGCGCGTCGAGCGTCCGACGCTGTTCTCGCGCTTCGGCCTGAATCACGATCAGGACGTGCTCACCGCGTTATGGAAGCCCTATGTGCGCGAAGCGCGCCCGCAACTGCTTGCGCCCGTGCAACAGGACATCGAAGGGCAACTGGTCGATCTCACGCAGATGCCGACCGCCCAAGTCGATGACCAGGTCAATCGCCTCGCTCGCGACGGTCACGCCACGCTCAAGACGTACCTGATGATGGCGGACCCGTCGCGCGCCGATGCGGCGTTCATGACGCCGCAACTGGTGCGCCATTGGAACGGCGGCATCGGACTGTCTCCGGGCGAAAAGCTCGACCTGTCGCAGCGGCTGCTGGCGTTCTACGCGCAGCACCTCGGCGCGCATCCCGACTGGCGCATCGCCGCGCGTGACGAGCTCGTCGCGGGCGCCCGCCAGACCTTGCTCGCCGTGATCGGCGTGAAAAACTCGGAAGACATGATCTATCAGGGCATCCTCGAATCGGTCGGTCGCAAGTACCCGGACCAGACGCTCGCGTCTCTGACCGATGGCACCGACACGCGCGGACTGCTGAAAACCACGGCCAGCGTGCCCGGCGCGTACACGCGTCAGGCATGGGACGGGACCATCGAGGCCGCGATCGACGACATGGCGAAACGCAATGGCGTGACGGCCGACTGGGTGCTCGGCGCGACCGGCGCCAATCGCAACGCGTCGGCCGCGACGCCCGAGGCGCTGCGCGCGTCGTTGCGCACGCGCTACTTCGCGGACTATGCGGACCGTTGGCAAACCTTCATGAACAGCATCACGTGCGAACCGGCGCGGACCTTGCCGGCCGCCGTCGCGCAGTTGAAACTCATCGCCGATTCGCGGCAGTCGCCGGTGATCTCGCTGATGAAGTCGCTCGAGTTCCAGGGCGGAGCGGGCGTCGTGAAGACATCGCTGTCCGACACCCTGGTGAACAAGGCGCAGAACATGTTCGCGAGCAAGGACAATGCGCCGCAGCCGGCCGCGCCCGACCCGGCCGGCCCGCTCGGCGTGTCGTTCGGCCCCGTGTTGCATCTGATCGCACCGGGGAACGCTGCGACGGCAGGCGCAACGAGCGACCTGAGCCTGCAGCGTTTCATCGAACGCATCACGATGCTGCGTCTGAAGCTGCAACAAATCGCTGACAGCCCGGACGCCGATAGCGAGTCGCGACAAGTCGCGCAGTCGCTGTTCCAAGGCAAGAGTTCGGAACTGGCCGACACGCTCGCCTATGCGCAGCTTGTCGCCGCCAGTCTCGGCGAGCAGTGGGCGGGGATGGGGCAGTCGCTGTTCGTGCAGCCGGTCACGCAAGCCACTCAGGCCATTCTGGAGCCGGCACAGGCGAGCTTGAACGACGCATGGCGCCAGACCGTCGTCGCGAGCTGGAACCGCTCGTTTGCCGGCCGCTATCCGTTCGCCAACACCAACAACGACGCATCGTTGCCCGAGCTGTCGCGCTTCCTGCGACCGCAGGGCGGCTTGGTCGGCTCGTTCCTCGCCACGCAGCTGGCGGGCGTGCTGACGTTGCAGGGCGACCAATGGGTGCCGGCATCGAGCGGTTCGGGCGCGAGCAGCGCGGCGCGCACGATCGATCCGGCCTTTCTCAATGCGATCAACATGCTGCAGCGGATCGCCAATCACCTGCTGGCGCAGGGCGAGCCGCAGTACGCATTCGACCTCAAACCGGTACCCAGCCTCGGCGTGACGGACACGCGCCTGACGGTAGACGGTCAAAAGCTGCACTACTACAACCAGCAGGAGACGTGGCAGACGTTCACGTGGCCGTCGAACGAGCCGCAGAAGGCCGGCACGCGTCTCGAATGGCAGACCGAGCGAGCGGGCACGAACCTGAACATGGAATTCGGCGGCCGGTGGGCGCTGGTCCGGCTGCTGGAGCGAGCACACGTGAGCCCGGTGGATACGGCCACCTATCTGATCACTTGGCAGGCCGCGCCGCAGGCGCCGCAGTCGAAGGCAGGCGCCGCGAAGACGGACGATGGCGAGTCGTTGACCGCGCAGGCGCCGCTCGCTCCCGCGCCGGCATCGCTGGCGTATCCGCTCACCTATTTGATGCGTACCGATGTCGGCAAGGGGCCGCTCGAACTGCTGGCGTTGCGCGGGTTCGCATTGCCTTCACGCGTCTTTGTGCCCCGAACGACGCCGTCCCGAGCGGCCGGTACGGCGTTGCAGCCGCCGCCGCTTCCGCCGGGCGCGCTCGCCGCGGCGCGCCACGCGTCCGTGCCGATCCCCGGCGGGGCGCTGCCCGAATGACACAACAGGACACTGAATGACGAATCCGATCAAGGATAACGAGATCCTGCGCTATTACGAGGCGGAGATGCGCTATTTGCGCGACGCCGGCCGGGAGTTTGCCGATGCATTTCCCGATCGCGCGCGCGAGCTGGGCCTGGATCGCGGAGGCGAGCGCGACCCTCATGTGGAGCGGCTGCTCGAAGGCTTCGCGTTCCTGATGGGCCGCCTGCGTCACAAGCTCGACGACGAGCTGCCCGAGTTGACCGAAGGGCTCGTCAGCATGCTGTGGCCGCACTATCTGCGCATGATTCCGTCGCTGTCGATCCTCGAGCTCACGCCGGACATGGGTGCGCTGCAAAAGCACGAGACGCTCGGCGCCGGCCTCGAGGTGACGTCCGGACCGATCGCGACGGGCCACACAGACGGCGCACCCGCACACGTCGAATGCGTGTACCGCACGACGCAGCCGATCGATCTCTACCCGATCACGCTCACCGACGCAGGCGCGTGGGCGCGCGAAGACGGTCGCTCGGTCATCCGGTTGCGCCTGGCGATTCAGCCACAAGCTCAGCGTGAACGACTGCATGTACCGCGACTGCGGCTGTATCTCGACGCGGACCGGCCGATTGCGCTCGCACTGCATGCCGCGTTGACGGCGAAACCGCTGGCAATGCACGTGCGTGTGCCCGGTTTCCCGGAAGATCGCCCCGGTGCGCCTCAAGATATACCGGGGCTTCGGATCGAGGCGGCCGGCTACGCGGGCAACGAACGTCTGTGGCCGAAGGCCGACAACGCGTTCGGCGGCTACCAATTGCTGCTGGAGTACTTCACGTTCCCCGAGAAGTTCATGTTCGTCGACCTGCTCGGGCTCGACATCCAGGCGCTTCCACCGTCCGCGCCGCATGTCGACGTCGAGATCGTGCTGGCAAAGCCGTGGCAGGACGACATGCGTTTCAACGCGCAGAACGTGCGGCTCTACTGCACGCCGATCATCAACCTGTTTCCCGTTCAGGCCGATCCGGTCAAGGTCACGCAGTTCGAGACCGAATACCGGGTACGGGCGCGCGAGCAGCACGGCCCGTTGGTCGATATCTACTCGATCGACGCGGTGCACGGCATCGATCGCGGCCGACGCTTCGAATATGCGCCGTTCGCGGCATTCCGCCATCGTGGCGGCATGCTGCGCCATACGATGCCCGAGCGATATTTCCATTCGCACGTGCGACGCGCGCCTTCCGGACGGTTCGATACGTGGGTCGTGCTGGGCGGCCACGCTTGGGAAAGCGAGCATGCGCTGCCCCCGGAAACGCTGTCGCTGTCGGTGACGGGCACCAACGGCATGCTGCCGCGCAAGGCGCTGCGCGATGCCAGCATCACGCGGATGCGCGCGGGCTTCACCAACATCGCGGCAGTGCGCAATCTGACCGCACCGACGCTGCCGGTCTACCCGCCGACCGGCGATCGCTTCCAATGGCGTGTGCTGTCCCATCTGGCGCCGAACTATCTGTCGCTGCTCGATGCGGAAATCCTGCGCGGCTCGCTCGCGTTGTACGACTGGACGGACGGGGAGTTGAACCGGCGGCGCATCGAGGCGATCACCGACGTGCGTCACCGGCCATTGCAGAAGCTCGTGAAGGGCGGCTTGATGCGCGGCGTCGAGATTGCGGTGACGATCGACAGCACGCGTTTCGCGGGCAACGGCGATCTCGAGCTGTTCGGCGCCATGCTGAACCGGTTCCTCGGCCTCTATGCGACGGTCAACCTGTACACGAAGCTCGTCATCGTGTCGCAGCCGACCGGTCAGCGGCTCGAATGGCCCGATACGAAGGGCGAAGGAGCGCCGTTTTGAACGCACTTCCGACCCGGTCGGAACGCAGCTTGACGACCCTGCCGCCAGCCCACGCGGACCGGATGTTGTTGCCGGCGCTGTTGGATCAGGCGCATCGGATGAATTTCTATCGCTTCTGCGCGTTGATCGAACTGGCGTCACCCGATGCAGCGCCGCTCGGCGCCACCGATTCGCCCGCGACGGATCCGGTCCGGTTCCGCTCACGTGGCCAACTTGGGTTTCCGGCGCGCGAGATCGATGCAGTCGAATACGACGCGGACGATCCGGCGAAGCCGGTTGCGGTGCGTACGACGTTCCTCGGTCTGTACGGCGTCGACGCGCGGATGCCGACGTACTTCGTCGACGAAGTGGCGCAGAACCGCGACGGCGCCGAGCCGCTGTCGGCGTTCCTGGACCTGTTCCACCATCGTATTGCGACGCAGTTCTACCGGATTTGGCGCAAGTATCGCTATCCGGCCGGTTTCCGGCCGGATGGCTTCGACACGGTCTCCCGCGGTGTGCTCAGCTTTGTCGGTCTTGGGTTCCGGTCGCCGGACACACATGCGCCTGACTGGGGGCTGCCGCAGGGCGTTGGTGCACGAACGCTGCTGTCGATGCTCGGACTAGCCGCTCAGAAGACGCGTACCGCGGAAGGGCTCGCCGGCGTGCTGACACATGCGATACCGGATGCCGCGATCGACGTGGAGGAGTTCTATCCGGTGTGGCGTACCGTCAACGATTTCGAGCCTGCAGCGCTCGGCGAACAATGTCTGCTCGGACGCGGATTCTACGATCGGGCGAACACGGTACGCATCGTGATCACGCCGCACACGCGCGAATCGGTCACCGCGCTGGTACCCGGGCAACCGGCATACCGACAGATCACCGCGTTGCTGCGCTTCTACCTCGGCTACGAAAGCGAAGCGCTGCTCGAGATGCAGGTGCATCCTGACCTGATGCCGGAACCGTTGTTGGCCGCCGGTCAGGCGAACCTCGGCCTGACCACGCAGCTCGGGTCGCCGCCTGCGGTAGGGCGCGGACCCACTCGCGTGACACGGGTGCAGTTGGGGCGCTGGAGCGGGGCGACGGAAACCGTATAAGCCCGCAATACGATTCGCTGGCACAACGCGACGCAGAACTCGAAACATGGACAACAATCAGATGAACATTTTAAGGATACCGATTGGACGAAGCCTGGCCGGTGCAGTGGCCACCGTGGTGGTCGTTGCGACCGCCGGTTGCGGCGTCGGCCAGGCCGTGAAGGACAGCACGGTGGACGCTGCGAAATGGGCCTTCACGACGCAGGTGAAGACGATGAACCTGGACCTCGTCGCCCGCTCGTCGCTCAATGCCAACGCAGCGGGGCAGCCGTTGTCGACGGTGGTGAGGCTCTATCAGTTGAAGGACGCGAAGACCTTCGAGCAGCTCGACTATACCCAGTTGCAGACCAACGATCTCGATGTGCTGAAGGCGGATCTGCTTGCGACCAAGGATGTCGTGTTGCGCCCGGGCGCGAGCGCCAGCGTGGTCGAGCCGATGAACCCGGACGCGCAGGTGGTCGGCGTCGTGGCGTTCTTCCGTGAGCCGTGGGACGGCGCGGTGTGGAAACTGGCGGTGCCGAAGAAGCAGTGGAAAAAGACCGATCCGGTGAAGATCGAGGTGCGCGACAACACGCTTGTGCTGGTCGACGCGAAGGACCGGCCGATCGTGCGATCGGCGCCGCAGCAGAGCGCGCCGGCGCCGAAGCCGAAAGCGTCGGTGCAGCCCGGTACGCAGGATGAGGGTTGAGCAATTACGCTATTCGATCTTGAGCGGCGCAACGAGATGCGGTGTATCGGGCTACCGAATGATCCTGGATCGGCCGGATAGCAGATGACTGGGCTTGGAAAAATCGGAGGTAGCGGGAAATGCACAAAATGATGGCGCTGAAAGGCAATGCAACGACAACGGGCGGTCACGTGCTCGATGGTGACGAGTCCGATCTGGACCACGGACAACCCTATGCTTATCACATGGGCCGAGCGTCCTGCGGCCGTTGCGGCCAGACCGGGTCGATTTTCGGTACGGCGAAAACGTGGGGTGTAGGCAATACACACGGTGTACTCGACGGCGACATCGTCATGTGCGCATGTCCGCCCGGCGAAAATCGCGTCATTGCCCGGTCGACGTCGTACTACGGCGAATAGCCTGGCGGCCGGGAGTCTCACTTAGTCATATGCGGCCCCGGTAGGCATGGGTGCACCAAACGCCATCGAAACCGATCTGCATCAGCCCCCCGAAGTTCAACGCTTACCCGCCCACCCCGCACAGATCGCCCGCTTCACGCACTTGAACGATTTTCGATCCGCGTGAAAAAAATACAACCGGCGCCGGCCCCAACGCGCAACCCTCGCCCACGCACCAACTAACTCCGCCGCTTGATCTGCGCCCGCACCTTTTTTAGTATGAAGTAATCGAGGCATGCGCGTACGCACCCGTTCCGTCGCAAAGGAGACACATGCAGTCGAGGCCGGCGGCTCCCATAACCATCGTCGTGATCGGCATCGCGGTTGCCTGCGCGCTCATGGGCCTGTGCGTGCTGCAACTGTTCCAGAGCCGCACCGACGCGCTCGAGCGGGCAAGCGAAACGTCGCGCAACCTCGGCCTGATCGTCGAGCGCGACATCCAACGCAACTTCGAGCTCTACGACCTGTCGCTGCAGGCCGTCATCGACGGCCTGAAGCGTCCCGACGTGATGAATGCCCCGCCGAGCGTGCGCCGCGCAGTGCTGTTCGACAACGCGATGACCGCGCGCTTTCTCGGCTCGATGCTGGTGCTCGATGCCGACGGTAACATCGTCCTCGATTCGGCTACCGACGTGCCGCGCCGCGGCAATTTTGCCGATCGCAAGTACTTCACCGTCCACCGCGACCATCCGGATGTCGGGCTCTATGTCAGCGATCCGTTCGCGTCGCGGCTGCGCGGCGGCGCGCTGAGCATCGGCCTCACGCGGCGGATCTCGAATCCGGACGGCTCGTTTGCCGGCGTCGTCCTCATCGCACTGAACCTCGAATACTTCCACCAGCTGTTTGCCGGCCTGTCGCTCGGACAGCACGGCTCGATGTCGCTGATCCGCGACGACGGCGTCGTGGTGATGCGTCAGCCATACGATGCGCAAACCATCGGCCGCGACGTCAGCCGCGGGGCAACCTTCGGGCGCTTCCAGGCCGCGCGCGACGGCGTGTTCTCGGAAAAATCGTCGCTCGACGGCGTGCGCCGTCTGTACTACTTCAGGCATCTGCCGAAGCTGCCGCTGATCGTGATGGTCGCCGAAGCGGAGCAGGACATCTACGCGTCGTGGCGGCACCGCGCCGCGACGATCGGCGCGCTGGTCGCAACGTTCGGTGCGGCGTTCATCGCGGTGTCGGTGATGCTCGGCGCGCAGCTGCGGCATCGGATGCGCGCGGAATCGGAACTCGTGCTGCTCGCGCGCACCGACGGTCTCACCGGCCTCGGCAATCGCCGCAGCTTCGCGGAAGTCCTGGAGCGCGAATGGCGTCGCGCACGGCGCGCGCGCTCGGTGTTCTCGCTGTTGTTCGTCGACGTCGACCGTTTCAAGGCCTATAACGACACCTATGGTCATCAGGCCGGCGACGACGCGCTCGCGGCGGTGGCGCGCTGCATCGGCGACAACATTCGCCGGCCGGTCGACAGCGCAGCCCGCTACGGCGGCGAGGAGTTCGTCGTGCTGTTGCCCGACACGCCCGAGCCGGGCGCCGCGCGGATCGCCGAGCGCATTCGCGCGGCAATCGACGAGCTGGCGCTCGAACACGTCGGCAGCGAGCATGGGCACGTGACCGCAAGCATCGGCCTGGCCAGCTGGACGCCCGAGCGCGATGAGGAAGCCGACAACATGATCAAGGCCGCGGATCGGGCGCTATACCGCGCGAATGCGACCGGGCGAAACAAGGTTGCGGCGTTCCGGCCGTCGACATGACGCTGCGCGACAGTGGGCTACAGTGAGCGTCAACCGCCTTGACCCAAGGGCGAACACGAGGATCAGACGATGCAACTTCACACCGGCAACCTGTTCAGTCCCGAAGCAAGCCGCGGCAGCGACGAGCAGGTCGACGTGCTCGTCCACGGCGCGCGCGTCGATATCGAGCGAATCGTGTCGATGGGCCACGCGAGTCCCGCTGGGTTCTGGTACGACGATACGCGCGCCGAATGGGTGGCGTTGCTGTCCGGCGCGGCGGTGCTCGAGTTCGAAGCCGATGGGTCGCGGCTCGAGATGCGCGCCGGCGACTACCTGCTGATCGAACCGCACTGTCGTCATCGGGTCGCATGGACGCATCCGGACGAGCCGTCCGTATGGCTCGCCGTCTATCACGAACGCTGACGCGCAGGTCTGCCGCAAGCGATCGGCCCGTGACTGCGCCCACCGGTGCCAGCGCCGATGCCGGGCGGCCCGCGCAAGATCCCGCGTCCTTACCTCACGCATTCGAGTACGTATCTCAGCCCCTGGCCGAGCAGCCCGCGCCACACGTCCCACGTATGCCCGCCGTCGACGACGCGCAGTTCGGCCGGATTTTGCGCGCGGCGCAGCTGCGTGTACAACAGGCTCGATTCGGCCTGGATCGTGAGGTCGTCGTCGCCGGCCGCGATGAACATCGGCACGCGCCACGTGCGCGTGAAATAAGCGCGCATCAGCGCCGGATAGTTGAGCTCGTGCCATACGCGCGGATCGAATTGCCGGTCGCCGAACACGCCCACATAACGCGCGGCGGAATTCAGCGGCGGCTCGTTCGCGTAGATCGCGGGGCTCAGCAGCATCGCGCCGCAGAACAGGCCCGGTTCGAGCAGCGCGAAGCGCAGCGCGCCGAAGCCGCCCATCGACACGCCGCCGATCGCGCGGCCCGCGCGCTGGTTCGACACCGCGAAATGCGCCTCGACCTCCGGCAGCAGATCGTTGAGGAACGCGCTCTGCATCTTCTCCTTGCGGTCGACGTACCAGTCGGTGCCGCCCTGCGGCATCACGATCACGACGGGCGGGATCTCGTGGCGCTCGATCAGCGTGTCGGCCGTGACCTGCAGGCGGCCCTGCGTGATCCAGTCGTTCGCGTTGCCGGCGTTGCCGTGCAGCAGATACAGCACCGGATAGCGCGCGCCTTCCGCGTTGTAGCCGGGCGGCAGGTACACGGTGTACGACCAGTCGCGCTTCAGCGCCGCCGACCGGAACGAACGCAGCGCGATGCTGCTGCCCGGATTGAGCGCCGATTCCTGAGCGGCCGGCGCAGCCGCGGCGGGCGACGCGCTCGGCGACACCGCGGGCCCGCCGGGCGTGGCGTGAGCGGTGGCGAGCGTGGCGGCGAGCAGCACGGCGGTGATTGGCAGGACGAAGCGGCGCATGGCGAAGCGTTTCAATGGAGGCGACCGCTATCGTAGCAGCCGCGCATGACGGCTCGGCCGGTCATCGTCGCGAACGGAACGGCGACGGCAGCCGCGACACGAGCGGCCCATAGAGTTTCGCGACCAGATACAGCAGCCCCATCGCGACGACATCGGCGGTCAGCCCGAGCGGCACGTCGAGATAGCCTTCGGTCGCCTGGTACAGCAGCGAGTCGACCGCGAGCGAGATGCCGGTGCCCGCGACGAAGCACAGCAGCCCCTGGCGGCCGATCGTGCCGATCCACGGCATCGCATGCGCGACCTTCTTCATCCAGCCGAGGTGGACGAGCTTGGCCGCGAGCCACGCGATCGCGACGAAGTTCGCGAGCCGCAGCGCACCGAGGTTCTGCTTGATCGACGGATCGGTCGGGAACGGCTCGATGCGCAGCCGGTAGTACGCGCCCGCGGCGACGATCGCGAGCGAGACGGCCGTGAGCAGCCAGCCCTGCGGTTTCGGCGCGAGCGTCTGGTAGACGGGCTGGCAGCGCGCGATCACGCCGAGCACGAACAGGAACTGCCACGCGAACGGGTTGAAGTCCCAGGGCACGCCTTCGACGGTCGGCAGGAAGCGCGCGGCATGCGGCGCCGCGTACCACAGCGAGCCGCTGAACGCGAGCAGCAGCCACGGCTGCGCGCGCGCGAGCGGCAGCGCGAGCGGAACCAGCAGCGCGAAGAACGCGTACATCGGCAGCACCGACGCGAGATACGGCTGGCGACGGAACAGCAGGATGTCGCGCAGCGCGACGAGCGGCTTCTCGAGCAGGCCGTCGAGATCGTTGGTCGGCATGTTCGGGCCGTCGATCGAGAACGCGTTCAGCATGGCCGTGATCAGCAGCATCAGGCCGGCCGTCACGAGGAACGCACGATAGATCTCGAACGCGCGCCGGATGAAGCGCTGGCGCGCGGCTGCCTCGTCGTGGCGCTCTGCAAGCGAGTTGTAAGCGATGGCGGTCGCGAAGCCGCCGAGGAACACGAATACCTCGGCCGCGTCGCACAGCGCATACGCGTGCAGCGTGACGCGCGACAGGATGCTGCCGCCGATGTGGTCGACGACGATCACGAGCAGCACCAGGCCGCGGAAGAAATCGAGCTCGGCGTAGCGGCCGGCCCGGGCCGGCGCGGTCATCGGAGCGCCTCCCGGCGCCCGCCGCATGCGCGGCTGGCACGTGCCGCGCAGGAATCGGGGTGAAGCATGACTTCGTGAAGAAATGGCGAACGGATGCGCATTGTGCCACCGATGCCGCTGCCACCGGGTTTACGCGGATGGCGGCCCGTCCGGCCAACGCCGGCAAGCCGCGGCGGGCCGCCGGCGCAGTACGCCGCAGTACGCAGTTGGACGAGCGCAACGGTTTGCGCCGCGCACCCGCAGCCCGATGGACGGACGATTTCCGACGTGACACCATTTTGTCCTCACGCGGCCGCACACCGCGTCGTCCGCACGGCGGGCCACGTAAACAACAGACCAAACATGCGCCGGTTGCTCGACCAACCCGGCCCAGGCTCCGGAGATTCGTCATGAAGAAGCACGTCATTCTCACCGCCGCGCTGGCCGCTTGCGCCGCGCCGGTCCTTGCGCAGAACAGTGTGACGCTGTATGGCCTGATCGACGAAGGCTTCAACTACACCAACAACGTGAACGTCAACGGGCTCGGCAAGACCAATTACCAGCTCGCGAGCGGCTACGCGCAGGGCAGCCGCTGGGGCCTGAAGGGCAGCGAGGATCTCGGCGGCGGGCTGAAGGCGATCTTCACGCTGGAAAACGGCTTCGACGTGAACAACGGGCGGCTCGGCCAGGGCGGCCGCATGTTCGGCCGCCAGGCGTTCGTCGGGCTCAGCGAATCGCGCTTCGGTACGCTCAGCTTCGGCCGCCAGTACGACTCGGTCGTCGACTACCTCGCGCCGCTCACGGCCAACGGCAACTGGGGCGGCACGCTGTTCTCGCATCCGTTCGACAACGACAACACCGACAACTCGTTCCGCGTCAACAACACGGTCAAGTACGCGAGCGCCGACTGGAACGGCCTGACGTTCGGCGGCACCTACAGCTTCAGCAACAGCACCGGCTTCTCGAACAACCGCCAGTACAGCCTCGGCGCGCAGTATTCGCTGGCCGGGCTGCAGGTCGCGGCCGCGTATCTGCAGGCGAACAACCCGGGCGCCGGTAACGCCGGCGCGATCGCCGCCGACGACGCGAACTTCGTCGCCGACCGCCTGCGCATCTTCGGCGGCGGCATCAACTACACGTTCGGCCCGGCGACGGTCGGCTTCGTTTATACGAAGACGGACGTGAAGAACCCGGTGTCGACGGTCTACCTGCCGGCATCGACGTTCTCGGGGCTTGGGCTGAGCGCGACCAAGTTCCAGAACTTCGAGGTCAACGGCAAGTACCAGCTCACGCCAGATTTCTATCTGGGCGCGCAGTACGTGTACACCGACGGCAAGTTCGACGCTGCGGCCGGTTCGTTCAAGCCGAAGTACCACACCGTCGGGCTGATGGCCGACTACAGCCTGTCGAAGCGTACCGACGTCTATCTGCAGGGCGCCTGGCAGAAAGTGGCCGGCGACAAGACCGGCACCGCGGCGGACGGCGGCTATGTCGTCGGGACGGACGGGCCGTCGTCGTCGTCGAACCAGTTCGCGGTGCGCGCCGCAATTCGCCACAAGTTCTGAGCGGGCAGCGCAGTGCAGCGCCGGCCGCCGCTGCGCCCGCGGCGGCGCGCGACCATCACAGCTGCGCTTCGATCGCGGCCTTGTCGATGACCGACCAGACCTGCCGGATCCTGCCGTCGTCGAACTCGTAGAAGACGTTTTCGGCGAAGGTCACGCGCCTGCCGTCGACGGCCAGCCCCATGAACGTGCCGCGCGGCGCACACGCGAAGCGCAGCCGCGCCGCGATGCGCGGCGGCTCGCACACGAGCAGCCGGATCTCGAAACGCAGATCCGGGATGTCGCGGAAATCCTGCTGCAGCATCACGCGGTAGCCGGCCAGGCCCAGCGGCCGATCGTTGTGGATCACGTTGTCGGCGACGTAGTCGCCCAGCGCCGCCCAATCCTGACGGTTCAGGCAGTCGATGTATGCGCGATAGCGGATCGCGAGGTCGGATTCGGTCATGATGGCAATGCCTCCTCGTATGTCCTCCGGTTGCTTCGATGGCCGCGCGTCGCTCAGCGCGGCGGCGTGTCGTTCGACAGAAACGATACGAACGCCTGCGTGTATTTCGGCAACTGGTCGAACGAGCGCGCGCACAGCGTCAGCTTGCGATGGCTCCACGCATCGGACAGCTCGACGAGCCGCACGTCCAGCGTCTGCGCCGCGCGCTCGGCCGCATGGCGCGACACGATGCCGATCCCGACGCCGCTTTCGATCACGCGGCAGATCGCGTCGAAGCTCTTCAACTGGACACGGTAGCGGATTCGCTTGCCGAGCGCACGCGCCTGCTCGGCGAGATGGACCTGCAGCGCGCTGCCGTCAGTGAGCCCGATGAAGTCCGCATCGACGATTTCGTCGAACGCGACGTGCTCGCGTGCGGCGAGCGGATGCGCGGCCGGCACGACCGCGATCAGCCAGTCCTCGCGGAAGCGCTTCTGCTCGAGCCCGTCGAGGCCGACCGAATCGGCGACGATGCCGACCTCCGCGGTCTTGTTGCGAATCGCATGCACGATCTCCTGGCTCGAACGCTCCTCGACGCTGATCGACAGTTTCGGATGATGCGGCAGGTATGCGGCGAGCGCGTCGGGCAGGTATTCGCTCAGCGACGCCGTATTGCACAGCAGCCGGATGTGCCCGCGCAGCCCCTGGCCGTATTGCTGCAGCTCGCCGCGCATCTGATCGATCTGTTGCAGCACCGTGCGTGCGTGATGCTCGAGCGCATGGCCGGCATCGGTCGCCTGCACGCCCGACTTCGCCCGGTGCAGCAGCGGTACGCCCAGTTCGTCCTCCATGCCGCGGATGCGCTCGCTCGCGGCCTGCAACGTGATGTGGGTCCGCTCGGCGCCGCCCGTGATCGTGCCGGCCTCGCAGATGTTCAGAAAGAGCCGCAGGTCGGTCAGATCGAAGCGCATGGTCGGAGCGGGGCGTCAGGACGGGAATGGCCGATAAGTTAGCAGGAACGGCCGCGCCGGTCTCGGGCCGACCTCAGGCCTCAGGCTGAGCCTGAGACACGGTTCGCCGCTTCCGCATTTTCGGGGCGCGATCGGTCACCGATCATCGCCGCATATCGATCCAGGAGGAGACCGGGATGTGCGACGAGCCGTCGTGGGGTGTGTCGTTCAAGATCGCGTTGCACCTGTTGTTCCTGTGCATCGGCGTCGCATGGGCCTGCGCCGAGCTGGTCGACTGGCTGCGATGAAGGCCGCGCCGGCCGTCCGAATGCCGTTCCGGCGGTCCGCAGGCGAGAAAATTTCCGCCTGGCGTGCAGGAAACCGTCAAGTTTTTCCGATTCCGACCGTATTACCGAGAACGAAGGTCCCGCCGACGCGTGCCTCGTGATCGTTTGTCATCATTGTTTGCATCCGGTTACACGTCGGCCGTTCCGTTTTTGAGATGCTTGAAAGATTGTCAAACGGGAGTCGATCGTCCATGAAACTGTGCGAGATGTACCGCAACGCGGCCTGGCTGCCCGGCCTGGCCGCCGTGCTCGTCATGGCCGGTTGTGCAAGTACGGTACCCGTTCCGCCGAGCGATACGCTCGCGGGACCGTCGTCGGAGCAGCCCGCCGCTGCACTGCCGGCTACACCGGTGCCGCCGGCTGCCCCGATCCTCGTCGTACGGAAGTACGTGGTGAAGCGCGGTGACACGCTGAGCGCCATCGCGGCCGCCCACGCTTGCAGCGTGGCCGAGCTACGCACCTGGAACAAGCTCGATGCGCACGCCAGATTGCGGCGGGGACAGGTGCTGCACATCGTCCGGCAGCAGCAGCCGGCACCGGCGCAGCGCGCGAGCGACGCGACGGCTGGTGCCGTTCCGGCCGCTCCCGCCGCGCAGACCAATCCCGCGGCTGCCGCGCAGCCGAACGTGTCGCCCGCGAACGAGCGCCGGGTCGTCAACGAAACCAGGCGGCACGCGAGCGCGGTGTCGCTGACGTGGCCGGCCCGCGGCAAGATCGTCGATGCGTTCCGTCCCGGCCAGAACCGCGGCATTCAGATCGCCGGCCGGCCGGGCGACCCGGTGCGCGCGGCCGCCGACGGCCGCGTGATGTATGCGGGCACGGGCCTGAACGATTACGGCAGCCTGATCATCGTCCAGCACAATGCGGATTTTCTGACCGCGTACGCGCATAGCCGCCGGGTGCTCGTGAAGACCGGCGACATCGTGCGCCAGGGCGACGCGATCGCCGAAATGGGCGACGTGGACAACGCGCATGTCGCGCTGCTGTTCGAGGTGAGGCGCGACGGCAAGCCGGTCAATCCGATGCCTTATCTGCCTTCTTCGCAAGGCTGAAGCGGCGCGCCGCTGGAACGCGGCGGCGCTCGCTGCTACGCTAGGGCCTGTTCACGCGAGGGCCGCCGTTCGCGGCGGCGACGAACGTGTCGCGCGAGGCGCGGCCACATCGTCGCGAGCCGGCCGCCGCCATGAACGCGCGCGTGCCTCGCCAATGCCCGCGCGTATTGCGCCATGCACCGCTTCGCCACCGTTTCCGACTGAACGCCTTCATTCATGGACCATTCTCCGACTCGTCGTTCGCTGTTGCTCGCCGCCGTGTCCGCGCCGTTCGTCGCAGCGTGCACGTCGGCTCCCATTGCCGATCAGGGGCGCGCGCATGTTGCCCGCAGCGAGCTCGCCGCACTCGATAAGGCGTCGAACGGCCGGCTCGGCGTCGCCGCGCTCGACACGTCGAACGGCACGCGCATCGCGCATCATGCGCGCGAGCGCTTCCCACTGTGCGGCACCTATGCGGTCGTCGCGGCCGCCGCGATCCTCGCGCGTGCGTCGCTCGATGCATCGCTGCTGCCGCGTCGCATCCTGTATCGCCGTTACGAAGTCGTGGCCGGCTCGCCGGTGACGGAGAGCCACGTCGACACGGGCATGACGATCGCGCAACTCTGCGCCGCAATGCTGCAGTCGGGTGACAAGGGCGCGGGGAACCTGCTGATGAACGTGCTCGGCGGCCCGCAGGCCGTCACGGCGTTCGCGCACGAAAGCGGCGACACCGTGTTCCGGCTCGATCGCTGGGAGCCCGAGCTGAACCGTGCCGCGCCCGGCGACGAGCGCGACACGTCGACGCCGGTCGCGATGGTCGATACGCTGCAGCGGCTGCTGCTCGGCGACACGCTGCAGCAAGCGCAGCGCGCGCAGCTCACCGACTGGATGACGGCCGGCGCGCCCGACGCGACCGGCATCGCGGCCGGCGTGCCGCCGGGCTCGCGCGTGGCGGCCAAGCGCGGCACCGGCGGTTACGGCACGACGACCGAGGTCGCGGTGGTGTGGCCGCCGTCGCGCGCGCCGATCGTGCTCGCGGTGTCGTTCACGCAAGCGCAGGCCGACGCCGCTGCGCGCGCGGACGTCGTCGCGTCGGCGGCGCGCATCGCGACCGGAGCGCTCACCGCCACGGCCTGAGCGCGCTGCGCGAGCGACGCGGCTCGCGCAACGCCGCCATTTCGCTTATCGTGTCGGTCAGCCCGCGCCCGTCCCGGCGCGCGGTGTGCCTGCGCGATGCGCGCTTCATGCGCGCCGTTGGTTCGCGCAGTTCGTCTGCTTACCTGCCTCGCCATGCGCCGACTTCCGCCTCTGCACGCGCTGCAGATCTTCTCCACGGTGGCCCGCCACCGCAGCTTCACGCGTGCGGCCGAGCAGCTGTGCGTCACGCAGGGGGCGGTGAGCCGCCAGATCCAGGCGCTCGAGGCGCACTACGGTTTTCCGCTGTTCAAGCGGCACGCGAAGGGCCTTCTGCTGACGCCGGAGGGCGAGCAGTTGCTGCCGGTCGTCAACGAGAGCTTCGCGCGCATCGAGGACATCTCGATGAAGCTCACGCGGCAGCGCACCGATCTCGCGCTGAAGGTGCCGACCTGCGTGATCCGCTGGATGCTGCCGCGCATCATGCGGTTCCAGGGCGAGCATCCGGATCTGCACGTGCAGATCACGACCGCGTGGCAGCACGTCGTCGATTTCTCGACCGAGCCGTTCGATGCGGCGATCGTCTACGGTACGTCGCCGGGCGCGGGCGTCGTCGCGCTGCCGTTGTTCGACGAGCGGCTGACGCCGGTGTGCGCACCGGAGCTGCGGCACGCCGCGCCGCTCGACGCGGTCGGCGATCTCGTGCGCCATACGCTGCTGCATCCGACGCGCGATCATCGCGACTGGCGCGCGTGGCTCGAGCATGCGGGCGAGCGCGGCGTCGACGCGCAGCGCGGCCCGACCTTCGACACGCTCGATCTCGCGACGAATGCGGCGATGCAGGGCTTCGGCGTCGCGATCGGCGACGTGACGCTCGTCGACGACGACGTCCGCGCACACCGGCTCGAGCGGCCGTTCGACATCGTGCTCGAGACCGGCGCGCGCTACTACTTCGTCTATCCGGAGAGCATCGGCAGTCAGCAGAAGATCCGCGCGTTCAGCGACTGGATCGCCTGCCATCGCGACTGACGCGCGCAGTATCGGGCGACGCTTCCTACTGGTAGGTGACGACGGCGATCAGCGGCGCATGGGCGGTGCCGGCGCGCTCGGGGACGACGATCGTGCGCGAACCCTGCGAGAACGACGTGGTGGCGACCGTGCGCAGCGTGGCCGCGTCGACGAACGCGACTTGGCCGGTGGCCGGGCGCGGGCAATCGGGACGCATGCGCGCATGCTGCGCATCGGCGCTGTCGACCGTGAACGAGCAGGGCGGCTCGACGATCATGCCGGTGAAGCGAACTATGCCGGACGCGCCGGCCGCGAAGGAAGACGATGAAACCAGAAGCGCGGCAGCGAGGGCGAACGAGGCGGTAGCACGGCGATGCTTCATGACAGGCTCCAGAGTGGAAGCGCGTCGCAGCGAGGCCGCTCGAATGGCAGGCCGTCAACGCTGCGGTGCTGTATGCGTAAACGGCAAGTTCATCGAACCTCTTGAGTGAGAACGGGGAGACGACGGCACGCAAGGGACGTCGGGTTCCGGTGATCAATCTATCTCGAACTTGTACTACTGCAACTCGGGGTAGTACGGATGGCGCATGCAGCGCTGTGGAAGGAACGGCGGTTTGCCGGCCAATCGTTGGGGAGTCAACCAACGGCGATCGTGTGAATCGCAGTACCAACAATGGGTTCGTCGTGGTCGCCGTTGGCAAATTGCGCAGGTGGGCACTCGCGTGCCGACGTCGTGCACGCTCAAAACAAGCCTTCGCGGCGTACACGGCCGAAGTGAACCGATGAGAAGACACCTATGACCAGCACGCCGGCGAGCATCGCCGCGCTATCTACGTTCACCCCGGGCGGGAACGGATGATGGAGCAGCAGCGCCAAGCCGATCAGTGCGTTCAGAAAGCCCCAAAGGACATTGACGAGCGGCGACGATGGCCCCTTTCCGTGCGGCTTCGAAAACGGAGACGGAAAAACTTCGCCGCGCAGACCGGCAGTCAGGTGCGGCATCGCGTTGCACAAGAAGGCACCTGCAAAGAAGGCTGAAACGAAGCTCATGACTCGTCCTTTCGAAGGGAGTGAAACGCATGAATGGATAGGGACGCGCGGAATCGCCGAGTCGGCAGCCGAAAGGATTGGCAGCAGCCCGGGTCGCGACGTCGTGAGGCTCGAACTGTCTCGATCGACATCTGCGAGGAAGGCTCTCGCGGTCCAGGCGGGCAAGCCCGCTGGAGCGCGACAGATTCGGTTCGCCGGAATCGATGAACCACGACCGGTGCAAGAAAACTGGCCGACCGCCAACGTCAGGTCAGAGGCGGCACCTTCCAGCGCAAGGCGGCGCTCCCGAGCGCGGCCTTGCGAGAAGCATAGATCACGACAGTCTAACTTGCAAGTTTAGCTGTCGAATTTCGTGCGTGCGCCTTCGTAGTGACGTTTCATGAAGTCCAGGAGCGATGTCGGCCGCACGGTCGGATATTGGTCATTTGCGATGTCGCGCAAGGTGCCTTCGCCCGACATCATCGGCAGCAGATACTGGAGCGGCAGCATTGCCATCGGATGAGCACCGGCCTTCGCCATTCGCCGTAGCTCGGCATAGCCGTCCGCGATCGAGCCTCGACGCACCCGATGAAGCTCCTTGCCGGTCGCTGCTGCATAGTCCGCTGCGATCTGGGCAATGGTGCGGCAGTCGCCTGCCACGGACACTATCCTGTTAGCCGCCGCCGGATCCTCGACGGCAGCCACGGTCCAGGCTGCAACGTCGTTCATGGACGTGAAATCGAGGGGCACCTCGTCGTCGCCCCAGTAAGCGATCGTGCCCGCTTTGGCGTCGATCAGGCCGGGGTTGGAGAACACAGCCTCCATGAAGGCACCGTTCAGGATGTGGGTGTGGCCAATGCCGCTCGGCGCGACCTTGCGATCGAAGGTCCGCCGCATGTCGAGGTAAGGGTTGATGCCTTCCGGAATCGAGAACAGGTTCTCGGAGAAGTCCGACGGGACCAATCGCCGGACGCCTGCCGCGAGCGCTGCCTCGAGCAAACGGGCCTGGCCATCGACGATGATGTCGGGGCCACCCTGAACTGCCGAAATAACGGTATCGACGCCGGCACAGGCTTGCTCGAGGCTGAGCGGGTCGTCCAGGTCAGTATTGACGACGGTTACGCCGTTCGCAAGCCACTGCCTTGCACGATTGCCGTGCTTACCTGCTGAACCGCCGCGCACTCCCGCGCGGATCTCACCGGCGGGTCGCGTGCGAAGTAACGCATCGATGATTCGGTGCCCAAGATTGCCGGCGGCGCCGACGACCAAACAGCTCGTGTGTGTATTGTCCATGACTCCCTCGGTTCGTCACGACGCTCGGTGGACGGCGTCGAGGAGAAGTCTAGGTCGTGCCGAATTTGAATATAAGATGGCTGAATCGAGACTCCGCGTTCCGGAAAACGACACGAAATGGACCAGGCCGACCTCATCATATTTCTTTGCTTAGCCGATAGCGGAAGCCTTTCAGGCACGGCACGCACGCTGAAGTCGCCCAAATCGTCCGTAAGCCGGGCACTCGTCCGGTTGGAGACGGAGATTGGATCGGCGCTCTTCGACCGGTCCACCCGACACTTCCGGCTGACCGATGCGGGAAAACTGCTGCTGCCCTACGCGTCGCGGGCAGTTCACGACCTGCAGGAAGCGCAGGCGATCATCGATGGCTACGCGGGGGAACCGCGCGGGCTGCTACGCATCAACACGACGCAATCGTTCGCACAGGGGCTCGTTGCGCCCATGCTGCCCGAGTTTCTCGACCGCTATCCGGCGCTCACCGTCGAGCTGACGACGGACTCGAACTACGTCGACATCGCGCGCGAAGGTATCGACGTAGCGGTGCGCGTCGGTACACTTCCCGACTCGTCGCTCGTCGCACGCAGGCTGCCGCCGGTCGAATTGTGGCTGTGCGCAAGTCCATCCTACCTGTCGCGGTCGGGCGCGCCGATGGCGGCAAGCGAGCTTCATGGACATCGGCTCGTCGTTCGAGAGGCGCCCACGAGCTGGGTGTTTCAGGATGGCCAGGCGGAATTGACCATACGGCCGCGTGGTAGCGCAATTATTCCTGATGCGGCTGCGCAGAAGATCGTGCTTGAAGGCGGGGGCGGGATTGGTTTTCTTCCAAGCTACCTCGCTGCTCCCGCCTTGAGGGCAGGTACCTTGGTGCGGGTGCTTCCGTCATTGAGACGAGAACCCATCGAGCTTCACGCGCTGTATCCGACTCACCGCAGTATGTCGGCAAAGGTCCGCGTTTTCATCGATGCCCTTGTTGGTCACCTCGAGACAGTCGGGCTAACGTCCTCGCGCGTCTAGCGGCTGGGGTGTACCAGGCGAGCGCCAGGCAATCGATACAGGCAATTGAACTGGCCGATCACCGACGTGCCTCTTCTGCACTCCACGAAGAACCCAAAAAAACGGCCGCCCATTCCGGGCGGCCGCCTCGTGCTACCGCAGCTTCGCTCAGCCCGCGCGCTTGCGTACGGCCCCGACGATCACGAGCAGCACGATCGCGCCGACGATCGACGCGATCCAGCCCGCGCCCTGGCCGGGCGCATACCAGCCGGCGGCGCGGCCGACATAGCCCGCGATGAGCGAGCCGACGACGCCGAGTACGATGGTCATCAGGATGCCCATCTTGTCGTCGCCGGGTTTGAATGCGCGCGCGAGCAGGCCGACGATGAGCCCGACCACCAGCGTTTCGATGAATTGCAGCATGAACGCCTCCCTGTTGCCATTGAGTTGTTGACGAACAGCAATGGACCAGCGCGCGCTGCGCAGGTTCCATTGCTCGGCACACCGATGCACCGGCGCGCGGGGTGCCGAGTATTGCACGCCCATGCGTCGCGCGCGTGTCAGGCAACCGGATCGAGACGGCGATACCCTTCGGTCGCGCGCAGCAGCGTGCGCGTGTAGTCGCGCGCGACCTGTCCGGCACGCACGTCCTCGATCCGCAACTGCTCGACGATCTGGCCGTGCTGCATCACCGCGACGCGCTGACACAGAAAGCCGATCACCGCGAGATTGTGGCTCACGACGATCATCGTCAGCTTGCGTTCGCGATGCAGGCGGCGCAGCAGGTTCAGGATCTCGGCCTGCACCGACACGTCGAGCGCGGAGGTCGGCTCGTCGAGCAGCAGCACGCGCGGCTCGACGATCAGCGCGCGCGCGATCGCGACGCGCTGGCGCTGCCCGCCCGACAGCTGGTGCGGATAGCGGAAGCGGAACGTCGGCCCGAGCCC
The DNA here is from genome assembly GCF_000745665.1 of Burkholderia sp. WP42. Classification (NCBI taxonomy): domain Bacteria; kingdom Pseudomonadati; phylum Pseudomonadota; class Betaproteobacteria; order Burkholderiales; family Burkholderiaceae; genus Burkholderia; species Burkholderia sp. WP42. The sequence goes on along the minus strand of NZ_KN050724.1, from coordinate 191,544 downwards.
GACCTCCGACAGCGCCCGCGCAATGCGTGCATCGGCGTCGTCGATCCGGTGGATCGACAGCGGCTCGCGCAGCGTCTGATCGACCGTGAAGCGCGGATGCAGCGATGCGTACGGATCCTGGAACACCATCTGCACGTGGCGGCGCGAGGCGCGATCCGGCGTGCCGCCGACGGCCCGGCCGTCGATCGACAGGCTGCCGCCGGCGAGCGGGACGAAGCCGGTCAGCGCGCGCAGCAGCGTCGACTTGCCGGAGCCCGATTCGCCGACGAGCCCGAACACCTCGCCGTCGCGGACCGCGAAGCTCGCGTCGCGCACCGCATCGACGTGGCCCGTGCGAGTGGGAAAGCGGATCGAGACGTGGTCGACGTCGATCATCGTGTGGCCTCCGGTGGTTGCATCGGCATGCTTGCGGGCGGCGCGGCCTCGAGCCACGCCGGATCGCGCCGCAGCACGGGGAGTTCGTCGGGCGGGTTCACGAGCGGCGGATTCGCCGCGAGCAGCCCGCGCGTATAGGGATGCGTCGCATCGCGCAGGTCGCGCGCCGCGCAGGTTTCGACCACGCGGCCCGCATACATCACCGCGACGCGATCGCAGAACGACATCACGAGCGGCAGGTCGTGGCTGATGAACATCAGCCCCGTGCCGTGCCGCGCGATCATCGCGTCGAGCACCGCGAGCACCTGCATCGACACCGCGACGTCGAGCGCCGAGGTCGGCTCGTCGGCGATCAGCAGCCGCGGGCCGGTCGACACCATCATCGCGATCATCACGCGCTGGCCCATCCCGCCCGACAGCTCGTGCGGATACGCATCGGCGACGCGGGCCGGATCGCGGATCTGCACGGCCGCGAGCGCGTCGATGATCCGCTCGCGCAACGCGCGGCTGCGCAGCCCCGGCTCGTGCCGCCGGAACGCTTCGGCCATCTGCTTCGCGACGGTCATCACCGGGTTCAGCGAATACTTCGGATCCTGCAGGATCATCCCCATCTGGCTGCCGCACAGCCGACGGCGCTCGCCGGGCGTCATCGCGAGCAGGTCGCGGCCGGCGAAGCGCATGGTGCGCGCCGACCAGCGCGCGGCGTCCGGCAGCAGCCCGAGCAGCGCGCGGCCGGTCAGCGATTTGCCGGAGCCCGATTCGCCGACGATGCCGAGCCGCTCGCCGGGCGCGAGCGTCAGCGACAGGTCGCGCACCGCGTCGGACACGACGCCGTCGTGCCCGCGAAAGCCGATCTTCAGCCCGTCGATCTCGCAAAGCGGCGCGGCCGTTTCAGTGGAATTCGCTTGCATGTCACGCTCCATGACGCGGATCGAAGACGTCGCGCAGCCCGTCGCCGAGCAGGTTGAACGCTAGGCTCACCAGCAGGATCGCCGCGCCGGGCAGCGTCGCGACCCACCACGCGTCGAGCAGCACGTTGCGGCCCGACGCGACCATGAAGCCCCATTCGGGGCTCGGCGGCTGCGCGCCGAGGCCGAGGAAGCCGAGGCCCGCGACCGTCAGGATGATGCCGGCCATGTCGAGCGTCGCGCGCACGATCACCGACGACATGCACAGCGGGACGATGTAGCGCAGCAGGATGCGCGGCCCCGACGCGCCTTGCAGTCGCGCCGCATGAATGTAGTCGGCCTGCGCGATGCGGATCGTCTCGGCGCGCGCGAGCCGCGCGTATGCGGGCCACGCGGTGATCGAAATCGCGACCACCGCGTTGATCACGCCGGGCCCGAGCGCGGCCGCGAACGCGAGCGCGAGCACGATCTTCGGGAACGCGAGCGCGATGTCGGTGATGCGCATCAGCACGCTGTCGACGAAGCCGCCGCAATAGCCGGCCGTGGTGCCGATCAGCAGGCCGATCGGCACCACGATCACGACCACCAGCAGCGCGATGCCGAGCGTGATGCGCGAGCCGCCGATCAGCCGCGACAGGATGTCCCGGCCGAGCTGGTCGGTGCCGAGCCAGTGCGATGGCGAGCCGGGCGGCAGCAGCCGGTCGGACAGCACCTGACGCAGCGGATCGTGCGGCATGATCAGCGGCCCGACGATCGCGACCGCGATCAGCGCGACCAGGATCGCGAGCCCGAACAGGTTCAGCGGATTGGTGGCGAAGCGGCGCCAGCGACGGTACGCGAGGCCGAACGCGGCCTGCGAACGCGACGCGGGGGCGTCGGAAAGAAGCCACGCACGCAGCGTGGGACGCTCGATGTTCATGGGCGGACGATCTTCGGCAGGAAGGGAAGGACAGCGCAGCAGGAAGCGGTCATGGCGAAGCGGCCCTCAGCGCGCACGCGGATCGAACACGCGATACAGCGCGTCGGTCAGCAGGTTGACGGTGATGAACATCGCGCCGATCACGAGCGTCGCGCCGAGCACCGCGCTCATGTCGGCATTCAGCAGCGCGCCGGTCAGGTACGAGCCGAGGCCCGGCCACGCGAACACGATCTCGGTCAGCACCGAGCCCTCGAGCAGGTTGCTGTAGGTCAGCGCGATCACGGTGAGCAGCGGCACCGCGATGTTGCCGAACGCGTGCCGCCAGATCACGCGCCGCTCCGACAGACCCTTCGCGCGCGCGGTGACGATGTATTCCTGGCTCAGCTGGTCGAGCATGAACGAGCGCGTCATCCGGCTCAGATACGCGACCGAGTAATAGCCGAGGATCGCGGCCGGCAGCGCGATGTGCGACACCGCGTTGCGGAACACGTCCCATTCGCCCGCGAGCGCCGAGTCGATCAGCAGGCTGCCGGTGCGCGGGTCGACCATGCCGTCGTACACGGGATCGAGCCGGCCGGGGCCGGCCACCCAGTGCAGCCGCGCATAGAACAGCAGCAGCCCCATCAGCCCGAGCCAGAACACCGGCACCGAGTTGCCGATCAACCCGACGAAGCGCGCGATGTGGTCGACCGGCCGGTTGTGCCGGACCGCGGCCACGACGCCGAGCGGCACGCCGAGCGCGATGCCGATCAACGTCGCGATGGTCGCGAGCTCGAGCGTCGCGGGGAACACGCGGCGGATGTCGTCGAGCACGGGGTTCGACGTCAGCAGCGAGATCCCGAGATTGCCGTGCAGCACGTCGCGCACGTAGATCAGGAACTGCGTCGCGAGCGGCTTGTCGAGGCCGAGCGCGATGCGCTCGGCCGCGTAAGCGTCGGCCGACGCGCGATCGCCGAGGATCGCGAGCACGGGGTCGATCGGCACCTTGCGCCCGATCACGAACGTCAGCGCGAGCAGCCCCGCGAACGTGACGGCGAGCGTGAGCGCCCAGCGCAGCACGCGCAGCGCCCAGCGTACGGCCGGGCGCCGCGCGGGCAGCGTGCGCAGCGCTTCGAGGGAGGAGACGGGAGTCGACATGCGGCGAGTGTTATTGCTTCTTCAGGTTACGGTACGACACGAGATCGTTGATCGGCCCGACTTCGAGCCCGCTCACGCCCGGCCGCGTCGCGACCTGCGCGACCTTCTCGAACATGATCACGAACGGCGAGCGCGCGAGCATCGCCTTCTGCATCGCCTGATAGCGCTGCGCGCGTTGCGCGGCAGTGGGTTCGGCGAGCGCGGCGTCGGTGTCCTTCGTCAGTTGAGGAATGTCCCAGCTGTTGCGCCAGGCGAGCATTTTATAGCTCGACTTGTCGGAGTTGTCGGGGTTCCAGGCGAAACCCTGCGCGTTGCTGTGCGGATCGATGTAGTCGGCCGACCATTCGCCGATGTAGATGTCGTGCTGGCGTGCGCGGTACTTCGCGAGCGTCTGCTTGTTGTCGCCCGGAATCAGCTGCACCTTGACGCCCGCCTGCGCGAAGTTGGCCTGCACGGCCTGCGCGATCTCGGTGTACGGATAGTCGTTGCGCACGTCCATCGTCACCGAGAAGCCGTTCGGCACGCCGGCCTTCGCGAGCAGCGCCTTCGCCTTCGCGACGTCGAGCTTGTACGGGTTCGAATTGAGCGTGCCGAGGAAGCCTTCCGGCAGGAAGGTCTGGTGCACCTTGTAGGTCGTCTTGACGACGTTGGCCTGGATGCCGGAATAGTCGACCAGCCATTTCAGCGCTTCCTGCACCTCCGGCTTCGCGAGCGTCGGGTTCTTCGTGTTCAGGCCCAGATACAGCAGCGTCGCCTGCGGCGAGGCCGCGACCTTCGCCTTGCCCGACTTCACGACCGACGCGAGATCGTCGGGGCTCAGGTCGCGCGCCGCATCGACGTCGCCGTTCTCCAGCAGCAGGCGCTGGCTTGCCGCTTCCGGCACGTGGCGCAGCACGATGCGCTTCATCGCGAGCGGCAGCCGGTAGCCGTCGAAGCGTTGCAGCACGATGCTGTCGCCAGCCGTCCACTTGACGAGCCGGTATGCGCCGGAGCCGGCCTCGTTGGTCTTCAGCCACGCGTTGCCGAAGTCGTTGCCCTGCTGGTGCGACAGCAGCAGCTTGCGGTCCAGCACCGACGCCGGCCACGAGCCGAGCACGTTCAGCACGAAGGTCGGCGCGTATTTCTGGTCGGTCGTGATCGACACCGTCTGGTCGTCGAGCTTCTTCACGTTCGCCGCGACGTTCGCCTTCGTGAGGCCGATGCCGGTGAGCACGGCCGCCGGCCCCTTGTCGAGCAGCACCGTGCGCTGGATCGACCACGCGACGTCGTCGGCGGTCAGCGGATTGCCCGAGTGGAACTTCAGGCCCGTGCGCAGCTTGAACGTATAGGTCAGCCCGTCGGCGCTGACCGTCCACGATTGCGCGACGTCGCCGTTGAATTTCGACGGGTCGCGCAGGTCGACTCGCACGAGGCGATCGTAGGTGTTCGCCACGTATTCCTCGGGCACCAGCTCGTAGATCTCGCCGGGGTCGAGCGTCGTGAATTCGTCGAGCAGCGTCGCCATCACGAACATGTCCTTCGGCGTGGCCGCGTGCGCGGCGCGAAGCGGAACGGCGGCGAGAACGGACGCGGCGGCGAGCGCCGCGACGAGCCGGGAGATCGGGAGTTTCATGGGCGCTTCTCCATCTTTCGTTGAAGTCGTTGCACGTGCATCGAAACGGCGGCGTGCCTCGCCGCTACATCAGTCGCCACGGGCCGCTCGCGACGTTGTCGATCTGCGGCAACGCGCGTGAGCCGGGCAATTCGTAATGCCACCACTCGCTGTCGATATGCGCGAAGCCGGCCGCGTGCATCACGCCGAGCAGCAGCAGCCGGTTACGCTGCACGTGCTCGGGCAGCCCCGCATGGAAGTGGCCCGACGCGGCCACCATCTCGTCGAAGCCGGTGCCCATGTCGAGCGGCGCGCCGTCGGCGCCGACCAGCGTCAGGTCGAGCGCGGTGCCGCGGCTGTGGTTCGAGCCGCGGCCGAGGTCGGCGACGAAGTTCGGATCGGGCAGGAAATCCCACAACACCTGCTGCGCCTGCGGCGGCCGATACGCGTCGTAGATGCACAGCGTGAAGCCGGCCTGCGCGGCGACGTCGATCGCGCGACGCAGCGCGGCTTCCGCCGGTTCGAGCAGCAGGCAGTGCGTGTGGCGGTAGATCGGCTTGCCGGTCAGGTTGCGCGCGCTCGCGTAGACGAGATCGATCTCGACGCGATGCGTGGCGGGGGTGATTTCGACGAGGCGGTGAGGGTTCATCGGCGGTCCGGTTTGCTCAGGATTCGAATTGGTCGAACGTGCGCTGCAACTCGCGGTTGCGCGCGACGCGCCGGTCGATCGCCGGACCGAGGCGATCGACCACCGCGGTGATCAGCAGGTTGAACAGGCAGGTGAGCGGCGCGAGCGAATCCCAGAACTGGCCGACGTCGGTCTTCACCTGCAGCAGGTCGGCCGGCCATTCGCGCGCCCACGGGCAATACAGGTCGGTGACCAGCGCGAACGGCTGGCCGCGCTCGGCGGCTGCCTGGCAATAGCGGCGCGCGCTGCGCGAATACGCGCGCGTGTCGGTGACGATGCAGTACGGCCGCTCGAATTCGGAGTTCAGCGAATCGACGTACGAGCCCGACTGGCCGTCGGAATAGAACACGCGCGGGCGCAGGTATTCGAGGTAGCTGCTGAATGCGTTGCTGATGCCGCGCGTCGACTGGATGCCGAGGATGAACACCGCGTCGGCGTCGGCGATGCGGTCCGCGACCTGCGCGAACACCGGTTCTTCGGCAAGCCGGTACACGTGGCGGATCGCGTCGAGCTCGCGCTCGAGCGATGCGGCGAGCGGGCTGCCGCTACGATCGCCGTCGCGCGCGTCGGCGGTCGCAGGCGCGGCGGCGGCGCGGCGGTACTCGTCGAGCCGGTCGGTGATCATCCATGGGCGATCGTTGCCGCCGCCGCGCAGTTCGCGTTTCAGGTCGTCGAGGTTCCGGTAGCCGATGCTGCGCAGGAAGCGCCCGACCGAGATGCCGCTGGTGCCGGTCTGCTGCGCGATCTGGTCGGCGGTTTCGAGGCCGAGCCGATCGAGGTTCGCGAGCATGTAGCTGGCGATGCGTTTTGCGGTCGGCGTCAGCTCGGCAAAGTGCGATTCGACGGTGTGGGCGAACGTGCAGGTCATCGAAATGTTAGATCGCTGTCATTTGATGATTAGATGTCATCTATCTGACAAAGCCAAAATCATGAGCGCCAGCGAATAAAAACTATGGACGGACGAGGGGTGATAGGGGTTGGCATACGTGCTACGGCCGGCAGCAGCGCTCTGCAGTGTGAAAATATTACTGACAGGAATACTTTGCGTTTATGTCTGTTAGAGATAATTTGCGTTTATGCCTGTCAGAGATATACTGCATAGATTGCATCCAGGACGCCCGCCGTGAATCTCATCGTCAATACCCCTGCTCAACTGGGCGAAATCCTGTCGTCCGCGCGTCAGGCCAAGGGGCTGACGCAAGCCGAGGCGGCGGCACGCATCGGCGTCGGCCAATCGCGCCTGTCGTCGCTGGAAACGATCCGCACCGAAAGCCTGTCGCTCAAGCAGTTGCTCGAACTGACCGCGCTGTACGGTCTCGAGCTCAGCATCCGCACGAAGGACGGGCGCGACGCTGCCGACGTCGAGTGGTAATCGATGGGACGCAAATCGCACAGCCGCGCGCTATCGATCTGGGCCAATGGCGTGCGGGTCGGAATCTGGCGGATTCCCCCGCGCGGCGACATGGAACTGCTGTACGACGCCGGCTGGAAACAGTCGGATGCCGGCCGCCCGCTGTCGCTGTCGCTGCCGTTCGGCATCGGCCCTGCGCCGTTGCGCGGCGAGCGCGTGAATCACTACTTCGACAATCTGCTGCCCGACAGCGACGCGATCCGGCGCCGGCTTGCGTCGCGGTTCGGCACGGCGACGACCGAGCCGTTCGATCTGCTCGCCGCACTCGGCCGGGACTGCGTCGGCGCGGTGCAGTTGCTCGGCGAGGATGAAACGCCGACCGGCCATGACCGGATCGACGGTACGCCGTTGTCCGACGACGACGTGGTGCGCGTGCTCGATCAGGCGAGCGGGGCGGCGGGCGGTGCGCAGGACGACGACGACTTCCGCCTGTCGCTGGCCGGCGCGCAGGAAAAGACCGCGCTGCTGTTTCACGACGGGCGCTGGATGCGCCCGCATGGCTCGACGCCGACCACGCATATCCTCAAGTTGCCGCTCGGGCTGGTCGGCAACAAGCGTGCGGATCTGACGACATCCGTCGAAAACGAGTGGCTGTGCCTTGCGATCCTGCGCGCGTTCGGCCTGCCGACGGCGCACGCCGACATCCTGCGTTTCGGCGCACACAAGGTGCTGTCGGTCGCGCGCTTCGATCGCGCGCTGCATCGTGACGGCGGATGGCTGTTGCGCTTGCCGCAAGAGGATTTTTGCCAGGCGCTCGGCGTGCCGCCGCATCTGAAATACGAATCGCAGGGCGGCCCCGGCGTGCCCGATCTGGCCGGCATCCTGCGCCGGTCGGAAACGGCGCAGGCCGACCTCGACACGCTGTTTACCGCGCTGGTGGTGTTCTGGATGCTCGCCGCGCCGGACGGGCATGCAAAGAACTTCAGCCTGCGCCTGCTGCCGGGCGGCCGCTTCCGGCTGACGCCGCTCTACGACGTGATGTCGATCTGGCCGGTGGAGGGGGACGGCGCGAACCAGTGGTCGTGGCACAAGGCGAAGCTCGCGATGGCCGTGCACGGCAAGCGCAGGCACTATGCGATGCGCGACATCACGCGTCGGCACTTCACTGCGATGGCGGAATATTGCCTGCTCGGCGATATCGCTACGCCGATCGTCGAACGACTCGTAGCGATGACGCCGCACGTGATCGAATCGGTCGGCGCGGCGCTGCCGGCCGGGTTTCCGGCGCGGATCGCCGAACGCATCCTCGGCGGATTGCGCTTCGCTGCGCAACGACTTGCCGACCTGCCGCGGGAGTGACCCGGCCGCCGTCCGGACTCGGCAGCTGAAAGCCGGCGCATCCGCACTTTCGCGTTCCCGTCGATGGCGTCGAGCCGCCATCGCGCGGCGCGCATCCCGCTCTCTTCTCCTCGACATTCATCGGCTGCTGCATCGCAATAATTACAAAATTAAAGTCGATCAGTTTTATTCATTAATTAAGCTTAATAATTCATTTAATTTTTAGATGAATATGGATTTAACTTGCGTCACGGGATGTTCGATTTTGGATGATTCGAAAACGGCCGGTATTCCGTAATGGGAATTCTCTCGAATGTAAAAATGAAGAGGAAATCATGACGAATCTTTCTCGACGCAGAATGTTGACGAGTACGGCCGGCGCAATTGCCGCCGCGGGCATTGCGGTAACGGCGAAGGCCGCTTCGTTCGGTAACCCGGACAGCCCACCGGAAGGCGCGGTGAATGCCCGCAACCGCCAGAGCCTGTCCGACCCGGGGCCTAAAAATCCGGCCATCGCCAATCAATTCCCGTCTTTTCAGGATCCGCCGGCCACCGACATCAACGGGATGCCGTTATTCTGGGCATCTTTCAATAATTCCCATAAACGCATTCAGAATGGCGGATGGGCGCGCGAAGTGACGCAGGACGATTTCGCGATTTCCGAAACCATTTCCGGCGTCAATATGCGGCTGACGCGCGGCGGCATTCGCGAGATGCACTGGCACCAGCAGGCCGAGTGGGCCATCATGCTCGACGGCCGTTGCCGGATCACGGTGCTCGACGAGCTCGGACGGCCGTCGGTGCAGGACGTCAAGACCGGCGATCTGTGGTATTTCCCGCCCGGCCTGCCACATTCGCTGCAGGGCCTCGGCAGCGACGGCGCCGAATTCCTGCTCGCCTTCGATAACGGTCGCGCGTCGGAATTCAACACGCTGTTGCTGACCGACTGGATCGCGCATACGCCGCCCGACGTGCTCGCGCTGAATTTCGGCGTGCCGGCCGACGCGTTCAAAAACGTGCCGCTCGACAACCTGTGGATTTTCCAGGGCGACGAACCGGGTCCGCTCGCGGACGCGCAGCGTGCGTCGGCCGCGTCGGCCGGTGCGCCGCCGCATCCGTTCGTGTTTTCGCTCGGCGACATGAAGCCGGTCAGGAAGACGCGCGGCGGCGAAGTGCGGATCGCGGACAGCACCAACTTCAACGTGTCGACGACCGTCGCGGCGGCGCTCGTCACCGTGCACCCGGGCGGCATGCGCGAGCTGCACTGGCACCCGAACGCCGACGAATGGCAGTACTACCTGCAAGGCGAAGCGCGGATGACCGTGTTCGACACGGGGCCGAAGGCGCAGACGGCCGACTTCCGCGCAGGCGACGTCGGCTATGTGAAGAAGAGCCTCGGTCACTACGTGCAGAACACCGGCCGCACCGATCTCGTGTTCCTCGAGATCTTCAAGGCCGACCGCTATGCAGAGGTGTCGTTGTCCGACTGGCTCGCGCACACGCCGCCGCAGCTCGTCGAAGCGCACCTGAACATCGCGCCGGACGTGATCGCGCAGTTCCCGCGCAATCGCCCCGACGTCGTGCCGCTGTAACGCCGCCAGCGTCCTGCCGTGGCCGGCATGCGGCTTGCTGGCCTGGCGGGCCGAACCCCGAATCGGTCCACTTCATTCGAACGGAATACTCACCATGATTCCTGTCCCGAGCAAAACCGCCGGCGGCTTCGCGCTGAACGGCCGGTCCGCCGAGCCCAGCGACGGCGCGGCGCGCGCCGCGCTGGAAGGGCGCCGCACCGGCGTCGCCGCGCTGCTGCCGTTCGTCGGCCCGGCCGTGATCGCGTCGATCGGCTACATGGACCCCGGCAACTTCGCGACCAACATCCAGGCCGGCGCCGCGTACGGCTACCGGCTGCTCTGGGTCGTGCTGGCCGCGAACGCGATCGCGATGCTGTTCCAGGCGATGTCGGCCAAGCTCGGCATCGTGACCGGCCGCAATCTCGCCGAGCTGTGTCGCGAGCGCTTCCCGGCGCCCGTCGTGTGGGGCATGTGGATCGCGTCGGAGATCGCCGCGATGGCGACCGATCTCGCCGAATTCCTCGGCGGCGCGCTCGCGTTCGGGCTGTTGTGCCACCTGTCGCTGTTCGCGGGGATGATCGCGACCGCGTTCGCAACCTGCGCGATCCTGGCGCTCGAAAAACGCGGCTTCCGGCCGCTGGAGGCCGCGATCGCGACGCTGGTCGGCGTGATCGGCGCGTGCTATCTCGGCGAACTGCTGATCGCGCCGCAGGACTGGCAGGCAGCCGCGTTCCATCTGGTGGTCCCGCAGATTCCGGACCATGCGGCGCTGACGATCGTAGTCGGCATCATCGGCGCGACGATCATGCCGCACACGCTGTATCTGCATTCGGGGCTCACGCAGGATCGTGCAGCGCCGCGCAACGACGCAGAGCGGCGGCGGCTCGTGCGTTTCTCGAACCGCGAGGTCGTGATCGCGCTGGGGCTCGCCGGGTTCGTGAATCTCGCGATGGTGATGATGGCGTCGTCGGCGTTTCACGCGACCGCGCCGGGCATGACCGACATCGGCGACGCCTATCACACGCTGATCCCGGTGCTCGGGCCGGCGGCCGGCGCGCTGTTTCTCGTCGCGCTGCTGACCTCCGGTGTGTCGAGCTCGGTGGTCGGCACGATGGCCGGGCAGGTCGTGATGCAGGGCTTCATCCGCCGCCGCATGTCGATCTGGCTGCGGCGCGCGGTGACGATCGCCCCCGCGTTCCTGGTGGTCGCGCTCGGCTGCGACGTCACGCGGGCGATGGTGGTCAGTCAGGTCGTACTGAGCTTCGTGCTGCCGATGCCGATGATCGCGCTGCTGATGCTGTCGGCGCGCACCGACGTGATGGGCGCTTACGCGATGCGGATGCCGCTGCGGATCGTCGCCTGCGTGGCGACGGTCGTGATCGTCGGGCTGAACGCGTACCTGGTATGGGCGGCATTCAATTGAACGGATACGGGCGGGCCGCTTGCTGCCGCAGGTCCGGCGCTGCGCGGGCACGGCACGCGCATTTCGCACCACGCGCGGTCGTTGTCGTCGATCGCCACGCACACCGAGTGCCCGCTCCAATGCGTGTGTTCGTCCCGCGACGCGTACCGGGCGCGGTATCCGCGGCGATGCCGGTCGTTGAAGATCGCCGCCACGCGGCGCGCGGCGACGATTACTTCGCGAGCGTCCGGTACGACACGAGGTCGTTGATCGGCCCGATCTCCGGCCCCGTCGTGCCGGGACGCGTCGCGACCTGCACGACCTTCTCGAACATGATGATGAACGGGGAGTTCGCGAGCACCGCCTTCTGCAGCGCTTCGTAGCGCTGCGCGCGCTTCGCCGGCGACGGCTCCACCAGCGCGGCCTCCGTGTCCTTCGTGAGCTGCGGGATGTCCCAGCTGTTGCGCCACGCGAGCATCTTCGTCTTCGACTGGTCCGAGTTGTCCGGATTCCACGCGAAGCCGCGCGCGTTGCTGTTCGGGTCCATGTAGTCGGGCGACCATTCGCCGATGAAGATGTCGTGCTGGCGTGCGCGGTACTTGCCGATCGCCTGCTTCGCGTCGCCGGGGATCAGCTTCACGCGGATGCCTGCTTGCGCGAAATTCGCCTGCAGCGCCTGCGCGATCTCGATGTACGGGTAATCGTTCGGCATGTCCATCGTCACGTCGAAGCCGTTCGGCAATCCGGCCTTCGCGAGCAGCGCCTTCGCCTTCGCGACGTCGAGCTTGTACGGATTCGATTTCAGCGTGCCGAGGAAGCCTTCCGGCAGGAAAGTCTGATGGACCTTGTAGGTGGTGCTGACGATGTTGCGCTGAATGCCGTCGTAATCGACGAGCCACTTCATCGCCTGCTGCACGTCGGGCTTCGCGAGGTTCGGGTTCTTCGTGTTCAGGCTCACGTACAGCAGCGCGGACACCGGCCACGATGCGATCCGGATCTTGCCGGCCTTGCTCAATGCGGCGAGGCTGTCGGGGCTCAGGTTGCGCGCGGCGTCGACGTCGCCGTTTTCGAGCAGCAGCCGCTGCGCGGACGCCTCCGGCACGTGGCGCAGCACGATGCGCTTCATCGGATACGGCGTGCGGTACTTGTCGAAACGCTGCAGCACGATGCTCTCGTTCGGCGTCCACTTGACGAGCTGGTACGGCCCGGAGCCCGCGTCGTTGGTCCTCAGCCAGCCGCTGCCGAAGTCGTTGCCCTGCTGATGCGACATCAGCAGCTTCTTGTCGAGCACCGACGCCGGGCACGCGCTGAGCACGTTCAGCACGAAGCTCGGTGCGTATTTGCGGTCGGTTTCGAGCACGAAGGTTTGCGGATCGACCGCGCGCACCTTCTGCATCACGTTCGCCTTCGTCAGGCCGAGATCGGCGAGCACGCCGGCCGGGCCCTTGTCGAGCAGCACCGTGCGTTGCAGCGACCACGCGACGTCGTCGGCGCTGACCGGGTTGCCCGAATGGAACGCGACGCCGGGCCGCAGCTTGAACGTGTAGGTCACGCCGTCGGCGCCGACCGTCCACGATTGCGCGATTTGCCCGTCGAAGCGCGTCGGGTCCTTCAGGTCGACCCGCACGAGCCGCTCATAGGTGTTCGCGACGTACTCGGACGGCACCAGCTCGTAGATTTCGCTCGGATCGAGCGTCGTGAATTCGCCGAGCTGGGTGGCGACGACGAAGATGCCGGGCGGCGTCGCGGCCTGCGCCGGCAACGCCGGAACGAGTGCGACGAGCGCGGCGCTGACGAACAGGCGGGACAGCAGATGCTTCATGCGGGCTCCGTGGAAAGGCAATCGTGGTGCGATTCTCTCATCGACGCCGGCCCGGATGAAAATATTCGGCGGTGCGGGCGGACGCTTGCCGCCCGCGCGGCGCTCAGATCGCGCAGCGCGCGATCGCGAAGCGCATCGCTTCCTCCGCCGGCTCGCTGCCCGAGCCGCGCACGACCTTGATCACCGAGCCGTTGGCCGACGGCGTCAGCGTGACGAAGTAGGAGCGCGACCCGACGGTGATGTCGGTCACGCCGTTGTGCTGCGACCGCTCGGTGTCGGACAGGCGGTTGTCGAGGCAGCTCGCGATCGCATAGGCCGGGCGCGCCGACGACACGTAGATCATCGGCGCCGAGCCGGACGAAGCGGAGTCGGACGACGGCGCGGAGCCGCAGGCGGCGAGCAGGGCGGCGGGAAGGAGCAGCAGGAATCGTTTCATGGTCGGGATCGTCGTGCAGGTCGTGTCGGGGCCGGCGAGCGGGGGACGCGAAACGGGCGGCTTCGCGACGAAACCGCCGGCATCGCGCCGACGGTGACGGTCGACACGGCAGGCGGCTGGATTGACGTCGGAGTATACCTGCGGCATACGACGCGAGTTGACTGCTGAAACGATTCGATACAACCGGCGCGGCCGCATCACGTGAGCCGATACGACGGCCCCGGCGTCAGCTCGTCCGGCAGCGGCTCCTGATTCAACTCGAGCAACGAGCGCTCGATCGTCCGCGCGATCGCATCGAGTGCCAGATGGTTCGGGCCGTCGCCGAACGGCTCGGCGATCGCATGAGCGATCGCGTCGAGCGCGATCAGCGTATAGGCGACGAACACGGTGACGAACGGCGTCGCCGCGCCGATCGAGTCGACCAGACCGAACGGCAGCAGCGCGCAGTACGCATAGATGGTCCGATGCAGCAGCACGTCGTAGGAGAACGGGATCGGCGTCGACGCGATGCGCTCGCAGCCGCTCACCATCGCCACCAGTTCGTCGAGCCGCGCATCGAGCATCCACAGCCGCGTCTCGGCGAGCTTGCCCGCGTCCGCGCGTGCGCCGAACGCGCCGCGCAGTTCATGGACGAGCGCGACCGGCGCGAAGCGCGCGGCGGCGATGCGCGCGCAGGCCTCGTCGTCGAGCCGCGCACGCAGGTCGGCCGCCGGATCGGTGCCGCGCAGCTGATGCTTGAGCGCATAGACGAACGCGACGACCTTGTGCACGAACGCGCGGCGCGCGGCCGCGTCGTCGCCGATCGCGCCGTAGCAGAGCGCCTGCGACACCAGTGTGCGCGTGGCGGTCAGCATGCCGCCCCACAGTTGCCGCCCTTCGCGGTAGCGTTCGTAGCTCGCGTTGTTGCGGAACCCGGCGAAGATCGCGAGCGTGAGGCCGATCAGCGTGAACGGCGTCGGATTCAGCGGCACCTTCTCGCCGAGCACGCGGCCGCCGCCCCACACCGCGACGAGGCTGATCGCGAGCGTCAGCACCAGTTGCGGCAGGATCGTCGGCAGCACCGAGCCGTTCCAGACGAGCAGCATCCGCAGCCAGTGTTCGCGCGGGCGAATGATCATCGCGGCGCTCCGTCAGGCGGCGGCCGCCGCAGGCGCCGCCGCGCGATGCAGCAGCACGGGCACCGACTTCGACGTCGGCGTGTTGCAGACGTCGCCGACGCTGTCGAGCGGCACCAGCGGGTTCGTTTCCGGGTAGTACGCGCCGATGCAGCCGCGCGGGATGTCGTATTCGACCAGCAGGAAGCCGTCGGCGCGGCGCACGATGCCGTCGTGCCAGACGGTCTCCATGTCGACCCATTCGCCGGCCTGCAGCCCGAGCATCGCGAGGTCGTCGCGGTTGACGAACACCACGCGGCGCTGGCCGTATACGCCGCGATAGCGGTCGTCGAGCCCGTAGACGGTCGTGTTGTACTGATCGTGCGAGCGAGTCGTCATCAGCGTCATCAGGCGTTCGCCGTGCAGCGCACGGGCGCGCTGGATCGGCGTGTCGGCCGGCAGCGCGTGCGCGATGAAGTTCGCCTTGCCGGTCGGCGTCAGCCATTCGCGATCGCGCGACGCGACGCGCAGGTGGAAGCCGCCCGGCCGCGCGATGCGCGCGTTGTAATCGTGGAAGCCGTCGAAGGTCGCCTCGATCGCGTCGCGGATCTTCGCGTAGTCGTCCTTGTACGCGAGCCAGTCGATCGTGCCGCTGCCGAACAGCGCATGACCGAGGTGCGCGACGATCGCCGGCTCCGACATCAGGTTCGCCGAGGCCGGCTGGTTCATCCCGTACGACACGTGCACCATGCTCATCGAATCCTCGACCGTCACGCCTTGCGCTACGCCGTCCTGCAGGTCGATCTCGGTGCGGCCGAGCGTCGGCAGGATCAACGCGTCGCGGCCGTGGATCAGGTGGCTGCGGTTCAGCTTCGTCGTGATGTGCACGGTCAGGTCGCAGCGGCGCATGCCTTCCCACGTGCGCGGCGTGTCGGGCGTCGCCATCGCGAAGTTGCCGCCGAGGCCGATCAGCACCTTCACGCGGCCGTCGCGCATCGCTTCGATCGTCTCGACGACGTCGTAGCCGTGCGCGCGCGGCGGCGCGAAGTCGAACACCTTGCCGAGCCGGTCGAGGAACGCCTGGGTCGGCTTTTCCTCGATGCCGACCGTGCGGTTGCCCTGCACGTTCGAATGGCCGCGCACCGGGCACAGGCCCGCGCCCGGCCGGCCGATGTTGCCGCGCATCAGCATCAGGTTGGTCAGCATCTGCACGGTCGCGACCGAGTGCTTGTGCTGCGTGATGCCCATTCCCCACGTCGCGATCACGCGTTCGCTGCGCGCGTAGCGCTGCGCGAGCGCGTCGATCTGCTCGTACGGCACGCCGCTTTCGGCGCTCAGCGCGGCCCAGCTTTCGTCGCGCAGATCGGCGGCGAACGCGTCGAAGCCGGCTGTGTGCGTGTCGATGAACGCGGTGTCGAGCACGCGCGGCGTACCGGCGGCGCGCGCGGCGTCGTCGAGTTCGAGCACGCGCTTCGCGATGCCCTTGAGCAGCGCGAAATCGCCGCCGATGGTCGGCTGGATGAACGTCGAGGCGATCTTCGTGCCCGACATCGTCAGCATTTCCAGCGGGCTTTGCGGATCGGCGAAGCGCTCGAGGCCGCGCTCCTTCAGCGGGTTGATCGACACGATGGTCGCGCCGCGCTTCGCGCATTCGCGCAGCTCGCCGAGCATGCGCGGATGATTGGTCGCCGGGTTCTGGCCGAAGATCAGCAGCAGGTCCGCATGCTCGAAATCGTCGAGCGTGACGGTGCCCTTGCCGACGCCGACCGACGCCGGCAGCCCGCGGCTCGTCGCCTCGTGACACATGTTCGAGCAATCGGGGAAGTTGTTGGTGCCGTACCGCCGCACCAGCAGCTGGTACAGGAACGCGGCCTCGTTGCTGGCGCGCCCGGACGTGTAGAACGCGGCCTGGTTCGGGTCCGGCAGCGCGCGCAGGTGGCGCGCGATCAGCGCGAACGCGTCGTCCCAGGCGATCGGCACGTAATGGTCGGTCTGCGCGTCGTACACCATCGGATCGGTCAGCCGGCCGTGCTGCTCGAGCTCGAAATCGGATTGCTCGAGCAGTTCGGTGACCGTGTGCGCGGCGAAGAACGCGGGCGTCACGCGCTTGCTGGTCGCTTCGGCGGCGACCGCCTTCACGCCGTTCTCGCAGAATTCGAACGTCGACGCGTGCTGGCGGTCCGGCCACGCGCAGCCGGGGCAGTCGAAGCCGTCCGGCTGGTTCTGGCGCAGCAGCGTGCGGTAGTTGCCGCCGGCGACCTTCTCCTTGATCAGGTTGATCGTGACGGCTTTCAGCGCGCCCCAGCCGGCGGCCGGGTGCGTATATGGTTCGATGCGCGCGGTGGCGGTTTTCTTTTTCATGATGCGTGTGTCGGGGTTGGTGCGTGCAGGGTACGCGCGGCGCCGTGACCGCTGTGTGTACACCTTCTCATATCAAAAAAGAGTACAGTTGCGGCCATTCGGGCCGTACGAGCCATTCGGGCCCGCGACGGCATCGTTGAAGGGAAGCTGAAAGGAGCGCGCGTGAAGCGATACGAACGACTCGCCGACGATCTCCAGGCGCAGATCGAGCGCGGCGTGTACCGGCCCGGCGAGCGCATTCCGTCGGTGCGGCAGGCGAGCCGGCAGCAACAGCTCAGCGTGACGACCGTGCTGCGCGCGTACCTCGTGCTGGAAAGCCGCGGGCTGATCGAAAGCCGGCCGCAGTCGGGCTATTTCGTGCGCGCGCGGGCCGCCGCGCCGGCCGACGCCGAGTTGCACGTGTCGACGCCGGCCGCCGAGCCGTCGGCCGTCGACGTGAGCCGGCTCGTGCTGTCGACGCTGCGCTCGATCGCGCGCGACGACGCCGTGCCGCTCGGCTCACCGTATCCCGACGCGTCGCATTTCCCGGTGCAACGTCTCGCGCGGTACGCCCAGGCGATCGGGCGGCGCCGCACGCGCTGGGGCGTGATCGACGACTTGCCGCCCGGCAACCAGGAGCTGATCCGCCACATCGCGCGGCGCTATGCGGAGCGCGGCGTGGCGGTCGAGCCCGGCGAGATCGTGGTGACGATCGGCGCGACCGAAGCGATCAACCTGTGCCTGCAGGCCGTCGCGAAGCCGGGCGACACGATCGCGGTGGAGTCGCCGACCTTTTACGCGATGCTGCATGCGATCGAGCGGATGGGGATGCGCGCGCTCGAAGTGCCGACGCACCCGGGCGACGGCATCGATCTCGATGCGCTCGCACGGATCCTGGCGAGCGAGCGCATCGCCGCGTGCATGGTGATGCCGAATTTCCAGAATCCGCTCGGCTTCGAGATGTCCGACGCGCGCAAGCGCGCACTCGTCGAGCTGCTCGCGCAGCACGGCGTGCCGGCGATCGAGAACGACGTCTATCACGAGCTGCATTTCGGCGATACGACGCCGAGCGCGCTGAAGTCGTACGATCGCGACGGGCTCGTATTGCATTGCGCGTCGTTCACGAAGAGCCTGTCGCCGCGATACCGGATCGGCTGGGCGATGCCGGGCCGCTATCGCGACCAGGTCGAGAAGCTGAAATTCCTGAACACGCTCGCGACGCCCGCCATCGAGCAACTCGCGATTGCCGAATACCTGAAGTACGACGGCTACGATTTCCATCTGCGGCGCATGCGCAAGCAGTATGCGCAGCAGGCGAGCGTGATGAGCGCGATGGTGCGGCGCTTCTTCCCCGAGGGCACGCGGCTGTCGCAACCGCGCGGCGGCTACGTGCTGTGGGTCGAGCTGGCGCCGCAGGTCGACGCGATGAAGCTGTATGCGCTCGCGCTCGCGCAGCGCATCACGGTCGGGCCCGGCCATATGTTCTCGGCGAGCGGCAATTACCGGCACTTCATCCGGCTCAACTACAGCTACCCGTGGTCGCGGCAGATCGAGGAGGCGTTGAAGGTGCTCGGCCGGCTCGCGGCCGAATGCGCGGCGCGGTGAGCGGCGGGATGAGCGCGCGCTGTGCCGCGCCGCGCGATGGCGGGCGGCGGCCCGTTGCCCGCCGCTGCGTCGAACCTCAGCGCGTGCCGCCGGGCGGCCGTTCGCCCGCACCGCTTGCCCGCAGCGGCAGCCGCAGCGCCGTCGCGAAGCTCGCCGCATGCAATGCGCACAACAGGCCGAAGGCCCACGCGTACGCGACGCTCGGCGAGCCGCTCGTCGCCGTCTCGACGTGCAGCCGCCACGCGAGAAACAGCGTACAGAGCGTCGTGAAGGTCGGCCCGCCGAGGCGCTGCACGATATTCAGCGACGTCGTCGCCATCGGCAGGCTGCGCCGTTCGACCGACGCATACGCGGCGGAAATCGACGGCGTGCCGATCGCGCTCTGACCCATCCCGCGCAGAAACAGCGCGGGCATCAGCACGTCGCGATCGAAGCCGTGCAACGCGAGGTACGCGAACGGCAGCGTCGCGATCAGCGCGAGCAGCGCGCCGGCGGCGGCGACCCGCCGCACGCCGAACCGGCTCGTCAGCGCGCCCATCGACGGATAGGTGACGAGCATGCCGAGCCCGAGCGGTGCGAGCAGCCAACCGATCTCGCCGGGCGAGCGGCCGCACGCCTGGATCAGAAACACCGGAATCAACATCTGGCCCGCGTAGACCGCGCCGTTCGACAGGAACTGGGTGGCGGCGGCCGCGCCGAACACGCGCGAGCGAAACAGCGCGACGTCGATCAGCGCCCGTTCGCGCAGGCGCCGCTCGACACGCAGGAACGCGGCGAGCAGCAGCATCGCGGCCGCGACGGCGGCGATGCCGGGCGCGGCTTCGATCCGCTGCGCGCCGTACAGGAACAGCACGAGCGCCGGCGACAGCAGCGCGAGGCCGACCCAGTCGAGCGCGCGGCGCTGCGTCTCGTCGCGGTCGGCGGGCAGCAACCAGACGGCGAGCCCGAGCGCGAGCACGCCGACCGGCAGGTTCACGAGAAACAGCCAGCGCCACGAGGCGTGCTGCAGGACCGCGCCGGCGACGACCGGGCCGAGGAGCGGTGCGAGCAGAACCGGCACCGCCGCATAGCCGATCACGCGCGCCATCTGCTGGCCGGCCGCGCGCGCGATCATCATTTGCGCCATCGGCGCGAGCAGCCCGCCGCTGACGCCCTGCAGCACGCGGAACGCGATCAGCGACGCCGCCGACCACGCGAGCCCGCACAGCGCCGACGTCAACATGAACGCGGAGAAACACCACAGGTACAGCGCCTTCGCGCCGATGCGCCCGACCAGCCAGCCGTTCAGCGGCAACACCAGCGTGAGCGCGAGCAGGTAGCCGCTCGTCACCCATTGGATCGTCGACAGGCTCGCGTGCAGGTCGGTCGCGAGGCTCGACAGCGAGACGTTGACGATCGTCGCGTCGAGCTGCGACAGCAGCGCGCCGAGCGTCGCGACCGCGCTGACTTTCCAGACCGTCGGATCGAGCGGGGCGGCCGGGCGGTTCTCCACCGGCTGCGCGTGTCGCTCGCTCACGCGTCGCGGCGCGCGAGCAGCGCGACGATGTCGCGCGTCGAACCCGTTTCGCCGAGGCGCGGAAACACCCGTTCGACGCTGTTCGCGTGCGCGTCGGCGCTGAGGTCGGTCATCGCGTCGACGGCGAGCGTCACGTTGTAGCCGAGGTCGTATGCCTGCCGCGCAGTCGATTCGACGCCGATGCTGGTCGCGATCCCGGCGAGCACGATCTGCGTGACGCCGGCGGCTTTCAGGTACGCGTCGAGATCGGTCGCGGTAAACGCGCCCCAGGTGTGCTTCGTCACGACATGGTCGCCCGGCTGACGGTCGAGCTCGGGCAGCAGTTCGGTCCAGTCGGGCGGCAGCGCCGCGGTGCGCGGCGGTTGTTGCGTGCGGCCCGGTGCGCCGCCCGCGACGTTGACGAGCACGACCGGCAGGCCGCGGCCGCGGAACGCGTCGAGCAGTTCGCGCGCATGCGCGATCACCGTGGCGCTCGGATGGCAGGCCGGCAGCGCGACGATGCCTTTTTGCAGATCGATGACGACGAGCGCCGTGTTCGGGTCGAGCCGGGTCGTGCTCATGGTGTCGATGCTCCGTGAAGGGGACGATGGAACGCATGCGCGCGACGGCCGCGCGGCATGCGGGCGGCGGTCATTGCTCGCCGAGACGCCGGATCAGTGCGATCGCGTCGGCGAGCGTGCGCATTTCGTCAGGTTCGAGCTTGCCGATCGCGGCGCCGAGCCACGCGTGCTTCGCCGCGTTGCGCTTGCGCCGCGCTTCGCGGCCGGCCGCGGTCAGCAGGAACAGGATTTGCCGGCCGTCGGTCGGATGCGGCTCGCGTTCGACGAGCCCGTCTTCCTCGAGGCTCGCGAGGATCGCCTTCATTGACTGCGGCTTCATGGCTTCGGCGCGCGCGAGCTCGGCGGTCGTCATCGGGCCCTGTCGTTCGAGCCGCGCGAGCGCGCTCGTCTGCGACATACCGAGCCCTTCGGAGTCGATTTCGGAGCGCAAACGGCGGATCAACTGGCCGACCGCGAGCGTCAGGTCGGTGGCGACGGTGTCGGCGGTAACGCCGGATGTGCGTGGCGGATTCATGCGGCCAAGCATAGAACACGACAGGCTAACTTGCAAGTTTAACTGTCGATATGGGGCGGCATGCGGCTACGAGTTGAGGCAAACGAGAGGGCGTCGCGTCGCGGCTTTGACTCGGCGAGACGCGCCGCTACCCGCGCGCGGGCGGCGCAACGGGCACGACGTCGGGGTACTTCGGCGACGCATGCTCGTGGAGCAGGTCGCCGAGATATTGGGCGAGTTCATCTGCCGCGAGCGTCGCCGGAATTTGCAGCCCGGCCGGCCTGCGCTTGCCGTCGGCGCCGAGATCGAACACGCGCCAGCCGTCGCCTGCGCGGACGACGGCAAGCAGGCGGCCGAATGCGTTGAACCGGTACTCACGCTCCATCGCATCGCTCCTGCGCCGGAAGAGCGGCGCTTACTGAATCGAGCAGCTCAGCCAGCGATGGATTTTCAGCGCATCGCTGGACACGCCCGCGCGCGTCGGCGCGCCGAGCAGCACGATCGTTTCGCGCCGCCCGTGCACGCGCGTGCGCATCACGACGCCGTGCCCCGATTCGTTGATGAAGCCGGTTTTCTGCAAACGGATCGGCAGCCGGCCGTAGCGCACCAGCGGATCGGAATTCACGTACAGCAGCTCGCCGTCGCCGGCTTCGATGGTCGTCGACGTGTCGGTCGAGAAATAGCGGATCAGCGGGTCGTGCGCGGCGGCGCCGACGAGCCGCGCGAGATCCTCGGCGGTCGATACGTTGTGCGGCGACAGTCCGGTCGGTTCGCGGAAATGCGTCGCGCGCATGCCGAGCTGGCGCGCTTTGCGGTTCATCGCGCCGACGAAGGCGGCGCGGCCGCCCGGATAATCGCGGCTCAGCGCGGCGGCCGCGCGGTTTTCCGACGACATCAGCGCGATATGAAACATCTGCCGGCGCGACAGTTCGGCGCCGACCGGCAGCCGCGAGCCGGTGAACTTGATCGTGTCGCGATCGCGCGCCGTGACGCGCAGCACGCCGTTCAGCGGCCGGTCGGCATCGCGGGCGACGAGCGCGGTCATCAGCTTCGAGATCGATGCGATCGGCCGCACCGTGCGCGCGTTGCGCGCGAGCAGCGGCGTGCCGGAGTCGACATCGACGACGTACGCGGCGCGCGAGTGCAGTGTGCGCACGGCGCGCGGCGTGTAGCCGCAGCTTGCGAGCAGGCGTGGCGGTTCGATGCGACGCCGGCGGTTCGCGTTCGTGCGGGGCTTGCGATGCGTGCCTTTGGCGCGGCGATGCTGCGGCGCGGGCGCCGCGTGATGCTTGACCGGATGGTGCGTGACGCGCGGTCGGCGATGCTTGATGGCCTTGTGCGCGCGATGCGCGGCCTTGCTCTTGACGACTTTGGGATGCGCGTGCGTCGACGCGGTCCGATGCGCGTTCGCGGCCGACGCATTGGCCGCGAACGCGAGCGTCACGAACGACAGCGCGATGATCAGAGGGGTGCGGGCGCGGCGCAGGCGCGCGATGAGGCCGGTCAAGCGAAGTACTCCTTCTCGCGTGCGCGACGGCAGCGCGAAACACGTGGGCAGTGGACGGGAGCGGGAAATTATACGGTCGATCGCAGGGCGATGACTATACGGTCGATCGCAGGGCGATGACGATCGATGCATGCGGGTTCGTGAGGGTTCCTGCGATGCGTCGCGGCCGATCGGAGCGGAACGTGCGAGGTAATCGTCGGCGACGTCAGCGCGGCCAGTGTCGCCGCGACACGACCGCGAAGCTGAGCGCGATCGCGCCCGTGACGCGTTGCGGCGGCGCGTCGTCGGGCACGTCGCCGAAGCGCACGCGGCGGCCGCGGCCGCCCGTGCGCGCCGCGCGCCGCTCGTTCGCTGTCGCGTCGGCGTCGGGCTTCGCTGCGGATTCGTCGACGACCGCCGTGTCGGATGAATGATCGGCCGCGCATGCGGCCGCAGGATCGAAGGTCATCGCGGTATGTTCAAGGAAGGGCATGTGCGTATTGAACGCCATCGGATTCGATCAGTAAAATGAATGTTTTGATCGATTGGATTCCTTCGAAGAATGGAATTGAAACTGCTGCGCACCTTCCTGACGGTCACCGAGCTGAGTCATTTCAGCCGTGCGGCCGACGCGCTGCACATGAGCCAGCCGGCATTGAGCAAGCAGATCGGTGCGCTCGAGGCGAGCCTCGGCGGCCGGCTGTTCGAGCGCGGGCGTCACGGTGCAGAACTCACGGCGTTCGGCGAGCGCTTCCTGCCCGATGCGCAGGCGCTCGTGCACGATGCCGACGAGATGCTCGCGCGTGCGCGCGAGGTCACGAGCGGCCAGCGCGGGCAGTTGCGGCTCGGTATCTGCCTGTCCGTGCTGACGCTCGTGCCGAAGCTGATCGCGGAATTCCGGCGGTGCAATCCGGGCATCGCGATCACGCTGAGCGACCTGTCGTCGTCCGAGCAGACGCGCCGGCTGCGTTCCGGCAAGCTCGATGCCGGCTTCCTGCGCTTGCCGTCCGACGAAGGTCTGTCTTCGTTCAGGGTGACCGACGAGGCGCTCGCGCTCGCCGCGCCGCCGCATCTCGGCTTCAAGCGCGTGCCGACCGATCTCGACGCCCTCAACGAAATCGGCTTCATCGCGCTGCAGCGTGCGCGCGGCCCCGGCCTCGCCGCGCAGATCGAGCAGTGGTGCGGTGCGCGGCGCTTCGTGCCGCACGTCATGCAGCAGGCGGAAGACGTGCAATCGGTCCTCACGTCGGTCGCGGCCGGCGTAGGCGTTGCGTTCATCCCGTCGAGCGCGCAATATCTGCTGCGCGATGCGACCGTGCTGCCGCTCGCCGGTCGCGACGCGAAATGGCGCGTCGGCCTGGCGTGGTTGTCCGGCCGCGACGATCCCGTGACCACGCGCTTCGTGTCGTTTATACGCGCGGCGTTGAAGGGCGCGTGAGCGCACGCAGCGCGTCCGCCACGCACCTGCTGCCTGAATGCCGGTCGGCACCGGCGCACCGATCTCGATCCATGACTTCAGAACCTGACGACTCCCCGCTGGACCCCGCGCTCGTGGCGACGCTCGCGACGCTGAACGAGGCCGCGCACGCGCCGTCCGGCGGTACGTGGTCGCTGCCGAAGATCGCGAAGCGCGCGCAGTTGCCGATGAGCATGCTGCGTCGCGTGCTGACGCAGCTCGACGCGGCCGGGATCACCGCGACGACGTTGAACGACGACGGCACCGGCCGCGCCGCGTTGACCGACGAGGGCCGCGTGCTCGCCGCGCAGCTGTTCGGCGCGAACGATGCGCGATAAAAAGCGGGCCGCCCGAAGGCGGCCCGCTGCGCTACGTTCGACGCGGTTCAGAACCACTGCTTGTAACGGCGCACATAGAGCGTCTTGACGATCTGCGCGAGCAGGATGTAGCCGGCCATCGTCGCCGCGAGCCAAAGCCAGTACGTGCCGGGCAGATGCATGAAGCCGAGCGCGTCCGCGAACGGCGAGAACGGCAGCCAGCAGCCGACGGCGATCGCGGTGAACGTCGACAGCAGCACCGGCAGCGCGGCCGTGCTCTGCAGGAACGGGATCTTCTGCGTGCGCAGCAGATGCACGACGAGCGTCTGCGAGACGAGGCTCTCGATGAACCAGCCCGAGTTCATCACGATCTGGCCGCCCGCGCCGCCGTGCAGGTGATACATCGCGCCGGCGCCGAACACGGTCCACATCAGCACGTAGGTCGTGATGTCGAACACCGACGACGTCGGCCCGACCCACAGCATGAAGCGGCCGATGTTGCCGGCCTCCCACTTGCGCGGCTTCTTGAGGAACTCGGGGTCCATCCGATCCCACGGCAGCAGCATCTGCGACGTGTCGTAGATCAGGTTCAGCACCAGCAGCTGGGTCGCGAGCATCGGCTCCCACGGCAGGAACGCACTCGCGACGAGCACCGAGAACACGTTGCCGAAGTTCGAGCTGGCCGTCATGTTCAGGTACTTGAGGATGTTGCCGAAGGTCTCGCGGCCCTTGATCACGCCTTCCTCCAGCACCATCAGGCTCTTTTCGAGCAGGATGATGTCGGCGGTCTCCTTCGCGATGTCGGCGCCGCTGTCCACCGAGATGCCGACGTCGGCGTCGCGCAGCGCCGGCGCGTCGTTGATGCCGTCGCCGAGGAAGCCGACCGTATGGCCGTTCGCCTGCAGCGCGCGGACGATGCGCGCCTTCTGCAACGGCGTGAGCTTCGCGAACACCGTCGTGCGTTCGACGGCCTGCGCGAGCGTCGCGTCGTCGAGCCCATCGATGTCGGCGCCGAGCAGCGGCGTGCCCGGCTGCAACCCGACCTGGCGGCAGACCTTGATCGTGACGGTCGCGTTGTCGCCCGTCAGCACCTTCACCGCGACGCCGTTTTCGCGCAACGCGGCGAGCGCCGGCGCGGCCGATTCCTTCGGCGGATCGAGAAACGTCAGGAAGCCGCGCACGACGAGGTCGCGCTCGTCGGCGGTGCGGTACTGCTCGCGTTGCTCGGCGGGCGGGATCGCGCGCGTCGCGACCACCAGCACGCGGAAACCGTCGTCGTTGTACGCGCTCGCCTGTTCGAGCAGCCGCTCGCGCGCGACGCTGTCGAGCGCACGCACGCCGTGCTCGTCCTGCACGTGGGTCGACACCGCGAGCATTTCCTCGACCGCGCCCTTGCAGATCAGCAGATGCGCGCCATGCGCATCGCCGACGACGACCGACAGGCGGCGCCGCACGAAGTCGAACGGCAGTTCGTCGATCTTCGTGTAGCCGTGCGGCTTCACACGGTCGCCGAGCTCGTCCGCGCGCGCGACGATCGCGACGTCGATCAGGTTCTTCTGGCCGCTTTGATGGAAGCTGTTGAGCCAGCCGAGCCGCAGGATGTCCTCGTCGCGCCGTCCGGCCAGGTCGAGATGGTGCTCGAGGATGATGCGGTCCTGCGTGAGCGTGCCCGTCTTGTCGGTGCACAGCACGTCCATCGCGCCGAAGTTCTGCACCGAGTTCAGCCGCTTCACGACGACCTTGCGGCGCGCCATCGCGATCGCGCCGCGCGCGAGATTCGCGCTGACGATCATCGGCAGCATTTCGGGCGTGAGGCCGACGGCCACGGCGAGCGCGAAGGTCAGCGCGCTCAGCCAGTCGCCCTTGGTCAGTCCGTTGATCATGAACACGACCGGCACCATCACGAACATGAACTTGATCAGCAGCCAGCTCACGCTCGCGACGCCGCGATCGAAGCTCGTCTCGATGCGCTTGTGGCTCACCACGTTGCGCGCGAGCGTGCCGAAGTAGGTATCGTCGCCGGTCGCGACGACCACGGCCGTCGCGGTGCCGCTGACCACGTTGGTGCCCATGAAGCAGACGTTCTCGAGATCGAGCAGCGACGTCGACGCGGCGGGCGGCGTGTCATGCGGCGCGCCGGCCGCAGCCGGCGCATGTGCTTGCGCCGACTTGCCGGCGACCGCGCCGAGCGTGTCGTACTTCTCGACCGGCAGCGCTTCGCCGGTCAGCACGGCCTGGCTGATGAACAGGTCGCGCGACGTGATGAGGCGCACGTCGGCGGGGATCATGTCGCCGGCCGACAGATGCACGATGTCGCCGACCACCACGTCGCGCATCGGCACGTCGCGGCGCGTCGGCTCGCACCTGTCGGTTGCCGCGCGCTGCACGGTGGCCGTCGTCCGCACCATCGCCTTGAGTTTCTCGGCGGCGCGCAGCGACCGGAATTCCTGCACGAAGCGCAGCAATGCGCTGATCGTCACCATCGCGAGCAGGATCGTCATGCCGACGTAGTCGCGATCGTCGGGCGCCGCGAACCAGACGTCGGTGCAGAAGCTGATCGCGGCGAGCACCAGCAGCACGTAGACGAACGGATTGTGAAACGCGTGCAGCAACTGGCGCGTCCAGTGCGGCGGCTTGTCGTGCGCGATTTCGTTGGGGCCGTAGTGCTGCAGCCGGTCGGCGGCCTGGCCGTGCGTGAGGCCGCGTGCACCGGTGCGCAGCGCCTCGAAGGTCTGCTCGAGCGGACGGCCGGCTTCCTGCGCGATGCGCATGATGCGCGGTTCGTTCTGCCGGCCGTTGCCGGCGCCGACGAAGCCGCGCTGCGGGTTCCTGGATGGGTTTCGTTGTGTCATGACTCGCTCCTGGCGCATGCGGCGGCGCGCCGGGAGCGGTCGCGACGTTATCGACGCGCGAACGCTTCCCGCCGCGTCGCGACACGCGCGATCGGCTGTGGATCGGAAAAGGGGGAAACGCTCGCCGGCGCGGCGACTGCGCGCGCAGAGCCGATGCGCAACGCCGCACCGGCGAGCGGTAATCGACTACTGTCGTCTGCGTTCATCTGCGCTCCTTCGGTCGTGGATGGGCGGCACGAGCGATCGGCGGCCGCGCACGCGAGCGTGCGCACGGCCGGTCGGCACGTGAATGAAATACGCGCGGCAGCGCGCAGTGCGTCGCGCGAATGCACGCACGCGGCAGCGTGGCGCTGCGCGGCGACGCGCTTCGGCGTCAGCGAAAAATCGGGCGGGGATTCTGGCCGGTCAGGCCGGAAGGACGCCGCATCCTGCTGTCCAGGGATGCGGCAGAAGACGAGGCTCTGCGCGTTTCCTCAGGCAGCAGTCGGGTTGGTCGACGACCAACTACAACTCGCATCGGTGTTCACGGAACACTCCATGTAATCAGACGGGGGCGATGGTAATGGTTCGTTGCGCGAAGCGTCAACCCTTTACCGCCTTTACCCGCGTTTTTACGGCGTTTTCATCGATGCATCGGCGTGCAGCCGCAACTCGCGGCGATGAAAAAACGCGCGCACGCCGGGCCGGCATGCGCGCGTTCGTGTCGCGGCGACGCAGCGCTTATTGCGCGGCGGCCGTGACGGCCGCGCCCGCATCGGCGATACCGGCGCCGGCCGGCAGGGCGGTGCACGACGTCGTGGCGGCGGGCAGCATCGCCGCGCGTGCGCCGCCTTGCAGCTTCTGCTGAATCTGCGCCGGCGTGAGGTTGCCGTTCACCGCCAGCATCAGCGAGACGATGCCCGACACCTGCGGCGTCGCGAGGCTCGTGCCGCTCGCGGTGCCGTACGAGTCGGCGCCCGGCACGGTCGTGCCGCTGTTGGCGGTCGACAGGATGCCCACGCCCGGCGCGCTCAGCGAGACGTCGGCGCCGAAGTTGCTGAACGATGCGCGCCGGCCGGCCGCGTCGGTTGCGCCGACGCTGATGACGCCGCGGCAGTTCGCCGGCTGATCGAGGCCGGTCGACAGGCCGTCGTTGCCGGCGGCCACGACGACCGTCACGCCCTTCGCATTCACGTCGTCGATCGCCTGCTGGAACGTCGTGCTGCACGCACCGATGCCGCCGAGGCTCAGGTTGATGACCTTCGCGGGCGTCGGATTCGTCGGCACGCCGTTGACCGGAATGCCGGCCGCCCAGCGCATCGCGTCCGCGATGTCGCTGGTCGTGCCGCCGCACTTGCCGAGCACGCGCACCGGCAGGATGCGGCCGAGCCACGACACGCCCGCCACGCCGATCCCGTTGTTCGCGCCGGCGCCGATCACGCCCATCACGCGCGTGCCGTGCCAGCTGCTGTTGTTCGGTTCGCTCGCGCAGTGGTAGTACGGGCCGGTCGCGTCGTCGAGTTCCTGCTGCGTGACCCAGTCGCCCGGGTCCGTCGCGTCGTTGCTGCGCGCCTGGCCGTTGTTGCTGGTGTTGGCGTTCGAGATGAAGTTGTAGCCCGGCAGCAGGTTCGCGACGAGATCGGGGTGCGGCCGGTAGCCGGTGTCGAGCACGGCCGTGACGACGGTCGGCGCGCCCTTGGTGCGCGTCCACGCGGGCGGCGTGTTGATGCCGACCGCCGGGTCGGACAGATACCATTGCTGGCTGTACGAGGGGTCGCTCGGCGTGTCGCGGACGTGCATCGGGTGATCCGGTTCCGCGTAGTCGACGTCGCTGTCGGCCGCGAATGCGGCGGCCAGTGCGGCCGCGTCGTCCGATGCGATGCGCTGGCCGATCGACAGGACGGCCGCCCCGTTCGCCAGCGTGCGCTCGACCTGCACGTTCAGCGACGTCGTCGCGGCCGCATAGGCACGCGCGGCGCCGGTGGTCGTCGGCGCGCTCCAGCGCGTCATCGAGCGCTGGATCACCGCGTCGAGCCGCGTGCCGACGTCGAGCGCGGCCATCGCGCGCGTTCCCGTCGACGGCTTCAGCCGGACGATCAGATGATCGACAGGCGGCTCGGTCGGCGCGACCGTTTGCGCGGCCATCTGCACCGCGGCCTGCTGGGCCGCACAGGTGGTGCCGTTGGTCGGCGCGGGCGCGGGCGCCGGAGCAGGTGCGGGAGCCGGCGTCGGCGCGGGGGCCGGCGCTGCGGTCGCCGGGCTCGAGCCGTCGCCGCCACCGCCGCCGCAGCCGGCGATCGGGAGCAGGGCGGCTGCCGACAACATGCCGGCGAGCACGCGCGCGTGAGCGGAGCGGGCCAGTGCGAAATCGAAACGATTGGCTCTCATGGTGAAACTTCGTCCTCGTGGATAACCGTCGTGCCGGCGGTAGTGCGTGGTCCGGCCGATGCCGGATCTGGTCTTTTTTGTCTGGCGATTGCAGCGGCTTGCTGCGACGCGCCATGCATTGGGTAACGGCCGTCCAGCGGGGTTCTTGAGTATGTTTTGGTAGAAAAGGCAGCGTTTGCGCAAACGATTTCGTTGCTGCATCGCAGCGGTGTTTGCGATTCCTGTCGGGCCGCGCGCTCGCCCGTGCGCGACCGGATGCGCTGCGGCGGCCCTGATGACGGAGAGGACGAGGTTTGCGCGCCACGGCAACGCTCGCGCCCGCGCGGCGCGGGTCGCCGGCTCGACGTTTCACTACGCGTTGGCCGATGCGGCGCGAATATTGTCGGGCGTAGGATCGCGATTCGATCAACGTTTCGTCAGGAGAAAAGCATGGATCGCCGCTTTCGTTGGCTGGCCCTCGTGCTGGCCGGTGCGCTGGCTGGCGCCGCGCACGCGCAGGCGCTGACCGGCACGCTGAAGAAGATCAAGGACACCGGTGTCGTGTCGCTGGGTATCCGTGAATCGTCGGTGCCGTTCTCGTATTCGGACAACCAGCAGAACAACATCGGCTACTCGCGCGACATCGCGGCGCGCATCATCGACGCGCTGAAGGCCGAATTGAAGGCGCCGAACCTGACGGTGAAGGAGATTCCGATCACGTCGCAGAACCGCATTCCGCTGCTGCAGAACGGCACGATCGACTTCGAATGCGGATCGACGACCAACACGCTGGAGCGCCAGAAGCAGGCCGCGTTCTCCAACAGCATCTTTCTGTACGGGATCCGCTTCAGCACGCGCAAGGATTCCGGCGTGAAGGACTTCGCGGATCTGGCCGGCAAGACCGTCGCGACGACGGCCGGCACGTCGGACGAGCGGCTGCTGCGCAAGCTCAACGAAGAGAAGGCGATGAACATGACGATCATCAGCGCGAAGGACCACGCCGAAGCGTTCATGAACGTCACGACCGGGCGTGCGGTCGCGTTCGTGATGGACGAGCCGCTGCTGTACGGCGAAATCGCGAAGGATCGCAATCCGGGCGCCTACACGGTGGCGGGCACGCCGCTCGTCCACGAAAACTACGCGTGCATGCTGCGCAAGGACGATCCCGCGTTCAAGCAGCTGGTCGATCGCGTGATCGCGCAGTTGCAGACCTCCGGCGCGGCCGAGCAGCTCTACGACCGCTGGTTCATGCAGCCGATACCGCCGAAGGGCGTGAGCCTGAACTACCCGTTGTCGCCCGAGATGAAGCAGCTGTTCAGAAACCCGACCGATCGCGCGCAGTACTGAGCAGGCCGCGGCGACACGGTTGCAAACGAAAACCGCCGGCGCGGCGGCCGGCGGTTTCGGTTTTGGTTTTGTGCGGGGTCGCTCGCGTCAGGCCTTGATCTCCGGCCCGCGCGCCGCGGGCCTGGCCGGCGCCGACGGTGCAGGCGCGACCGTACGTGTGGACGGCTGCGCCGGCACGATCACGACGACCGGCTCCGGCATTGCCCACATCGGCATCGCGAAGCCGACGGGTTGCGGCGCCGGCATCGCGAACAGGTTGGCGAGCGCCGCGTGCTGCAGCGCCATCATCTGCTGCATGGCGGCCATCTGCGCCTGAGCGGCCTGCATCCGGTACTGCGCGGCCTGCATCTGCCGCCATGCGGTTGCGGGCGCCACGTCGCCCGACGTCGACGACGTCTGCATCTCGAAGCTCGCGCCGCCATGCGGGCTGTGCCAGCTCCACGTGCTGACCTTCATCGGGCCGAGCGCCGTCTGGACGACGCGCGTATCGGCCTTGACCGGCACGGCCTGCCCATCGACGTTGACGAACACCGGTTGTGCGGCCGGCGCCTGCGCGGCTTGCCCGGCGATCGCGAGCACGGGCATCAGCGCTACCGCGCCTGCCGCCATATACGAACGGAATCGCATATTCGTATCTCCATCAAACGATACTGATCGAATCAACATTGAACGAATCGTGCGGCTCACGGACGGAGCCATCGGCGACTATGCGTGGGTCGGCTTAAAACAGGATTAAAACCGCGGCGTAGCCGGTCGGATGGACGTAGGCGGGACGCTGCAGCCGACGCCTGCAACGCCGAGCCGACAGCTCGCAACGCCCAGCCGACAGCTCGAAGCTCGAAGCTCGCGGTGCACGGCGCACCGTGCCGCCATGCCACCGGCGCCCATGTCCCCCCGCGCCGCCGCCCCATTCAACCTCTCCCGCGCCAGGGGATTCCGGTCGGCGCCCGCAACAAAGGGCACAATCGGCGCTTCGCCGCGCACGGCCGTTCGCTATCCGAACACGCCGGCATGCAGCGACGCCGCCGCCCGTATCCTTCCCGCCCGTCATGAACGCCTCGCTCACTTCCGCGCGCGAATCGAATTCGCCGCGCTTCCTGTTGTTCCTGATCTGCCTGTTCTCGTCCGCCGGCCAGCTGGCGATCGACATCTACGTGCCGGCGCTGCCCGACATGGCGCGCTCGTTCGCGACCACGCCGCAGGCGATCCAGTCGAGCGTGTCCGGCTACATGGCCGCGTATGCGCTGGGCCAGCTGATCTTCGGCCCCATCGCCGATGCGTACGGCCGCAAGCGCGTGCTCGCGTTCGGTCTCGTGATCTACACGATCGGCTGCCTGCTGTCGCTCGGCGCGCCGAACCTCGAGACCTTCCTGCTCGCGCGCTGCCTGCAGGGCTTCGGGATCGCGACGACGAACCTGCTCGCGAAGGCGATCATCACCGATTCGTTCTCCGGTCAGGCGCTGATGCACGCGTTCACCTACATGTCGATCGCATGGGGCCTCGCGCCGATCGTCGCGCCGGTGATCGGCGCGCACCTGCAGGAATGGTTCGGCTGGCGCGCCTGCCTGGTGTTCCTGCTGGTGTACTCGCTCGCGATGTGGGCGCTGCTGTGGCGCTATCGCGAGACCTTGCCGAAACCGGTGCATCTCGCGCCGCGCACGCTGTTCGCGAATGCGGGCAGGGTACTCGCGAGCCCGGTGTTCCAGAGCTGCTTCCTCGCGCAGGGGCTGTGCTACAGCATCCTGCTGGTGTTCAACATCGTCGGGCCGTTCATGGTGCAGACCACGCTGCACAAGCCGCCGACCTTCTTCGGCTATCTGGCGCTCGGCATCGGGCTGATGTATTTCCTCGGCGGGCTGTCGAACCGGATTCACGGGCGCGGGCTGCCGAGCGCCGAGCAGCGCTTGCGTATCGGTGCGCGCGTGATGGCGGGCGCCGCGGTCGCGATGCTGGTGCTCGCGCTGACCGTCGGCCTGCGCGTGTGGACGCTCGCGACGCCGGTGCTCGTGATGGGTTTCTGCGCGGGCGCGATGTATCCGACGCTGATGGCCAAGGGCAATTCGCTGTTTCCGCATATCGCCGGGCTGACCAGCGCAATCCTCGGCTGCGCGCTGCTGCTCGTGTCGTCCGCGATGATGGGGCTGGCCGGCTTCGTGTCGATTCACGTGCTGACGCCGCTCGCGGTGTTCTTCGTCGTGCTGGCGTTCGTCGTCGTGTGGATGGTGACGAAGCTGCTGCGCCATCTGACCCAGCAGCAGCCGGTCAGCATCGCGTGCGCGAGCGGGGAAGCGACCTGAGCGCGGCCGGCGCGTGACTTGAGACTCGAGCGCGGCGCGCCGCCCGCTCACAGCGGCTGCGCGGCGCCCGCCTGCGTCAGCAGCGCAACCGCGGCCGCGGCTGGCATCCCGCTGGCGTCGATCGCGCCTGCGGTCGCGAGCGCGCCGAGATCGCCGTCGACGCCCGGCTGTCCGACCACGAACGGCGTCGTCAGGAAGGCGGGCGTCGACAGCGTGACCGAATAGCGCTGCTGCAGGTTCGCCACGACCGCCGATTGCGCGGCCAGCACCGTGTTCGCGCTGCCCATTGCCTGCTGGAAATGCGTATTGCGCGGAAAATTGCCGATCAGCCCGGCCGGGTTCGTGCCGAGCTGCGCGGCGAGATAGACGAGCAGCAGCTCGGTTTCGGGCGTCGTGTTGAACGTGCCGCCCGCGTACGCGAGCGAATGCAGGCTCGTGCCGCCCGACGCGACGGCGATCACGCACGGCAGCGCGGCGTTGAGGGCGACGCGGTAGTTGCCGCCGCCGTCGGTCAGCGTGGTGGCCGAGCCCTGCACGCAGCTCACCGTCACCGCCGCGCTCGCGAGCGGCGCGCCGGTGGCGGCCGTGCCGGACAGCGCGACCGATGGCAGGGTGTCGTTGGAGCACACGTCGACGCCGAAGCAGGCTTCGCCGTTGCAGCCTGCGAGCGTGGCCACGAAGGCGGCGCCCAGGATGGGCCGGAGCAAGCGCGGAGGTCGGAGGTTCATGGTCGGGCGATCGGCGGATCGTGAGAGGGGACGCGGCGCGCCGACGCGCCGGCGCACGCTTCGTATTCTAGGTCTGCGATCCGCGTACTGCTTACCCTTTCGTGCGCTGCCGGCGCAGACGGCATCACGGTTTGCGCGCGCCCTTGCGCGCGAACGCGCCGCGTACCTCGAAGCCGATCGCGTCGGCGACGTTGCCGCGCGCATCGACGAGTTCGAGCCGGTGCCGGCCCGGCCACGGCATCCACGCAACGCGGTCGGCATGTCCGATCACCCGATCGTCGAGCCGCCAGGCGAACCGCGCGGCGTGCCCCGACGAACGCTCGAACCAGATCCGCTGATTGTTCGGCGGAATGTCCGGATCGATCGCGAAGATCGTGCCGTCGGTCGGCGCGCCGATCGCGAGCGGCGCACGCGCGCCGTCGTGACCCGGCGTGAGGGGCGCCGCGAGCCGGATCGTGTCGAGCGCCGTGCCCGCGACGAACCACTCGTTGCGCGACGGCTCGACGTCGCGCTCGAACGTGATGCGCCGCGTTTCGACGCCGGCCGGCGGCGCCGGCGCGCGGCTCGGCAGCGCACGGTGCAGATAGCCGACCACGGCCGACCACACCGGCGACGCGCCCGTGACGCCCGACACGTCCCACATCGGCGAGCCGTCCGCGTTGCCGACCCACACGCCGACCGTGTAGCGCGACGTGAAGCCGACCGTCCAGTTGTCGCGCATGTCCTTGCTCGTGCCGGTCTTGACGGCCGAGAAGAAGGGCGTCGCGAGCGGGTTGTCGAAGCCGAACGTGCGCACGCGCGCGTTGTTGTCCGACAGGATGTCGGTGACGACGAAGCTGGCCGCTTCGCTGAACACGCGCGTGCCGCCGTCGGCGCGCGCCGACGGCGCAGCGGGCAGGTCGACGACCTTGCGCGCGACGCCGCCGTTCGCCAGCGCGCGATACGCGTTGGTCAGCGTCAGCAGCGTGACGTCCGCGCTGCCGAGCGCGAGGCTGAACCCGTAGTAATCGCCTTCCTGCGCGAGCGGCAGGCCGAGCGCTCGCAGCGTGCGCGCGAAGCGGTGCGGCGTGACGAGCACGAGCGTGCGCACGGCCGGTACGTTCAGCGAGCCGCCGAGCGCGCTGCGTACGCTGACCCAGCCCTTGAAATCCTTGTCGTAGTTCTGCGGAATGTAGAGGCCGCCGCCGGCCGCGAGGTTGATCGGCGCGTCGTCGAGTAGCGACGCCGCCGTCAGCCGCTTCTCGTCGAGCGCCTGCGCATAGAGGAACGGCTTGAGCGTCGAGCCGGCCTGACGCGGCGCGAGCACGGCGTCGACGTCGCGCGCGCTCGACAACGCGCCCGACGAGCCGACCCACGCACGAATCTCGCCGCTCGCGTTGTCGATCACCACCACCGCGCCGTCCTGCACGTTGCGCCGGTGGGCCGGAGCATTCAGCTCGGTCAACGCGCGCAGCAGCGTGTCGCGCGCGAAGCGCTGCAGCGGCGCATCGAGCGTCGTGCGCACCTGCGCGCCGGCCGCGGGCCTGACCTCGGCCGCGATCCGCCGCGCGAAGTGCGGGGCGAGCGCGGCGCCGTCGTCGCGCACGCTGTTGGCCGGGCGCGCGAGCACGAGCTGCACGTAGCCGTCGAGCGACGCGCAGGCCTGGCCTGCCTGCATGTCGCGCAGGATCCGGCACGCGCGTTCGGCGACCTTCGCCGGCGCGGCGTTCGGCGCGCGCACCAGCGCGGCCGCGATCGCGGCTTCGCGCGCGTCGAGGCCGGACGGCGCCTTGCCGAACAGCACCTGCGACAGCGCGGCGAGCCCCACCGTCTCGCCCCGGAACGGCACGAGATTCAGGTACGCCTCGAGGATCTGATCCTTGCGCCAGCCGCGTTCGAGCAGCAGTGCGTTCATCGCCTGCGTCGCCTTCTGCGGCAGCGAGCGCTGCCCCGAGCGGCGCGGCGAATCGCTGAGCAGCCCGGCCAGCTGCATCGTCACGGTCGACGCGCCACGGGTGCGCTCGTTCCACAGGTTGCCCCAGGCCGCGCCCGCGATCCCGCGCCAGTCGACGCCGCTGTGCGCGTAGAAGCGCTTGTCCTCGGACACGACGATCGCGTCGCGGAACGCGGGCGACACGTCGGCGAGCGACACCCAGTCGCCGCGCCGTTCGCTGAGGTCGACGCGGGTGCGCTGCAGCGGCGTGCCGTCGCGGGCGAGCAGCACCCAGTCGGAGCTGCGCCAGTTGCGGCGCACGTCGTCGTAGCCCGGCAGCGCGTGCGCGACGAGCGGCGCGGCCAGCAGTACGGCCGATACCGCGGCGGCCCACGCGCGGACGGCGAAACGCGCCGGCCGCGCCGATGCACGATCGTTCATCGCGCGCCCGTCACTTGCCCGCGTCGGCCGGCTTGACCGTCATCGGCGGGTTCGGCCACAGCCCGTACACCGACGGCGCATACAGCGCCTCGACGCGCGTCGGCGGCAGCCCGAAGGTGCCGACGTTGTTCAGCCGCACCGTGTACTCGACCGAGAATTTGCCCTTCGGCAGATAGTCGTAATACGCGCGGTAGCCGTCGAAGTCGCGCTCGACGAAGGCCGGCCATGCGCCGTCGGGCCGCTTCTCGTCCTGCGTCGCGGCTTCCGAATCGCGGCCGAGGCCCGAGCCGAGGATCGTCGCGCCGGACGGAATCGGATCGTTGACGACGACCCACGTCATGTCGCTCTGCGCGTCGATGTCGAGCCGCACGCGCACCACGTCGCCGCGGGTCAGCACGCCGCGCGCGGCCGGCGACACGGGCGTGATCGTCTTCGCGATCCGGTAGCCGGCCGCGAACGGCGCGCGCAGCGGCACGGCCGCGAGGCTCTCGACCGTCGCCCACGGGCGGCCGGTGCCGTCCTGCGTGACCGACAGCGTGGCCGGCCCCTGCGTCGCGCGCGGCCACGGCATCAGCACGCTGCGCGCGGCGGCCGCGCGGGTCGCCGCGGTGGCTGCGGTGGCCGCGGTGGCCGATCCGCCCGCATCGGCTGCCGGCGCCTGCGACCACGAGATCGCGCGCTCGCTGCCGCCGAGCGCGACCTTCGTCGTGCCGGCGACCGGCGTGCTCTCGTAGGTATGCGAGAAGCGCTCGACGGCGAGCTGGCCGAGTGCGTTCGACGTGGTCGTCTGCCACGCGCCCTGGCGTTGCAGCGCGAGCAGGCCGGCCGTCACGCGCGGCATCTCGTCCTTCCACGCCGGGTCGCCGGCGAACTCGAGCGCGAGGCGCGCGGCGTTGGTCTCGTTGCTCGTCATCAGCCACCACAGGTCGTCGTCGCGCGCGGTCGAGAAGACGAGCTGCGTACCCTGGTAGGTCAGGCGTGCGCGCAGGATCTGTTCGGCCTGCGCCAGTTTCGCGTCGCGCTGCGGGATGTCCTTCACGCGTCTCAGGATCGCGTGATAGTCGATCACCGCCGACGTCGGCCACTGGTTCGGCGCGATTTCGATCGAGCCGAGCATGCGGCCTTGCGCGGCGCCGTAACGCGACAGCGCCTCGATCGCGGCGAGCTTGCGCAGGTCGCGGTCCTGGCGCGGCGCCCAGGTGTTGCGCTCGACGCGGCCGTCGACGAAGCGCGCGAGGCCGGCTTCGAGCTGCGTGCGCAGGTCATCCGGCAGCGCGAAGCGCGGGTCGAGGCGGCCGGCCTCGTCGGCGACCACGAGCAGGTACGACGACAGCGTCGGGCTGCCGTAGTGCGCATCGTCCGACGGCGGCGGGAAGTAGCTGGCGAGCCCGTCGCTGTCGAGATAGACGGGCATGCGCGCGACCAGCGCCTGCCATTGCGCGGCATCGTGCAGGCCGATCGCGCGCGACGTCTGCTGTTCGAGGCAGCGGTACGGATAGCGCTCGAACCAGCGGCGCACGCCGGGCAGGCCGTCGGCGAGCTTCGCTTGCAGCGATACGGCGATGCCGCCGCGCGTCGCGCCCTGCGCGTCGCTCACGGCGCCCGCGGGTGGCGCGACCGGCAACGTCAGCGTGCCGTCGACCTGCGCGAGCGTCGCCTGCTGCACGGTGACCGGCAGCGCCGGCACGACCTTCTGCGTGACGGCGAGCGCGTCGGACGCATGCTTGCCACCTTGCTCGGCCGCGTCGATGCGCCAGTTCAGCGCGCCGGCCGCGTCGAGCGCCTGTTGCGGCACGGTGATGGTCCACGCGACCTCGGCGGCCGCGTTGGCCGCGAGCGAGACGGACTGCGGCGCGACGTCGAGGCCCGTCACGTGCGGCGTCACGACCACCTGCATCGCGCGCTCGGTCGTGTTGCGCAGCGTGAGCTGCGCGCGGAACGCATCGCCTTCGCGCACCAGCGGCGGCAGGCCGGAAATCAGCTGGAGATCCTGCGTGCTGCGGATCGACGTGCTGCCGGTGCCGAAGCGGTCGGGGCCGACCGCCGCGATCGCGACGATCCGGAAGCGCGTGAGCGCATCGTTCAGCGGCACCTCGACGGTTGCGCTGCCGTTCGCGTCGAGCGTCACGCGCGGATTCCACAGCAGCAGCGTGTCGAACAGCTCGCGCGTCGGCGCACTGCCGCCGCCGCCGCCGGCCGGCACGGCCTTGCGGCCGAAGTGGCGGCGGCCGACGATCTCCATCTGCGCAGTGGCCGTCTCGACGCCGTATGCACGGCGCTGCAGCATCGCGCCGAGCAGGTCCCAGCTGTTGTTCGGCATCAGTTCGAGCAGCGCCTCGTCGACGGCTGCGACGGCGATCTGCGTGCCGGCCGGGGCCGGCTGTCCGTTCGGCAGCGTGACCTTCACGTGCGCCTGCGCCTTGCCGCGCACCGTGTAGCGCGTCGCGTCGGTGGTCACGGTCACGCCGAGGCGATGCACGGCCGTGCCGACCTTGATTTCGCCGAGGCCGTAGCGGAACGCCGGTTTCGACAGATCGACGAACGCGGTCGGCGCCTCGTAGTGGCGGCCTTCCGTCCAGAACGCGCGCGCCCATTCGACCGGCGCCTTCCAGCCCCACGTGAAGAACGAGTACCACGGCACTTCGCGTATCCGGCCGCGCAGCGCGAGCACCGACACGTAGACGTTCGGCCCCCACGATTCGCCGACCTTCAGGTCGACGGTCGGGTTCTTGCCGTTCAGCTCGACGATGTGCGTCTCCATCACGCCGCCGCGTTCGACCGCGACCAGCGCGGTGGCGTAGCGGAACGGCATGCGCACCTGGAAGCGCGCGGTTTCGCCCGGCTCGTACGAGGTCTTCTCGGGGATCACGTCGATCCGGTCGGTGTTGTCGCCGCCGAACCACAGGTCGTCCTCGCGCGTGACCCACACCGACGTCGCCGCGTTCGACACGCGGCCGTCGCCGTCCTTCGCGACCGCGATCAGCTGCACGTTACCGGCCTGTTCGAGCTTCGCGTCGCAGGCCATGCGGCCCTTGTCGTCGGTCTTGCCCGAGCACAGCACGCCGAGCTCGCGCGTGTCGCTCTTGTTGTCGTACGCGTAGAAGCCGCCGACCATCCGCTTGCGCGACGACGTCGTGACGTGCGCGACGCCCCTGATCTCGATCGGCACCGACGCGCGCGGCTTGCCCTGCAGGTCGACCGCGAGCGCCTGCACCGGCACGCGCTGGCCGACCGACACCCAATGGCCGGCCTTGATGCCGGCCACCACGGCGGCCGGCCAGAGGATCGTGTCGCCGCGGATCGTCTGCACTTCGCCGTTCGGGTCCGCGAAGGTGGCCTCGAGCGCGACGCGCTTCGGCGCGTCGACGTCCGGCAGGCCCTTCAGCGTGACCGAGCCTGCGCCGTTGCGGTCGAGCGTGAGCGGCAGCTTGTCGGCGATCAGGCGGGTCGCGTCGGGATCGTCGTTCGCGGCCGGCGT
Organism: Burkholderia sp. WP42; assembly: GCF_000745665.1. Classification (NCBI taxonomy): domain Bacteria; kingdom Pseudomonadati; phylum Pseudomonadota; class Betaproteobacteria; order Burkholderiales; family Burkholderiaceae; genus Burkholderia; species Burkholderia sp. WP42. The sequence goes on along the minus strand of NZ_KN050724.1, from coordinate 151,738 downwards.
GTTGTCGCCGTCCTGCGCGTCGTCGTCGGCGTTGCCGTCGCTGCGCTCGGGACGATAGGGCGCGAAGCTGAAGTCCTCGAAGCGGTCGGCGAACGGCGGCGACGCCCATTTCATCAGCGCCGACACCTGCACCGGCAGGTTCAATGCGCCGCCGCCCGACACGTAGTCGATCTGCACCGCGAGCGGCGCTTCCTTGACCGCGACGAGCGGGCTCTTCTGCGCGTCGCGCGCGCCGATGGTGCCTTTGAGCACCGGCAGGCGGAACGCCTCGACGCGGAAGCTGCCGCTGTAGTAACTGGAGGTGGGCGCGTCGTCCGGGCCGCCTTCGAGCGTGACGCTGTACTCGCCGAGCTTCGCCGCCTGCGGCAGCGTGAACTGCGTGTCCGCGCTATGGTCGGCCGACCACGTGAGCGGCAGCTTGTAGGTCTGGTCGGAGCCGAGGTGGCGGATCGTCACGCGGCTCGGGTATTGCGCCGGGAACGCGAGGCTCTGCAGCGTCTCGGTGCGCACGAAGTGCTTCATCGACACCGTCTCGCCGGCCCGCAGCAGCGTGCGGTCGAACACGGTATGCGCACGCACGGTCGGCGCGCTGTCGGTGTCGGTCGGCACGTTGAAGCGCCACGCTTCGATCCCGCGGTTCCAGTTCGAGCTGACGAAGGCCATGTCGGGGCCCGTCTTCGGATCGTCGACGCGCGCGGACACGAAGTAATCGTCGAAGCCTCGCTCCGACGTGTGGCATTCGCGCTGCGGCTCGAACGGGCCGTCGATCTTCAGCAGCCCTTGCGCGTCGGTCTTGCCCGCTGCGATTTCGTCGCCGTTGCAATCCGAGACGCGAATCTGCGCGTTCGGCACCGGCTTGCCCTTGTCGAGCGTCGTGACCCACACGAGGTTGTTCTCGCGGCCCTGTTTCAGGTGCACGCCGAGATTGGTGACCAGCACCGTGGTGCGCACGTACATGCTCGACGGCTTCGCGAGCAGCGAGCGGCCGAGCGCCGGCGACGCGAGTTCGAGCACGTAGAAGCCCGGCTTGTCGATCGGCACGCCGACGATCTCGAACGGGCGCAGCGTCTTCGGATCGGCCTTCGGCAGCGTCAGCGCGTGCGCGCCCGGTGCGCCGGCGAGCAGCGACAGCGAGCGCACGTCGATGCGGCGATCGGCCGGCGCGGGCATCTTTTCCCCGGCCTGCAGCGGCACGTAGACGGGGTGCTGGCCCTTGCGCCGCAGTAGCCCCGGCATCTGCTCGTCGATCGTGCCGGCCGTCATCGACCAGTTGTCGAAGCGCGCGACGGTGCGCATCCATTCGCGGATCGCGGTGTCGTCGTCGACCTTCAGGTTCGAGAATTGCGCACCGGCCGTGTTCAGGCCCGCGACGTGGAGATCGGCTTCGACGTTGCGCAGCGTGACGGGCACCAGCGCAGGCGTGCCGGGCTCCGCGAAGCGTTCGACGATGCCGAACGTGCCCGACGAAAATTTTGCAAGCGGCGGCATCGGCGCGGTACGCGTTGCAAGCGGGAACAGGTCGGCGTTCGCGAGCGGCCGGTCGGTCACGTCGCGCAGGCCGGACGGCAGCTCGAGCGTCAGGTTCGTCTGCGCGGGCAGCGGCGGGTTGAACGTGACGGTCGTCACTTCGTCGCTGTGGTCGTCGGCGGCGAAGGTCGGTGAAAGCGAACCGTCAGGGCCGCGCAGCCGGATCGCTTCGGCGTTCTTGCGGGTGATCGGCGCGTTGAACGACAGCGTGAGCGGCCGCAGCGGCGTGCAGGGCGCCTTCGCGTTCTCGCGCTCGCACGAGAAGCTCGCGGCGAACGGCTCGCGCACGGTGAAGTCGAAGCGGCGCTCGGTGTCGTTCGCGATGCCGCTCGGGCTCGCGACGCCGCGGCCGTAGACGAGCTGCATCTTCGCGCTGGCGGGCAGCGCCTGCGCGCACGACAGCGTCAGCACGCGCGCGGCGTCCTTCTTGAGCCCGAAGTGATCGAGCAGCGCGGCGCGGGTGGTGTCGTCGGCGGCGGTGACCGGAATCCGGTTGCCGATGCCGGCCGCTTCGCACCAGATGTTGGCGAGCGCGGAGCGCGGCTCGGCCGGGCCGTTCAGCTTCAGCACGAACACCTGGCGCTCCTCGATCTCGTGCGAGCCGGGGCGGACGCTGACCGGGAACGGGCCGCCGGTTTGAAACGTGAAGCGGCGGGGGCCGGCGAGCGCATTGCCGGCGACCGAGCGCAGCGTGTCGTTGAGCGCGAGCGAACAGCGCACGCCCGGCGGCAGGTCGTCCTCGAAGTCGTAGACCCAGGTCTTGTCGTCGAGCCAGTGGCCCTGGCCGCGCGCGGCGGCGGCATCGGTGCAGGTCATGCGCGCGGGAGCCGGCGCGGACGCCGAGCCGAACGGGACCATCGCTTCGTCGAACTTTACGACGCTTTGCCGGACTTGCGTGGCGGTGCCTTGCGGCGACACGCTCACGGTGCGCGCGGCGCCGGCGTGCAGCGACACCGCGGTCGCGGCGCCGAGTGCGGCGAGCGCGCCGATGCGCCAGAGCAGCCGTGTGATGTGGTGAGTTCGATTGGCTTTGTTGTGTTTGTCGTGCTGCTTCATCGCTCGATGCCCTCGGAGGGAAGCTTTCTGTTTGATTGCACGGGATTCTAACCGACGGGCAGGCGAGCGGAGGGCGGGAAGCGGTGTGTGACGGGCTTGCGACAGCGCGACCGGGCGCGCCCGTTGTCGCGCGGCCGACACACAATCGCGGCGAAATCCGGATCGTGTCGGATTGCGGAACAATTATTGAACTATAAAAGGATTGTCCAATTCGGATTGAGCGCGTACATTTCAGGGCCGCGCGAAAGTTTGATAAATATCAAGCGTGGTTTTCCCGAATCCGGTGTTCGAGAGAAGGAAACATGCACAACGACAACACCCCCCAATCGCGTCGCGACAGCGACGCAGCCGCAAGCGGCATCACGCGGCGTCAATGGCTGCAGGGCGCACTGGCGCTGACGGCGGCGGGCCTGACCGGCTCGCTGGCGTTGCGGGCCCTGGCCGACAGTCCCGGCAACGCGCCGCTCGACACGTTCATGACGCTCTCCGAAGCGTTGACGGGCAAGAAAGGGCTGAGCCGCGTGCTCGGCGAACGCTATCTGCAAGCATTGCAGAAGGGCTCCTTCAAGACCGCCGACGGTCTGTCGCAGCTCGCCGGCGCGCTCGCGTCCGGCTCGTTGAGCGCGGACCAGGAAGCCTCCGCGCTGACGATTCTCGGCGCGTGGTATCTCGGCATCGTCGACAACGTCGTGATTGCCTACGAAGAAGCATTGATGTTCGACGTCGTCTCCGACACGCTCGTGATTCCTTCGTATTGCCCCAACAAACCCGGCTTCTGGGCCGAAAAACCGATCGAGAGGCAAGTCTGATGGCCGGTACCGATACGCAAAAAGCCGACGTCGTGGTCGTCGGGTCCGGTGTCGCGGGCGCGATCGTCGCGCACCAGCTCGCGTCGACCGGCAAATCGGTGATCCTGCTCGAGGCAGGCCCGCGCATGCCGCGCTGGGAAATCGTCGAGCGCTTTCGCAACCAGCCGGACAAGACGGACTTCATGGCGCCGTACCCGTCGAGCCCCTGGGCGCCGCATCCGGAATACGGCCCGCCCAACGACTACCTGATCCTGAAGGGCGAGCACAAGTTCAATTCGCAGTACATCCGTGCGGTGGGCGGCACGACGTGGCACTGGGCCGCGTCGGCGTGGCGCTTCATCCCGAACGACTTCAAGATGAAGACGGTGTACGGCGTCGGTCGCGACTGGCCGATCCAGTACGACGATCTCGAACACTATTACCAGCGCGCGGAGGAAGAGCTCGGCGTGTGGGGCCCCGGCCCCGAGGAAGATCTGTACTCGCCGCGCAAGCAGCCGTATCCGATGCCGCCGCTGCCGTTGTCGTTCAACGAGCAGACGATCAAGAGCGCGCTGAACGCCCATGACGCGAAGTACCACGTGGTCACCGAGCCGGTGGCGCGCAACAGCCGGCCGTACGACGGCCGGCCGACCTGTTGCGGCAACAACAACTGCATGCCGATCTGCCCGATCGGCGCGATGTACAACGGCATCGTGCACGTCGAGAAGGCCGAGCAGGCGGGCGCGAAGCTGATCGACAGCGCGGTCGTCTACAAGCTGGAGACCGGCCCGGACAAGCGCATCGTCGCCGCGATCTACAAGGACAAGACGGGCGCCGACCATCGCGTCGAGGGCAAGTACTTCGTGCTCGCCGCGAACGGCATCGAGACGCCGAAGATCCTGCTGATGTCGGCGAACCGCGATTTTCCGAACGGCGTCGCGAACAGCTCCGACATGGTCGGCCGCAACCTGATGGACCATCCGGGCACCGGCGTGTCGTTCTATGCGAGCGAGAAGCTGTGGCCGGGCCGCGGCCCGCAGGAAATGACGTCGCTGATCGGCTTCCGCGACGGTCCGTTCCGCGCGACCGAAGCCGCGAAGAAGATCCACCTGTCGAACATGTCGCGCATCAACCAGGAGACGCAGAAGATCTTCAAGGCCGGCAAGCTGATGAAGCCGGCCGAGCTGGACGCGCAGATCCGCGACCGCTCCGCGCGCTACGTGCAGTTCGACTGTTTCCACGAAATCCTGCCGCAGCCCGAGAACCGCATCGTGCCGAGCAAGACGGCGACCGATGCGATCGGCATTCCGCGTCCGGAAATCACCTACGCGATCGACGACTACGTGAAGCGCGGCGCGGTGCACACGCGCGAGGTCTACGCGACCGCCGCGCAGGTGCTGGGCGGCACGGACGTCGTGTTCAACGACGAGTTCGCGCCGAACAACCACATCACCGGCTCGACGATCATGGGCGCCGATGCGCGCGACTCCGTCGTCGACAAGGACTGCCGCACGTTCGACCATCCGAACCTGTTCATCTCGAGCAGCGCGACGATGCCGACCGTCGGCACGGTGAACGTGACGCTGACGATCGCGGCGCTGGCGCTGCGCATCTCGGACACGCTGAAGAAGGAAGTCTGACCGTGCGGAAATCTACTCTCACCTTCCTCGTGGCCGGCTGCCTCGCGCTGCCGGGCTTCGCGCGCGCGGCCGACTCGGCCGATCCCGCGCAGATCAAGCGCGGCGAATATCTCGCCGTCGCCGGCGACTGCATGGCATGTCACACCGCGAAGGGCGGCAAGCCGTTCGCGGGCGGCCTCGGCATGCCGGTGCCGAAGCTCGGCAAGATCTATACGAGCAACATCACGCCCGACCCGGACACCGGCATCGGCAAGTGGACCTTCGAGGACTTCGAGCGCGCGGTGCGCCACGGCGTGTCGAAGAACGGCGACAACCTGTATCCGGCGATGCCGTACGTGTCGTACGCGAAGATCAACGACGACGACGTGCAGGCGTTGTACGCGTACTTCATGCACGGCGTCGAGCCGGTTCGCCAGACGCCGCCGAAGAACGAGATCCCCGCGCTGCTGAGCGCGCGCTGGCCGCTGAAGATCTGGAACTGGCTGTTCCTGAAGGACGGCGCGTACCAGCCGAAGCCGTCGCAGAGCGCCGAGTGGAACCGCGGCGCGTACCTCGTGCAGGGCCTCGCGCACTGCAGCACGTGCCACACGCCGCGCGGCATCGCGATGCAGGAGAAGTCGCTCGACGAAACGGGCGGCAGCTTCCTGTCGGGCTCGGTGCTGGCGGGCTGGGACGGCTACAACATCACGTCGGACCCGAACGCCGGGATCGGCGGCTGGACGCAGCAGCAGCTCGTCCAGTATCTGCGCACCGGCAGCGTGGCGGGGCTCGCGCAGGCGGCCGGCCCGATGGCCGAGGCGGTCCAGCACAGCTTCTCGAAGATGACCGACTCGGACATCGGCGCGATCGCGACGTATATCCGCACGGTGCCGGCCGTCGCCGACGGCGATGCGAAGCAGTCGCGTTCGTCGTGGGGCAAGCCGGCCGAGGACGGGCTGAAGCTGCGCGGCGTCGGGCTCGCGTCGTCGGGCATCGATCCGGCGAGGCTGTATCTCGGCAACTGCGCGACCTGCCATCAGATGCAGGGCAAGGGCACGCCTGACGGTTACTACCCGTCGCTGTTCCACAACTCGACGGTCGGTGCGTCGAATCCGTCGAACCTCGTGCAGGTGATCCTGAACGGCGTGCAGCGCAAGGCCGGCAGCGAGGACGTCGGGATGCCCGCGTTCCGCAACGAGCTGTCGGATGCGCAGATCGCCGCGCTGACGAACTACCTGACCGGGCAGTTCGGCAACCCGGCCGCGAAGGTGACCGAGCAGGACGTCGCGAAGGCGCGCTGACGCGCGCGGCAGTCGCGGCAACACGGACGACAGGAGGAGCACAGCACATCGGTTGGCCCCGATGCCGGTTGTTGCAGAGCGGGGCGGGCGGCGCGAGCGTCGTTCGCCCCGGTTCACAGGCAATCCGGTGCGTGCGGTTGCGCGCACCGCTTTCGTTGATCACACCATGACACCGAATCAACCGTTTCTCGCGTCCCAGCGCGATGTGCTGCTGCTGCTGTCCCGCATCCTGCTCGTGATCCTGTTCGTGATGTTCGGCTGGAAGAAGATCGTCGACTTCTCCGGCACGATCGCGTTCATGGGCAGCGAAGGCGCGCCGGCGCCGATCGTCTCGGCGGCGATCGCCGTCGTGATGGAGCTGTTCGCCGGCATCGCCATCCTGGTCGGGTTCCAGACGCGCGCGCTCGCGCTGCTGCTGGCGCTGTATACGATCGGCACCGCACTCATCGGCCATCGCTACTGGACGATGACGGGCGGCGCGCAGATCGACAACATGATTCATTTCTACAAGAACATCGCGATCGCCGGCGGCCTGCTCGCACTATGCGCGGCAGGCCCCGGACGTTTTTCGATCGATCGAGGATGAACGGGCCGCCGGCGCGCGCATGGGGCGCGTGCCGGACGGTCGAGACTCCGAGGGGGCATCATTTTGCGACTCAAACACTTCGCATGGCTGATGGCAGCCGCCGCGCCGGCCACCGCGCTCGCGCAGACGAGCGTGATGCTGTACGGCCGCATCGACGGCGGCGTCGAATACCTGAACCACATCGCGACGCCGAGCGGCAGCGCGACGCGCTGGAGCGCGGAGGGCGGCGACTGGGGCACCAGCATGTTCGGCCTGAAGGGCTTCGAGGATCTCGGCGGCGGGATGTCGACGGTCTTCAATCTGGAAACCGCGTTCCAGGTGATGAACGGCACGACGGGCGGCGGACGCATGTGGTCGCGTCGCGCGTACGTCGGCCTGAAGAGCGACACGTGGGGCCAGCTGCAGGCCGGCCGCAACCTGTTCATCGACAGCGACGGCGTGTGGGAATTCGATCCGTTCGTCCAGCAGGCGTTTTCGTCGGCGTCGCTCGTGCGCGGCCGCAACTGGCAGCAGAGCAGCAACAACGTCGAATATCACAGCCCGGTGATCGGCGGCTTCGACGTGCAGGCGCAGTATGCGTTCGGCAACCAGTCGCGCGGCTTCAACTACGGCGCGGCCGACGATTTCGGCCGCTCGGACGGGATCATGATCTCGTACCACTCGCCGCTGCTCGACGTGCGCGGCATCTACGACGAGCTGCGCGACCGCAACGGCAAGATGAGCAACATCTTCACGGCGTCGCGCGAGTATTTCGTCGGCGCGAACGTGAAGGTGTCGCAGTTCAAGATCCAGGGCGCGTATACGCACTACCAGGCGCCGGACAGCCCGGCCGGCGTCGCGGACCGTGCCGATCACTACTGGCTCGGCGCGACCTACACGGCCACGCCGCAGTGGGCGGTGACGGGCGGTGGCTACTACGTGAAGGTCGGCGACGGCGGTGGCGATGCATCGCACGATCCGTCCGGCCACGCGATGATGTATGTGCTCGGTACGACCTACAACCTGTCGAAGCGCACCTTCCTGTACGGCACGGTCGCGTACGTGCGCAACGGCGGCAATTCGAACTTCTCGCTGCTCGCATCGCCGCGCGACGCGACGTCCGGCACGAGCCCGCTGACCGGCGAATCGCAGACCGGCGCCTACGTCGGGATGATGCACACGTTCTGAACGTCGCACGAGCCGCGGGCAATGCACGGACGATGATGAGCCGTGCGTTGCCGCGGTCGTTCACGGCAGGTGCGTCACGCGCCGCTCAATCGAGCGATTTGCCGGCCTTCTCGTCCATGCAGCGGATCGCGAGCAGCGTCAGCGTGCCGCATCCGATCGCATACCACGCGGGTGCGTTCGGATTGCCGGTCGCCGCGATCAGCCACGTGACGAAGAACTGCGCGAAGCCGCCGAAGATCGCGACGCCCACGCTGTACACCAGCGCGCCGCCGGTGGCGCGCACCGCACGCGGAAACAGCTCGCCGAGCATCGCGCCGGTCGCGCCGATGTTGATCGCGTGCACGATCGACAGCGCGGCGATGATCGACAGCAGCGACGCGGCGCCCGGCCAGCGATTCAACGCGATGAACGCCGGATAGATCGCGACCATCAGCGCGATGCGCGTCCACCAGACGATCCGGTTGCGCCCGTACACGTCCGACAGATAGCCGCCGATCGGCGTGACCAGCATCAGGATCGCGCCGGCGACGCAACCGGCCGTCATCGACAGCCACGTCGCCAGATGCAGCACCTGCACGCCGTAGATCGCCATGTAGAACACGATGATGTAGTGGATCGACGTGCCGCCGATCGTCACGCCGAGCCCCGCGAACACGGCCTTGCCGTGATGACGCAGCACGTCGGCGAGCGGCAGCGATGCGACCGCGGGTTGCGCGACGTGCGTTGCAGGCGCGGCGGCCGGCACTTCGTCGACGGTGCGGCGCAGCCAGTAGCCGAGCGGCACGAACAGCGTGCCGATGACGAACGGCACGCGCCAGCCCCAGCTTTCGAGCTGCGCGGCAGTGAGCGTCGAGGTCAGCGCGACGCCGGTGAGCGCACCGGCCAGCGCGGCGAGCCCCTGGCTCGAGAACTGGAACGACGCGTAGTAGCCGCGGCGATGCTGCGGCGCCTGCTCGAGCAGCAGCGTCGTCGACGCGCCGACTTCGCCGCCCGATGCGAACCCTTGCAGCAGGCGCGCGAGCACCAGCAACAGCGGCGCGGCGATGCCGATCTGCGCGAAGGTCGGCGCGACCGCGATCGTCGCGGTGCCGAGCGCCATCAGCAGCAGTGTGACGATCATCGCGTTCTTGCGGCCGGCGCGATCGGCGTACATGCCGATCACGAGGCCGCCGAGCGGCCGCGTGACGAAGCCGACACCGAAGCTCGCGACGGCCAGCATCAACTGCCCGAACGACGAATGCACCGGAAAGAACAGCTTGCCGATCAGGATCGCGAAGAAGCTGTAGACCGTGAAGTCGTAGAACTCCAGCGCATTGCCGACGGCGGCGGCCGCGATCAGGCGGCGCTTGTGCGCGGCGGCGCGCGCATCGGCCGGCGAGCCGGCGAGCGGAAGGGCGGACGTTTCCATGAGGTTCCCCTGCTGAGGCGCAGAACTGCGTGATGAAGGCCGTCAGGCCGCGAGCCGGCGTTCGGCCGCGCGCACCCGCTCGCTCGCGGCGATCGCGACGATATCGTCATAGAAATCAGGGCCGCAGTCGTGCGCCATGCAGCCGCCGAACGCAGCGCTCGCGAGCGTCTTCTCGACTGCGGGGTGCGGGTGAGCGTGGATGCGGCGATGCGCGTCGACCGGCTCGGCGGCGATCGCGGCGATGCCCGGAATGACGGGGTTCACGGCTTGCAGCATGGACTCTCCTGGCGGCGCGGTGGGATGCTCGATAGGCATATGACGAGCAAGCATATAAATTTCTTTCGCGCACCAGAAGCTGCTAAATTGCTTTGGTGCTCACCACCGGTTGCCGCCCGGGAATACCCCGAGCCGGCCTGCGTCGCGGGGCGCGGGCTTCCCCGATTCACGCGTGTCCCCATGAAATACCATCAACTCAAAGCATTCGTCACCGTTGCGGACGAAGGGAGCATCCGCGCGGCCGCGCGGCGCCTGAACGTGTCGCCGGCAGCGCTGACGAAGGCGGTCAAGGAGCTGGAAATCGCGCTCGGCGTGTCGCTCGTCGTGCGTACCGCGCGCGGCGTGCAGCTGACCGCGTTCGGTCAGCAACTGCAGGTGCGCGCACGGCTGATCGTCGCCGAGATGCAGCGGGCGCGCGACGACATCGAGCAGGCGCAGGGCGCGATGACCGGCTCGGTCGCCGCGGCGATCACGCCGGCCGCCGCGGTGACGATCCTGCCCGATGCGTTCCGCGCGTTTCGGCGGCGCTTTCCGGTCGCGCGCGTCAACCTGATCGAAGGCTTTCCGGGCGTCGCGCTGCCGCGGCTGCACGACGGCTCGCTCGATTTCGCGGTGGCCGTCGTCGTGCCCGAACTGCTCGCGGCGGAATTCGATCACGCGGAACTCTACGCGAGCCGCTCGCTGATCGTCGCGCGCAAAGAGCATCCGCTCGCGTCGGCCACCTCGCTCGCCGAGCTCGTCGATGCCGACTGGTTGATGAATCCGTCGCCGGAAAGCTCGACCCAGGTGCTGTTCAATTCGTTCGTCGCGTATGGGTTGCCGCTGCCGCAGCGGATCGTCGAATGTCCGAGCTTCGGGCTCGCGCACAGCCTGATGACCGGCTGCGATCTGCTCGCGTCGATGCCCGAGCAATTGCTGCAAGGCGAATGGGCGCGCGACCGGCTCACGGTGCTGCCGATTCGCGAGCGGCTGCCGGCCGTGTCGGTTCAGGTCGTCACGCGCCGCGACAGCCCGCTCACGCCGGCCGCCGCGATGCTGCTCGACTGCCTGCGCGATTCCGCGCGTCGCAAGGGGCTGCGATGAACCGCATGGCACGTTGCGCACGACGGACTGGAGGGAAATCCGGATGATCCGGTACGGCGGCCGATCGACCGCCGCCTGCGAGCCGGTATCATAGCGGCCGGCCTGCCGCCCCGGCCGGCTTTCGACAACACGCCAACCGGCATCCAGCAATCAGAGGCATCACATGACCAGTGCAACCCAATTCGACAACGTATCGGTCGTCAAGCGCGCGAACGTCTATTTCGACGGCAAGTGCGTGTCGCATACCGTGCTCTTCCCGGACGGCACGCGCAAGACGCTCGGCGTGATCCTGCCGTGCGCGCTCAACTTCGGCACGGACGCGCCCGAATTGATGGAAGTGCAGGCCGGCAAGTGCCGCGTGAAGCTCGCGGGCAGCAGCGAATGGCAAACCTACGGCGCCGGCGAATCGTTCTCGGTGCCGGGCAACAGCCGCTTCGACATCGAGGTGCTCGACACGCTCGACTACGTCTGCAGCTACCTGTAAGCGCGAACGCAGGCACGCCGGCCGCGATGCATGGTGCGCGCGGCCGGCGCGCAAAAATGACAAGCCCCGCAGAAGCGGGGCTTGTCGCATCGGGACGGCGCAAGGCCGTCCGACTCGCCGTTACAGACAGGCGTTGATGTCGCCGGCCGATGCCGCGTCGCCGCGCATGCCGACCCACGTTTTCGCGCCGGGTTGCCGCGCCGGGCGCACCATCGCGGCCGCGCCGTTCGGCGGCTGCTGGCCCGGTGCGTAGACGTCGGTCGCGAGGCCATTGGCCAGCACGTTCTGCGAAATCACCTGTTGCTGCGACTTGTCGGCCCAGGTCTTCGCGATGCACGCAGACACGTCCTGCGCGGGCTTCTGGCTTTGTCCCACGTTCTGCATGGCCGGATCGGCCGCATGTGCAGAAATTGCCACGGTCAGTGCGATGAACGGTAAATATTTCAGATTCACGTTGTATCTCCCTCGAGTCGTGATTGATTGAGTGGGATGCGCAGCAGAACTGCGTGCTTGTGAGATTGCGTCCGACATATGCGGTTCCGGCGATTGCGCAACAAGTTGTTAACGCGCTTGCCAAACTGCAATTCGCACGTTCGCGGTGTCGCTGCATGCGCAACGATGCGCTGCGTGGTCCGCTCGCTGCCCCGAGGGTGTGGTGGTGTGATACGGCGGCGCGCTGCATGTGCCTGCAAGTCGCGCCGCGTCTTTATTGAATGACGAGTGGAATGGCTGAATGGTGGCCCCGTCGCATGAGCATCATGATGACAAAATTTCGTCTGACGAATTGTTAACGAAGTTTAAACGCGACGATGTTCGGGGCGCGGGACGGCGGGGCAGTGCGCACGCCGCGGCGCTCAGCCGGCGTTGCGTGCGCGGGCGTTGCGCAGGTTGACCGGTACGACGGGACGGAACCGCTCGCGCTTGTGCTCGTCGTCGAAGTGCTGGAGCGCGGGTTTGATCAGGTCGCTGCGCGACACGATGCCGACGATGCGCAGCGACTGCGGATCGTCGACGACCGGCAGCCGTTCGAGCCCGAGCATCGCGAGCCTCGACGCGACCACGCGGCACGTCTCGTGCGCCTGCGCGACCGCCGGCGCACGCTCGGCGAATACGCTGGCGAGCGTGGCGCCGGGGCCGGCTTGCGCGCGATGCGCGTCGAGCGTTGCACGATCGACGACGCCGAGCAGACGGCCGTTCTGCACGACGGGGTACGCGCGATGCGTCTGCTTAGCGCCGAAGTACTGCGCGTCGACGGCGTCGAGCGTCGTGGCGCCGTCGACCGCGACGAGCGCCTCGGCCGGCGTCATCACTTCGGCCACGTCGTGCCGCTCGAGCGGATCGACGCCGTATTCGCGATAGATGTGATAACCGCGACGCGCGATCTTCTCCGTCATGATCGAGCGCTTCATCACGACGGTCGCGAAGCCGTGCGCGACGAGCGTTGCCGCGAGCAGCGGCAGCAGCGCGTTCGCGTCGTGCGTGAGGCCGAACGCGAACACGATCGCCGTCAACGGCGCGCCGAGCGTGGCGCCGAGCGTGGCGGCCATGCACACCAGCGGCCACAGCGCCGGATCGCCGCCGGGCAACACCGGCGACAACACGGTGCCGAGCCCCGCGCCGAGCATCAGCAGCGGCGCGAGCACGCCGCCCGAGGTGCCGGAGCCGAGCGCGATCACCCACATCACGGCCTTCACGATCAACAGCGCGAGTGCGATCTTCAGCGCGATGTGCTGGTGCAGCAGATCGCCGATCACGTCGTAGCCGACGCCGAGCGCGCGCGGCTCGAGCCAGCCGCCGATGCCGATCACCACCGCGCCCAGCGCCGGCCACCACATCCAGTGGACCGGCAGTTTCGCGAAGCCGTCTTCGACGCGGTACAGCGCAGCGGACAGCCCGCACGCGAGCATCCCCGATAGCAAGCCGGCGGCGATGCACGACAGCAGCGCGACGGGCGTCGGCGACGCGGTGGTGAGCGCAAACAGCGGCTCGACGCCGAAGAACAGCGCGCGCGCGAAGCCGGCCACGGCGCACGCGAGCGCGACCGGCAGGAAACTGCGCGGGCGCCATTCGAACAGCAGCAGCTCGACCGCGAGCAGCACGGCCGCGACCGGCGTGCCGAACACGGCGGTCATGCCGGCCGCCGCGCCGGCCACGAGCAGCGTCTTGCGCTCGGCGGCCGTCACGTGCACGCATTGCGCGATCAGCGAGCCGAGCGCACCGCCCGTCATGATGATCGGGCCTTCGGCGCCGAACGGGCCGCCGCTGCCGATCACGACACCCGACGACAGCGGCTTGAGCACCGCCACCTTCGGCGACATGCGGCTCTTGCCGAACAGGATCGCCTCGATCGCCTCCGGAATGCCGTGGCCGCGGATCTTCTCGGAGCCGAAGCGCGCCATCCACCCGACGATCAGCCCGCCGATCACCGGCACCACGATCACCCACGCGCCGAGCGTGTTGGCGGCCGGCGAACGATCCGCAAACGAAAACTGCTGGAAGAAGAACAGGTTCGTGAACAGATGGATCAGGCTCAACAGCACGAATGCGGCCAGCGTGCTGAGCAGGCCGATCACGGCTGCCAGCAGCGCGATCCTGGGCAGGCGCTCGTTGGTCGAGAAATCGCGTTTGTGCGGTGCGTTCATCGGAGTCGGAAGGGTGATAATAGGTGGTTCAGAAATCGATCTGCGGGACCTGGAACGTGCCCTTGAGCGATTTGAGCTCGGCACGATGCATCGCCGCGAGGCGCGCGAGCAGCGTCTCGCCCGCTTCTTCGAGGTGTACCTCGACCTGGCGGCGGTCGGCTTCGCTCGTCTTGCGCCGCACGAGCCCCAGCGCCTCGCACCGCGTCACCAGCGCGACGACGCCGTGATGCTGCGCCTGCAGGCGCTCCGCGAGTTCGCCGATGGTCGCCCATTCGCGATGCGGATAGCCCTTGATGTGCAGCAGCAGCAGGTATTGCAGCGGCGTCACGCCTTCGCTTTGGGCGGCGCGTTCGGAGAAGCGTTCGAAGCGGCGCATCTGGTAGCGGAACTCGGATAGTTGCTGGAAATCGCTTTTGGTCAGGGCGCGTCGGGTATCGGTCATCGCAGTTGGTGTGCAGGCAGTTTCGATAGCGAAAAATATATCACAACATGATATAAATGACCGTTTTTCTGCGAAATGCTTGCATTTTCATCGTCGGTGGCGGTTACGCGGCTTCGCGCATGCGGGTTTGCTGGTACAGGCCCGTGACGAGGTCCGTCTGCGTAATGATCCCGACCAGCCGGCGCGACGCGTCGACGACCGGAATGTGGTGATGGCCCGAATGCGTGAACAGCGGCACCAGCGCGGTGATCGGCATGGTCTGCGGCACGCATGCGACGTCGCGCGTCATCACCGACGCGACGCTCGCCGGCTGGCCGCCGAACGATTGCGGCAGCCGCGCGGACAGCCGCTGCCACAGCGGCGGCGGGCGGCGCCACGGGCGCGTGAGGTCGGCGCGCGTGACGATGCCGATCAATCGGGCCTCGCCGTCGACCACCGGCAGCGCTTTCACGCGATGGCGATCGAGCAGCGTCAGCGCGGCAGTCACCGACGTGGACGGCGAGACTTCGATTGCGTGCTTCGTCATCAGGTCCGCGCAGCGCAGCTCGCCGAACGTGCGCGTATAGGCCTGCATTTCGGTTTCGCGCAGCAGCGTTTCGAGGTCGTCCGGATCGACGTCGAGCCATTCGCCGCGGCGCTTCAGCACTGCATCGAGATCGGCGCGCGTGAAGCCGCCGCGCGGCGCGGCGCCACCGGCTTGCGATTGCGCGTCGGGGCGCACGCCGCCGTGCGGGTAGCGATGGCCGGTGAGCGCGTGGTAGACGAGCGCCGCCGACAGCAGAATGGCCGATTGCAGCGCGATGGGCACGACCACGAAGCCGAAGCCGAGCGCGTGGATGGCCGGGCCGCCGAGCACGGCCGTCAGCGCGACCGCGCCGGACGGCGGATGCACGCAGCGCAGCGCGAACATGCCGCCGATCGCCAGCGCGACGGCGAGCGCGGCCGCCGTGATCGGATCGGTGATCCACTGCGCGCAGGCGACGCCGACCGTCGCCGCGACGAGATTGCCGCCGACGATCGACCACGGCTGCGCAAGCGGGCTGGCAGGCACGGCGAACAGCAGCACGGCCGACGCGCCCATCGGCGCGACCAGCAGCGGCACGAGCCCCGGTACGCCGGGCAGCAGCCGCATCGTCACGCCGACGGTCGCGATGCCGACGAGCGCGCCCGTGCACGAACGCATGCGCTCGCGCCAACCGAGCGTCATCGGATGGGGAATGAAGCTGTACAGCCATTGGCGCAGCGTGCGGCGCGGCGACGGAGTGGGGCCAGACGACATGGACGTATACAAAAAAGAGGCGGCGCTGATCCAGCGCAAGGAAGCCGCAGATTATATCGCGTTGTGATATAAAATGTGCCGCTGCGTCAACGCGTTGCGGGTGCCGGACGTACGGAGTGCGCGGCAAACATTTCATCTGATGAAAGATTCGCACGACGCAATTGCACAAAATTCGTGTGCGGCAGCGTACAATTCAGGCCACCGAATTCCCCGATATGCCACAAGCACGCACGCGATGACCGCTCTCCCGCCCGTACCCCGGCATGGCGATCGCGTGCGCTTGGTCTGCGCGCCCGAGTCGAACCCCGCCTGACGCGAGCGCTGCCGACGTTTCCTCACCGACACTCCCAAAGCCAATTCAATGGACATGCTCGAAAACATGCGCCTGTTCGTGCGCGTCGTCGAAGCCGGCAGTTTCACCGCGGTCGCGAAAGAAATCGATGCGACCACCGCGCAGGTGTCGCGCGCGGTTTCGAACCTCGAAGCGCACGTGCAGACGCGTCTGCTGCATCGCACGACGCGCCATCTCGGCCTCACCGAAAGCGGCGAGCGCTACTTCGAGCGTGCGAAGTCGATCCTGGCCGAGTTCGACTATGCGAATGCCGAAGCGCGCAACGCGCTGCTGCGGCCAAGCGGCAAGATGCGCATTCACGCGATGACGGGGCTCGGGCAGAGTCACGTCGTGTCGTCGATCGTGCGCTATCAGGAGGACAACCCGGACGTGTCGGTCGAGCTGACGCTCGCGCAGAGGATGCCGAACCTCGTCGAGGAAGGCTACGACGTGTCGATCGTGACGGCGTCGCAGCTGCCCGACTCCGGCTACGTCGCGCAAACCTGCGGCACCAGCTGCAGCGTGCTGGTCGCGTCGCGCGAGTATCTGGCGCGTCACGGCACGCCGCAGACGCCCGACGACCTGCCGAACCACGTCTGCCTGCGCCTCGATACGCCCGCGTCGCCGGCGAGCGAGTGGCGGCTCGAGCGCAGCGACGGCGAGGAGACGGTCTACGAGCTGCAGCCCGCGCCGTTCCAGGTCAACGTGCCGGACGCGCTGTGCGTGGCCGTGCGCGCGTCGCGCGGGATCGCCTGCGTGGCGCTGTACACGGTGCTCGACGACATCCGGGAAGGGCGGCTGATCCGCGTGCTGCCGGAATACCGGCTGCAGACGGTGAGCGTCTACGCGGTGTATGCGACACGCCGCTATCTCGACGCGAAGATCCGCACGTTCCTCGACCATCTGCGCACGACGCTCACGCCGGCGCTGGAGAACGACCTGCGCGAACTCGACCGGCTCACGCTCGCGCAGATGCCGGCTGCTCGTCAGAGCGCGTGACGCTCGCCGTGCGGGCACGCCGGGCGGCGCTGCCTGCACTTTCCGCGCTTCAAGCGGCGTGACGCCAATCCGCTCGAAGCTGCCGCACGCCGCGCATCGCGTCCGCTGCGGATGGGAATCGAATCGATATCGGTCTAACATCGATGCGCTATCGATCGATTCAGGACGCGAATGATTGAACTGAACCAGCTTCGCTGCTTCGTCGCGGTGGCCGAGGAGCTGCATTTCGGCCGCGCGGCCCGGCGGCTCTTCATCACGCAACCGCCGCTCAGCCGGCAGATCCAGCTGCTCGAACACGCGCTGGGCATCGCGCTGCTCGAGCGCAGCAGCCGGCAGGTGAGGCTCACGGCAGCCGGCGAGCGCTTTCTGCGCGACGCCCGCCACATCCTCGAATTTTCCGCGCGGGCCGAACAGGCCGCGCAGCGCGTCGCGCACGGCCGTGAGGGGCGGATCACGCTCGGCTTCACGGCCGTCAGTGCATACCGGATGATTCCGGCGCTGCTCGCGCACGCCGCCCACGCGCTACCGGACGTCGATGTCGAACTGCGCGAAATGGTGTCGACCGTGCAGATCGACGCGCTCGCGTCGCGCATGCTCGATGCGGGTTTCGTGCGCCAGCGCGCCGCGCGTCATCCGCTCGAATACCGGCTCGTGCAGCGCGAGCCGATGCTCGTCGCGGTGGCGCAGGGCTCGCCGCTTGCCGCGCATGAGCGGATCGGCCCGGACGAACTCGACCGCCAGCCGTTCATCGCCTACTCGCCGAACGAAGGGAAGTACTTCCACGACATGATTTCGGGGATGTTCGCCGGTGCCGGACGCCTGCCGAACTACCTGCATTACGTCGGGCAGACGCACACGATACTCGGCCTGGTGCGCGCCGGGCTCGGCGCGGCGCTCGTGCCGGCGTCGGCGCGCGAGCTGCACGTCGATGGGGTCGTGTTCCGGCCGGTGGCCGGCGTCGACGTGGCGGCGGAGCTGTATCTCGCGTGGCGCGCGGACAACGACAATCCGGCGCTGCCGGTGTTCAACGCGATGGTCGGTCAGTTCCTGACCGAAGGCGCGGCCGACGGCGTCTAGCACGGCGCGATGAAGCGGCGAGCGCGCCGCGCGTTGCGGGCGCGGCGCAGCGCCGCCGTTGCGCCGGGCGGCCCGCCGCTCAGTGCGTGACCGACAGGAACAGGTACGCGGCGAACAGCGACAGATGCACGACGCCGTGCAGGACGGTCGTGCGTCCCTGGCTCAGCGTGAGCGTGCTGACGAGCAGCGTGAGCGCCAGCAGCACGGTTTCCATCGGGCCGATGCCGAGCGTGAGCGGATGTCCGACCCAGATGAACACGGCGGCGACGGTCGGAATCGTCAGCCCGATGCTGGCGAGCGCCGAGCCGAGCGCGAGGTTCATGCTGGTCTGGAGCCGGTTTGCCCGCGCGGCGGTGACGGCCGCGAGCCCTTCGGGCAACAGCACGAGCGCGGCGATCACGATGCCCACGGCGGCCTCCGGCGCGCCAAGCTTCATCACCGCGTGCTCGACGGCGGGCGACAGCAGCTTCGCGAGCAGCACCACGGCGACGAGGCTCGCGAACAGCAGCAGCATGCTGACTGCCGCGGTGCGTGCGCTGGGCGGCGTCGCGTGGATCGATTCGTTCGCACTGTCGTGACTGGCGAGAAAGTAGTCGCGATGGCGAACCGTCTGCACGAACACGAACACGCCGTACAGCACGAGCGACGACACGCCCGCGAACGCGAGCTGCGAATTCGAGAACTGCGGGCCGGGCGCCGCGTTCAGGTAGTTCGGCATCACGAGCGACAGCACCGACAGCGATGCGAGCACCGCCAGCGCCTTGCTCGCGCCGCGGCCCTGGAAATCCTGCTCGCCGTGCTTCCACGCACCGACCAGCAGGCACAGCCCGACGATGCCGTTGCAGATGATCATCACGGCGGCGAACACGGTGTCGCGCGCGAGGCCCGACTTTTCCGGGCCGGCGCCGAGCATCACCGACACGATCAGCGCGACCTCGATGACGGTCACGGCGACCGCGAGCACGAGCGTGCCGAACGGTTCGCCGACGCGGTGCGCGACGACTTCGGCGTGATGGACCGCGGCGAACACGGCGCCGGCGAGCGCGGCCGCGAACACCGCGATGACGAGGCCTTCGGCCGGCACGGCGCGCGACAGCGCGAGGACGAGCCATGCGGCGAGCGGAGCCCAGAGGGTCCAGCGCGGCAGCTGATTGGACGAAATCGGCATGAACGGTTTCCTATGCGAGCGGCGGCGCGACACGCGCCGTCACGGGTTGACGAAGCCCGGCCGGGTGATGCGCCGAACGATGACGATGAAGCTCAACGGATGACAACACGAAGCCGTGCTGCGTCGGGTCTGCCGCAGCGGGGCGGCGAGGGGTGCGGGCGGGCCGAAGCCCGTCGCTGGATGAAGCGGGGTGATGCGACCGGGTACCGATGACGGGATGCGCGGGCCGACAGTCAGACCGGCCGACGACCGACCCGAACGCCGCCACGGCGACGAGAGGCGGCTGCGCGCGGTTCCCCAGGATACTGCAATTTGTCGGATTTTATCACACGTTGAAGGTCTACTGCGCGATTTTCCAGAGATTTAGTGAATTTTCGTTCGATAAAGCGCGCCGTTGCCGCATGATTCCTTTCCTGCAGTTTCCGTAAAGCTGCATTGCCCAACGAATTCGGGCTGGCCCTGACATAAATCTACCGACCGGTCGGTTTATAATCGCTCGCACTTCCACTTTCATGACGGATCGCAAGCGATGGCTGTTTCTTCTGCACATTCGGTGAACTCGGGCGCGCTGGCGCCATCGGCGCTCGTCGGCGTGATCGGCGCAGGTGCGATGGGCGCGGGTATCGCGCAGGTCGCGGCGGCGGCCGGTCATACCGTGCTGCTGTACGACCTCGACGAGGCCGCGTGCGACAAGGCGCTCGCCGGCATTCGTGCGCAGTTCGCGAGGCTTGCGGAGAAAGGCCGCCTCGAGCCGGCGCAGGCGGACGCGGCCGGCAGCCGCATCCGCGCGGTGCGCGCGCTGGCCGAGTTCGCCGGCGCCGCGCTGATCGTCGAGGCGGCGGCCGAGCGGCTCGACGTGAAGCGCGAGATCTTCGCGACGCTCGAACGCCATGTCGACGAGCGCTGCGTGCTCGCCACCAACACGTCGTCGATCTCGATCACGTCGATCGCAGCCGGCCTGCGCGCGCCGCAGCGCGTGGCCGGCCTGCACTTCTTCAATCCGGCGCCGTTGATGGCACTCGTCGAGGTGGTCAGCGGGCTCGCGACGGCCGCGGAGGTCGCACAGCTGCTGTACGACACGGCCGCCGCGTGGGGCAAGCGGCCGGTGATGGCGAAATCGACGCCGGGATTCATCGTGAACCGCGTCGCGCGCCCGTATTACGCGGAGGCGCTGCGCGTGCTGAACGAGCAGGGCGGCACGCCGGCGTCGATCGACGCCGTGATGCGCGACGCCGGCGGCTTCCGGATGGGGCCGTTCGAGCTGATGGACCTGATCGGTCACGACGTGAACTTCGCGGTGACCGAGTCGGTGTTCCGCGCGTACTTCAACGATCCGCGCTACACGCCGTCGTTGATTCAGCAGGAACTCGTGAACGCCGGCTTTCTCGGCCGCAAGTCGGGGCGCGGCTTCTACTCGTACGCGCCCGACGCGCCGCCGCCGGCGCCCGAGTTCGAAGCGCCTTGCGTCGCACCGGCCGACGTCGTGCTGTTCGAGCAGGAAGGCCCGGCTGTGGCGCTCCACGCGCGCTTTGCCGAGCGCATCCCGAACGCGCGGCAGAACGGCGCACACGCAGACGAGCTGATCGCGGTGGCCGGCCGCGCGTCGATCGCGCTGACCGACGGCCGTACCGCGACGCTGCGCGCCGCGCAAACCGGCGTGGCCGATCTGGTGCTCGTCGATCTTGCGCGCGACTACGCTGAAGCCGGCCTGGTGGCGCTCACGCGCGCGTTCCAGTGCAGCGACGCCGCGTACGCGGACGCCGTCGGCCTGTTCCAGCAAGCGGGGTTCCGCGTCGTGGGCGTCGGCGACGTGCCCGGCATGGTCGCGATGCGCACCGTCGCGATGCTCGCGAACGAGGCGGCCGACACCGTCAATCAGGGCGTGTGCTCGCCCGCCGATCTCGATCTCGCCATGGAAAAGGGCGTGAACTACCCATGCGGCCCGCTCGCGTGGGCCGATGCGATCGGCATCGGCCGCGTGCATCGCGTGCTGTCCCATCTCGCGGCGAGCTACGGCGAGGACCGCTATCGCGTGTCGCCGCGCATCGCCGCGCTGCACGCGGCCGGCCGCACGTTCCGTTAGCCGCCGCCCGCATCCCCTCGATCACGACAACGACATCACTCCACTGGAGGAGCACCCCATGACTCACCCGACGCATCCCGCCGCCGCGCTCGAGCCGATCGAGGCCGCCAGCCGCGACGAACTGCAGGCGCTGCAGCTCGAGCGCCTCAAGTGGTCGCTGCGCCACGCGTATGACCACGTTGCGCACTATCACCGGACGTTCGACGCGGCCGGCGTGCACCCGGACGATCTGCACACGCTCGCCGATCTCGCGAAGTTCCCGTTCACGACCAAGAGCGACCTGCGCGACAACTACCCGTTCGGCCTGTTCGCGGTGCCGCGCGAGCAGGTCGTGCGCGTGCATGCGTCGAGCGGCACGACCGGCAAGCCGACCGTGGTCGGCTACACCGCGCGCGACATCGACACGTGGGCGAACGTGACGGCGCGCTCGATCCGCGCGGCCGGCGGCCGGCCGGGCGACACGCTGCACAACGCGTTCGGCTACGGGCTCTTCACCGGCGGCCTCGGCATTCACTACGGCGCGGAGCGGCTCGGCTGCATGGTCGTGCCGATGTCGGGCGGGCAGACCGAGAAGCAGGTGCAGCTGATCCGCGATTTCGAGCCGAAGATCATCCTCGTCACGCCGTCGTACATGCTGAACCTGATCGACGAGATGGTGCGGCAGGGGATGGACCCGGCCGACTCGTCGCTGAAGATCGGCATCTTCGGCGCGGAGCCGTGGACGCAGGCGCTGCGCGACGAAGTCGAGACGCGCGCGGGCATCGACGCGCTCGACATCTACGGGCTGTCGGAAGTGATGGGGCCGGGCGTCGCGTGCGAGTGCGTCGAGACCAAGGACGGCCCGGTGATCTGGGAGGACCATTTCTATCCGGAGATCATCGATCCGGCGACCGGCGAAGTGCTGCCGGACGGCAGCGCGGGCGAGCTCGTGTTCACGTCGCTGACGAAGGAGGCGATGCCGGTGATCCGCTACCGCACGCGCGACCTCACGGCGCTGCTGCCGCCCACGGCGCGCGCGATGCGCCGGCTCGCGAAGATCACCGGCCGCTCCGACGACATGCTGATCGTGCGGGGCGTCAACGTGTTCCCGAGCCAGATCGAGGAGATCGTCGTCGCGCAGGCCCAGCTGTCCGGACAATTCCAGGTCACGCTGTCGCGCGACGGCCACATGGATCGGCTCGAGCTGGCGGTCGAGCTGCGCTCCGAAGCCGCGGCCGGGATGACCGACGGCGATCGCGCGGCGATCGCGCGCGAGCTGCAGCACCGGATCAAGACGATGATCGGCGTATCGGCCGGCGTGACCGTGCTCGCGGCGGGCGGGATTCCGACGACCGCGACCGGCAAGGCGCGGCGCGTGATCGACCGCCGTCAGGCGGCGTGAATCCGACCGTCACCCGTTCTACCCCAAGGAAACCCGTTCGATGGATGGATTGAAGACTTTGGCCGTCGCGGTCGACGCGCGCGGCATTGCGACCGTCGCGCTGCGGCGCGGCGATGTGCTCAACGCGTTTGACGAGACGATGATCGCCGAGCTGACCGACGCCTACACGACGCTCGGCGCGCGCGACGACGTGCGCGCGATCGTGCTGCGCGCGGACGGCCGCGCGTTCTGCGCGGGCGCTGACCTGCAGTGGATGCAGCGCGCGAGCGCGAACGATGCGGCCGCGAACCTGCGCGACGCCGAGCGCTTCGCGGCGATGATGCGTGCGATCCGGCAGTGCGCGAAGCCGACCGTCGCGCGCGTGCAGGGCCACGCGTTCGGCGGCGGCGTGGGCCTGTGCGCGGCCTGCGACATCGTGATCGCGAGCGATCAAGCGCGCTTTTCGGTGAGCGAGGCGCGCTTCGGCATCCTGCCGGCGGTGATCGGCCCGTATCTGGTCGAGGCGGTCGGCCAGCGCCAGGCGCGCCGGCTCGCGCTGACCGCGACGCAGCTCGGCGCGAGCGAAGCCGTCGCGATCGGCCTGATCCATCAGGCCGTGCCGCTCGATACGCTCGATGCGACGCTCGAGCGCACGCTCGCCGAGCTGAGCCGCAACGGACCGAACGCGCTGATGGAGATCAAGCGTTTTTTCGACGCGATCGGCGAATACCCGCCGTCGGCCGAGCGCGCGGCATTCACCGCGCAGACGATCTCGCGCGTGCGCGCGACGGCCGAAGCGAAGGAGGGGTTCGCCGCGTTCTTTGCGAAGCGGCCGCCGGCGTGGGAGCCGGGCGTCGAATAAGGCGGCGCGGGCCGGCTGCGGCGCCGCACGATTTGCGGCGCGCGCGCGGGCGCTTGCTCTACAATGCGTGACCCCCGGCACGCCGCCGGCCCAGCCCTGTCCGTTGATTTCCCCGATGATCGTCAACCGTCTTGTTTCCGAGATCCTGTTCGGCTTCACCGGCCTGATCGGCATCATCAATCCGATCGGCATCGCCTTCCTGTTCCTCGAGCGCACCGAGGCGCTGACCGAACATGAGCGCAACCTGCTCGCGCAGAAGGTGGCGTTCAACGCGTTCATCGTGCTGCTGGTCGCGTTCTTCGCCGGCACGCCGGTGCTGCATTTCTTCGGGATCTCGATGGAAGCGCTGCGCATCGGCGGCGGCTTCGCGGTCGCCGTCGCCGGCTGGCAGATGCTCAACGAGCCGGACGGCCCGGCCGGCGGCGGCGACACGCCGATCAAGCCGATCGATGCGAGCGCAATCATGACGCGCGCATTCTTCCCGCTCACCGTGCCGCTGACCGTCGGTCCCGGTTCGATCGCCACCGCGATCGCGCTGAACGCGAACCGCACGCACAAGCTGTCTGAATTCATGCTGTCGAGCATCGTGTCGATCACGGTGTCCGTGCTGGTTGCGGTCGTGATCTGGCTGACCTACAGCCGCGCCGCGCTGCTCGCGCGCTATCTCGGCACCGAAGGCACCAAGGTCGCGAAGCGCGTGTCGGCGTTTCTGCTGCTGTGCATCGGCGTGCAGATCATGCTGACCGGCTTCTCCGAGTTCCTCCAGCCGCTCGCCGACCAGATCAAGTAAGCCGCTTCGTCGTGGGCCGCATCGGCCGGCGCGGCGTCGGCCCCGCGTGGTGCGGCGGCGCCGCCGTGCGCCGGCGCGTTCGCGCGCGACGGGATACCATCCAGCGTCCGGCCGGCGCGCGATGCGCGTACGGCCGCCATTCCACTTCAACGACGAGGCGTGCGATGCAATACGTGAAATTCGGATCGACCGGGCTGGACGTGTCGAAGCTGGTGCTGGGCTGCATGACGTTCGGCCAGCCGTCGCGCGGCACGCATCCGTGGACGCTGCCGGAGGCGGACAGCCGCCCGATCATCCGGCGCGCGATCGAGGCCGGCATCAACTTCTTCGATACCGCGAACATGTATTCGGACGGCACGTCGGAGGAGATCGTCGGCCGCGCGCTGCGCGACTTCGCGAAGCGCGACGACGTCGTGATCGCGACCAAGGTGTTCTACCGGATGCGGCCGGGGCCGAACGGCGCGGGCCTGTCGCGCAAGGCGATCATGACCGACATCGACCAGAGCCTGAAGCGGCTCGGCACCGACTACGTCGACCTGTACCAGATCCATCGCTGGGACGACGCCACGCCGATCGAGGAGACACTCGAGGCGCTGCACGACGTCGTGAAGGCGGGCAAGGCGCGCTACATCGGCGCGTCGTCGATGTACGCGTGGCAGTTCGCGAAGGCGCTGTACACGTCGAAGCAGCATGGCTGGACGCGCTTCGTCAGCATGCAGAATCACCTGAACCTGCTGTATCGCGAGGAGGAGCGGGAAATGCTGCCGCTGTGCGAGGCCGAAGGCATCGCGGTGATCCCGTGGAGCCCGCTCGCGCGCGGCCGCCTGACGCGCGACTGGAGCGAGACGTCCGGCCGGCAGCAGAGCGACGCGGTCGGCCAGCGCCTCTATGACGCGACGGCCGACGCCGATCGCGCGGTGGTCGAAGCCGTCGCGGCGATCGCGGCCGCGCGCAACGTGCCGCGGGCGCAGGTCGCGCTTGCGTGGGTCGCGCACAAGCGCGGCGTGACCGCGCCGATCGTCGGGATCTCGAAGCCGCATCATCTCGACGATGCGCTCGGCGCGCTGCAACTGAAGCTGACCGACGATGAGATCGCGGCGCTCGAAGGTCCGTACGTGCCGCACGCGGTGGCCGGCTTCAACTGAGCCGTCGGCTGAGCCGGAGTGGCGCGGCGCCGCCGCGCGGTTCGGCGTTCAGTGCGCGGCGGCGAGCATCGGGTAGGTGAACAGCCCGAAGTGAATCGCGTTCAGCCCGGCATGTGCGAGCGCGGCGGCGACGAGGCCGCCGCGTCGCCATGCGAGCCCGTAGCCGACGCCGGCGAGCGTGCCGAGCACGATCCACGGCCAGCCGCCCGCCGCGTGCGCGGCGCCGAACAGCAGCGCGCCGACGGCCAGCGCGGCCCACGGCCCCCAGCGGAAGCGGCCGAGCGCGCGGGTCAGCCCGCCTTGCACGTAGCCGCGGAACAGCGCCTCTTCGGCGAGCGTCGCGAGCAGCACGTTGTTGACCAGCCAGAGCCAGCCCGAGGCCGGCCATTTCGGCGCCCAGCCGACCATCCCGAACGCGAGCGCGCCGACGAGGCAAGCGGCTGCCGTACCGACGGCCGCCATCGCGCCGACGCGCAGCGCGCGCCGGAGGGGCACCTCGGGCGCCACCCACGGCAGCGTCCACAGCAGCCACAGGCCGACCAGCGGCTTGTCGAAATTCAGGTACATCGTGAACGGCACGGCGTCCGGCGTGAAGCGCGTCGGCGCGATCACGCGCGGGTTGTGGAAGCCGGGTATCAGGTGCAGGCTCAGCGCGATCGCGAGCGCCGCGAACACGAGGTGCGCGGCGATCCGCACGGCGAGCGGCCGGCGCGGCGCGACACCCCACGCGGCGGCGGCCAGCAGCGCGAGGGGCGCGAGCGCGATCGGCGCCAGCTTGCCGAATGCGAGCGCGAGCGCATAACCGAACCCGGCGACGGCGACGCTGGTACCGTGCAGCGGGCGCAGCCAGGCGAGTGCGGCGGCCGTGAACAGCGCGAGCCAGATCGTGGCGAGCGGGAGCAGCGAGAGGGACATGGGGCGATGCAACGGGCGAACGGGACGCCGCGCATCATACCTCAGCGAAGTCGCGATGCTGCGCCGCAGCGTCGCGGCGCGAGCGCTCAGCGGCCCGCGGTTTCGGTGAGGCCGTCGCGGGTCGGGATGTCGACGCTGTTGCGCTCGCGGATGCGCCGCCGATACCAGAACGTCCACAGCAGCAGCGTGCCGAACACCGTGTAGCCCATGATCGGTGACACGACCAGCACGCGCTCGACGGGCCACGTCATCACCATCCATAGGCGCAGCAGCATCTCGAGCGTCATGCAGGTGCCCCACACGAACGTCATCAGCCGCAGCATGCGGCGCAGGTACGGTTGCTCGGCCCAGACCGTCTCGAAGCGCTCGGCGCCGCCGGCCATTTCGCGTGCGACGGTGGCACGCGCGAGATAGAAGATCAGCGGCCGGTCGCGAAACAGCGACAACAGGAACACGACGCCGATCGAGCCGGACGCGAGCGATTCGCGCATCAGCAGCGTGCGCGCGTCGCCGCCGAGCGCCATGCCGATGAGCGACAGCGCGATGCCGAGCAGCACGATCGCGGCCACCGCATCGACGCGGCGGGAGCGGACGAATTCGACGACGGACCAGACGATCGGCGGAACCGCCGACGCGTAGAGCGCGCCGGTTTCCCCGAAATGTGGATGCGCGACCCGGTAGGCGACCCAGGGCAGCAGCAGATTGACGACGAGTTCGAGGAGCAGGCCGGCGCGTGGTTTCACGGGAGCGGGGCGCGGCGGGCGCGCGGCTGTGAAGGCGTTTCGAGTATATCGAAGTCGGACCCCGTGCGTGGGGTGTGGGGCGCAGGGGCGGCTCTGAAGGCAGGCAAGGCAGCGGGCGATGCATTGGGGGCGGCTGGCGCGGCGGCGGCTCAGGGCGCAGCGGCCAACTGCCCGCTAAGTCGATGGCGGCTTGCCCGCCGCGACCTACCGCCGAGCGCCCAACGCGTAGCGCGAACGCCGAACGCCGAATGCCGGATGCCGGATGCCGGATGCCGGATGCCGGATGCCCAACGCCCAACGCCCAACGCCCAACGCCCAACGCGAACTGCGAATGGCCAGTCGCCCATCACCCATCGCCCGCGGCCCGCTGCGCGTTGCCCGTCATTCGCCATCCAGCGCCCATCGGAGCGCGGCACCCGCGCGCCGCGCCCCAGCCGCCTCGAGCGTCCGTCAGGCTGCCACGGGCTGGACGATGATTTTCACGTTGCGGTCCTTGTGATTGACCAGCTCCTCGAAGCCGCGCGCGACGATGTCGCCGAGCGCGATGCGTCCGGTGATGAGCGGCTGCACGTCGATGCGGCCGTCCGCGATGAAGCGGATCACGTCCGCGAATTCGCCGTTGTACGCGAGCGAGCCGATCACTTCCTTCTCGGTCGACACGATGTCGAAGAAGTTGAACGACGTCGGCTCCTCGAAGATGCCGACCATCACCGACTTGCCGGCCTTGCGGATCACGTCGATCGCGAGCTTCGCGGTGGCCGTGTGGCCGATGCATTCGAACGACACGTCGGCGCCGTAGCCGCCCGTCAGCGCCTTGACCTCGGCGATCGCGTCGGACGCCTTCGGGTCGATCACGACCGTCGCGCCCACTTCGAGCGCCTTCTGCTTGCGCGCGGCCGACATTTCCAGCGCGATCACGCGTCCGGCGCCCGCGGCCTTCGCGCACATGATCGTGCACAGGCCGATCGTGCCGGCGCCGACCACGACGACGGTCTGCCCGACGATGTTGCCGGCCTTCTTCACCGCGTGCATCCCGACCGCGAGCGGCTCGATCAGCGCCCCGGCCTCCGTCGGAAAATTGTCGGGCAGCTTGTACAGCAGTTCGGCCGGCACGTTCACGTACTCGGCGAACGCGCCGTTGTTCATCAGCCCGGTGAACGCGAGGTTCTCGCAGATGTTGTACATCCCGTGCCGGCAATACCAGCAGGTGCCGCAATGCTGGCACGCGTCGGCCGTCACGCGCTCGCCGAGCGCGAAGCCGGTGACGCCCGCGCCGAGCGCCGCGATTTCCCCGCTGAATTCGTGGCCGAGGATGCACTGGCCTTTCAGGCCCGTGAGCGGGTGCGGCGCGTCGACGGGGATGAACACCGGCCCGGCGACGTATTCGTGCAGGTCGGAGCCGCAGATCCCGCACCAGTGCACGCGGATCTGGACCCAGCCGGCCGGCGGGTGTCCGGGGACGGGAACCTCCTCGACGCGGATGTCGTTGCGGCCGTGCCAGACGGCGGCCTTCATGCTGGGGGCGGTATGCGGTGCCGGTGTACTCACGTTGCTGTCTCCGTCAGATTGTCGTCGGGCGCGCGGCAGGGTGCCGGTGCGTCCGTCGCGCGATTGCGCGAACGTCCGATATGCAGGAATGGGGCCAGCGGGATGAGGCAGCTTGCGCGGCGATGCGGCAGGGCTGTCGATGTGCAATGCAGCACGCCGCGCTGCGTCGACATCGCGCCGGTGGCACGCGAAACCGGCGCCGGATTTGCTGCAATTGCGACGGCACCGTGCGGATGAGACGACGCGACGGTCGTCTCACGCATTTGAGACGGAATGCGAGACGCGGTGCGTACTAGTCGCTGTTGGCGTGGGCGGTGGCACGAGCATTCCGCGCCGGGTCGCGAGGGGGAGCCGAGCGCCGTATACCAAGCGCCAGCCGGCGATCACCGCCGCCAGCGGCCAAAACGCTCCGCCCCATCGCACAGCCGCAGCGTGATCCACGTCGCGGCTGCGCCGCACCGTCAGCCGAGATCCTTCCGGTACTGGATGAATCCCGCGTTGTGCGCGAGCTTGTCGTACAGCGCGCGCGCCGTGGTGTTGGTTTCGTGCGTGAGCCAGTACACGCGGCTCGCGCCGGCTTCGCGGGCCCGCTCGTACACGGCCTCGATCAGCGCGCTGCCCGCGCCTTGCCCGCGCGCGTCGGCCGCCGTGAACAGATCCTGCAGATAGCAGTACGGCCCGTCGGTCCAGCACGAGCGGTGGTAGATCGCGTGCACGATGCCGACCAGCTTGCCCGCCGCGTCGAACGCGCCGAGGACGAACATCGGTTCGGCCGGGTCCAGCAGCCGCGCCCACGTCGTCGCGGTCACCGCGTCGCTCGCCGGCGACCGGTAGAACTGTCGATAGCCGTCCCACAGCGGCCGCCACGCGGCTTCGTCGGCGGCGGCGAGCGGGCGCACCGTGACGTGCGTCGCGCGGCTCCCGCGCTCGGCCGCGTCGCGCGCACGGGCTTGCCGCTCGCGGATCGCGACGAGCGATTCGCGCTGCACGCCGTCGGCGTCGAAGTTCGCGGGCGCGAGCCACGCTTCGAACGCGGCGCGCACGTCGGGCCACTCGCCGTCGACGATCGAGAACCATGTGGTGTCGCGATTGCGGCCCTTGTAGACGATCGCCTGCCGGAACGTGCCTTCGTAGCGGAAGCCGAGCCGTGCCGCGGCCTTGCGCGACGGCGCGTTGAGCGCGTCGCACTTCCATTCGTAGCGGCGGTAGCCGAGCGTGTCGAACGCGTACTTCATCAGCAGGTATTGCGCGTCGGTCGATACCGGCGTGCGCTTGAGCAGCGGCGAGAACGTGACCGAGCCGACCTCGATCACGCCGTTGGCCGGATCGATGCGCATCAGCGCGAGCGTGCCGACCGCGCGGTTCGTCGCGCGGTCGATCACCGTGTAGTGCAGCGGATCGGCGCTCGCCGCCGCGCCGCGCAGGTAGTCGCGGAAGCTCGACTCGTCGGCGTACGGCCCGTGTGCGAGATAGGTCCAGTCGCCGGCGTCGGGCGCTTGTGCATACGCGGCGTACAGCTCGGCGGCATGGCGCTCGGCATCGAGCGGTTCGAGCCGGCAGTAGCGGCCTTCGAGCACGATGCGCTCCGGGCGCGGGCGCGCGGACCAGTCGGGAACGGGACGGCCGATGGGTTGCTGCAAATCGTTGGTGGGCGTGGACAAGATCGATCTCGCGTCGGTTGGCGGTTGGCGGCCGGCGGCTTGCCGGCATGCAGACGATCGTAGTCGCGCCGAGGTACCATGAAAAGCGCCAGACTCATGCAAATTTATGGTGCCACGCGTGCCGCCTCGCGTGGTGCGCACCGCGATACCCCGATGCCGCGAGATTCGATGACGACCG
Source organism: Burkholderia sp. WP42 (assembly GCF_000745665.1). Lineage (NCBI taxonomy): Bacteria > Pseudomonadati > Pseudomonadota > Betaproteobacteria > Burkholderiales > Burkholderiaceae > Burkholderia > Burkholderia sp. WP42. The sequence goes on along the minus strand of NZ_KN050724.1, from coordinate 121,220 downwards.
ACATTCCTTCCCACGACGCGCCCGCGTTGCCGCTCGACGCGCCGCTCGCCCGCACGGCCGGCGCGCCGTCGTTGCAGCGCCAGCTGCTGCGCCGCGTGCGCGATGCGATTCTCGGCGGCGCGATGCCGGCCGGCACGCGGCTGCCCGGCACGCGCGCGCTGGCCGATACGCTCGGCGTGTCGCGCAACACGACGGCGGCCGTGTACGAGCAGCTCGTCGCCGAGGGCTTCCTGCAGTCGGATCGGCGCGGCACGCGGGTGGTCGGCCTGTCGCGGCCGGCCGCGCCGCGCCGGCCCGCGGCGCCGCCGGCCGTCGCGCAGCGGCTCGGCCGGATCCGCCCGAGCCTGATCGGCAGCGGCGAGTCCGAATTTTTCCGGCCGGGCGTGCCCGCGTTGTCGCACTTTCCGGTGGACGCATGGCGGCATGCGATCGACCGCGCGCTGCGCCGCACCGGTCACGAGCTGCTCGCGTACGGCGATCCGCTCGGCGAGCGCACGCTGCGCGAATCGATCGCGCGACACCTGGCCGTGACGCGCGGCGTGCGCTGCGCTCCCGAGCAGATCGTGATCACCGAGGGCGCGCAGGGCGCGATCGCGTTGTGCGCGCAACTGCTGACGAACCCCGGCGATACGGTGTGGGTCGAGGAGCCCGGCTATCGCGGCGCGCGCAGCGCGATGCAGGCGGCGGATCTCGATGTCGTGCCGATGCCGGTCGACGCGGAGGGGTTGCGCGCGGACGATGCCGACTGGGCCGAACGCACGCCGCGGCTCGTCTACACGACGCCGTCGAACCAGTTCCCGACCGGCGCGGTACTGTCGATCTCGCGCCGCCTCGCGCTGCTCGAGGCGGCACGCCGGCATCGCGCGTGGATCATCGAGGACGATTACGACAGCGAGTTTCGCCATACCGGCGAGCCGATAGGCGCGTTGCACGGGCTCGCGGCCGATTCGCCGGTCGTCTATCTCGGCTCGTTCAGCAAGACGATGTTCCCGGCGCTGCGGATCGGCTTCCTCGTGCTGCCCGACGCGTTGCTCGCAGCCGTGCGCGCCGTGCTGCCCGAAATGCTGCGCGGCGGCACGCGCCACGTGCAGCTCGCGCTGGCCGACTTCATCGAGACCGGCGAATACGGCCGGCATCTCGGACGGATGCGCCGGCTGTATCGCGATCGGCGCCGGCTGCTGCTCGCCGCGCTCGGCGACGCGTTCAGCGTGCCGCACGAGGTCGAGGGCGGCCCGTGCGGATTGCATCTGACGCTGCGGCTGCCGGCGCGCTATCCCGACCGCGCGATCGTCGCGGCGGCGCGCGAGCACGGGATCGGGCCGTTTCCGCTGTCGGGTTTTTCGATCGCTACGGCGCCGGCCGACAACGGGCTCGTACTCGGCTTCGGCAATACGTCGGCCGATGCGTTCGCACCGATGCTGCGGACGTTGTCGACGATCGCGCAGCGTATCGCGCAAGCGCCGCGCAGCGAGCCGGTTGCGTATGCGGAGGATTAGCGGGGAGCCGGCGCTCGGTGAGCGTACGGTGCCGATGCTATCGGCCGTTGCCGTCCTACAAGATGTGCGATGCGCCGCGCAGCGCCGGCATGTCGTGCGCACGCTGCAGCGGACCCGTGCGCTTCGACAGCGCCCGACACTCAGCGCGCCGGTTCCGCACGCACGATCCGGTGCGCGGCGGCCAGGCCCAACAGCAGCAGAACCGCCACATAAGCGACGACCGCGCCCCACGCGCCGTGTTGCCAGAACGTGCCGCCGACCGAGCCGAGCACGCTCGACCCGACGTAATAGGCGAGCAGGTACAGCGAGGCCGCATGCCCCTTCGACGCCCCGGCGAGATGCCCGACCCAGCCGCTCGCGACCGCATGCGCGACGAAGAAGCCGATCGTGATGAGCACGATCCCGACGATGATCGCCACGAGCGACGGCGACAGCGTCAGCGCGAGGCCCGCTGCGAAGACGAGAATGCCGCTGACGAGAACCGGTGCACGCCCGACGCGATCGGCGAGCGCACCCGCGCTCGACGACGACACCATCCCGAACAGATACGCCGTGAAGATCAGCCCGCACGCGGTTGCGCTCAGGTCGAACGGCGGCGCGATCAGCCGGAAGCCGACGTAGTTGTACACGGTCACGAACGCGCCCATCACCAGGAAGCCGATCGCGAACACGAACGGCAGGCGTGGATGACGCAGTTGCGCGCTCCATAGCTGCAGGTGATGCCGCAGCTTCAGGTCGGTGCGTTTCACGAAGCGGCGCGACGGCGGCAGCAGCACGACGAACGCGATGGCGGCGGCGAGATCGACGACGCCGATCGTCAGCATCGCGGTGCGCCACGAGAAGTACTCTTCGAGCGCGCTCATTCCGATCCGGCCGATCATGCCGCCGAACGCGGTGCCACCGACATACAGCCCCATCGACAGGCCGAGCCCTTCGGGCGCGATCTCCTCGGCGAGATACGCCATCGCGACGGCCGGCACGCCGCCGAGCGCAAAGCCTTCGAGCGCGCGCCACACCAGCAGCAGGTGCCAGCTCGGCGCAACGGCGGCCAGCAGGTTGAACAGCGCGGCGAGCGTCATCGACGCGAACATCGGCCCGCGCCGGCCGACGCGTTCCGACAGCGCGCCGGCGCACAGGATCGACACGGCCAGCATGCCGGTCGACAGCGACAGCGACAGCGAACTCGACGCCGCGCCGACATGGAATTCGCGCGCGAACGCGGGCAGCAGCGGCTGCACGCAGTAGAGCAGCGAGAACGTCGCAAAGCCGGCCAGAAAGAGCGCCAGCGCGATGCGCAGGTAGGCGGCCGAGCGCGGCGACACGCCGGCCGGCAGCACATCGGGCGCGATGGTCGCGCCGCGCGCCGCCGCAGGCGGGTTCGTAGAAGAAGGCATGAGATGCACTGAATGGGCTGGGGGAGGCGGCCATTCTTGCGCATGGTCAAACATATGTCCAATATATGAAAGAAACCGTAGCGATATGTTTTGCATCTGGCTGCGGCCGCTCGTTGCGGCTGCATCTTCCCGTCCACCGTCGATCGCATTGCGCATGGAACTCAGGCATCTCCGCTACTTTCTGGCCGTCGCCGCCGCGTCGAACTTCACGAAGGCCGCGCAGGCGCTGGGCATCGGCCAGCCGCCGCTGAGCCAGCAGATCAGGGCGCTCGAGGACGAACTCGGCGTCGAGCTGTTCAAGCGAACCGCGCGCGGCGCCGAACTCACCGTTGCCGGCGAGGTGTTCGCGGAAGAGGCGCGGCGCGTGCTCGACGACGCCGAGCGTGCTGCCCGTGCGGCGAAGCGGGCGGCACGCGGCGAAATCGGGCAGCTGCGCGTCGGCTTCACCGGGACGGCGGCGTTCAATTCGAAAGTCGCCGACCTGATCCGCCGCTTTCGCGAGGCGTTTCCGGATACCGAGCTGACGCTGCTGGAGGCGACCTCCGGCGTGCTGTTCGACGCGCTCGAAGCTGGCCGGCTCGACGTCGGGATCGTGCGTCCGGAGCGCCGCATCGCCGATACGCTGCACGCCGCGGACTGGGACGAGGAGCCGATGTTCGTCGCGCTGCCGGTCGCGCATCGGCTCGCGCGGCGCCGTCGGATCGAGCTTGCCGAACTCACCGACGAGGCGTTCGTGCAGGTGCCGCGCGAAGCGGGCAGCGCGCTGTTCGACGACATCGTCGCCGCCTGCAATGCCGCCGGCTTCCAGCCGCGCATGGCGCAGCCGGCACCGCAGATCGCGTCGGCGGTGACGCTCGTCGCGGCCGGGCTCGGCGTGTCGATCGTGCCGATGGCGATCACGCAGGTGCAGGTCGCGGGCGTCGTCTATCGGCCGGTGGCCGGCGACGGCCTGCGCGCGCGGCTCGCGATCGCATCGCGGCGCGACGCGCAGTCGCCGGTGGTGCGCAACTTTCTCGCGTTGGCGTGGTAGCCGGCGTGCCGCGGCGCGTTGGCCGAATTGGCATCGACTCGCGGCTGCCTGCACGCCGTGCACCGTGCGGTGAATATGCCGATTGACGAACCGGCGACTTTGTCCGGAACGAACGCTGTCGCGGTTGCGGCGCGGCGCGCGTGGTAGGCATCCGGGTTTCGATGCGTAGGTCCGCGACGCGGCGTGGACTATAAATGGAGACGTGTACCGGTGCTTGTCGGGCGTACGCGCGTGCCGCGCGGCTCCGCGCCGCGATCGCCCGGGGGAGGTGCACCGTGGTTCGCCAGACGCTTGCTCGCGCCGTGCTTCACGGCGCGTTGATCGGCGCCGTATTCGCGTGGTCGTGCGCGCCGTCGCCGCTCGTTGCCGGGACCGTCGCGCCGCCGCGCACGCCGCCCGGCATGAAGGTCAGGACGGCCGCGCCGCCGTATTCGATGCCGGTCGATTTCCCCGCGATCGTCGATCGCTACGGGCCGGCCGTCGTGACCGTCTCGACGGCCGCGGCGGAGCCGCAATCCGGCGGCCCGTCGTTCATGGAACTCGATCCCGACGATCCGCTCGCCGCATTCTTTCGCCGCGCAGCGCCGCCGCCGGCCGCGCCACGCGCGCAGACGCCGGCGCAGCCTTCCGATGCGTTGCCGCGCGCGATCGCCGGCAGCGGGTCGGGTTTCATCGTGAGCGCCGACGGGCTGATCCTGACGTCCGCGCACGTGGTGGCCGATGCGACCGACGTGACGGTGCGGCTGGCCGATCGCCGGATGCTCAAGGGCACGGTGCTGGCCGTCGATCCGCAGAGCGACGTCGCGGTGCTGCACGTCGACGCGACGAAGCTGCCGGTCGTGCGTCTCGGCGACTCGTCGCGGGTGCGCGCCGGCGAACCGGTGATGACGATCGGCGCGCCGGACGGCGCGGGCAATACGGTCACGGCCGGCATCGTCAGCGCGACGTCGCATCTGTTGCCGGACGGCGGCGCGTTTCCGTTCTTCCAGACCGACATCGCGGTGAACCACGACAACTCCGGCGGCCCGGTGTTCAACCGCGCGGGCGACGTGATCGGGATCGCGATGCAGGTCTACACGGACGCCGATCGCTACGCGAGCACGACGTTCGCGATTCCGATCGCGCTCGCCGTGAAGGTGCGCGCGCAAGTACAGGCGCAGATGCGCAGCAATGCGCAGGCGCAGCGCGCGGCGTCGGGGGATGGGGCGGGCAATGGGTCGGCTAATGGATCGGCTAATGCACTGGGTGTGGACGTGCAGGATGTCGGCGTCGGACTCGCGGCCGCGTTCGGGTTGCCGCGCGCGGCGGGCGCGCTCGTGAACACCGTCGATCCCGGCTCACCGGCCGCGTTGGCCGGCGTGAAGCCGGGCGACGTGATCGTGAAGTTCGGCGACCGGCCGATCGGCCGCGCGGCGGAGTTGAACGATCTGGCCGCGGCGTTGCCGGCGGGCGGGAAGGCGACGCTGCGGGCGATCCGCAATCGCGTGCCGAAGACGCTGGTGGTCACGGGCGCGGCCACGGGCGCCGACGACGCGATCGACGACGCGGCGTCGGCAGGCGTGCCAGGTGCTACGGGGCCGGTCGGCGCCGCCGGTGCGACGGCGCTGACGGTGGCCGCCGCGCGGCCGGCCGACGGCGGCGATCGGCTCGGACTGACGATGCATCCGCTGAGCGACGCGGAACGCCGATCGACCGGGCTCGCCGTCGGAATGATGGTGGATGCGGTGCACGGGCCGGCTGCGCGCGCCGGCATCCGGCCCGGCGACGTGGTGCTCGAACTCAACGATACGTTGCTCGAAACGCCGGAAGACGTGCCGGCGCTGGAAGCGCACGGCGGCAACGTGATCGCGGTGCTGATCCAGCGCGACAACGCGCGCAGATTCGTGTCGGTGCGGGCGCGGTAGTGCGTTGACCGCCAAGCGGTCGAGCAACTAACATCGTTCGACATCGCTGCCCGCGATTCGGGCATTCGGAGCCATACGGAATGAACGCGGCAATCTTTTTCGTAGTAGTACACAGGCGCAGGGTCCGGTAGCGGCATCGCGCCGGCACCCATGCGCCCCCGACTTGCTCGGGGGCTTTTTTTGCATCGCGCACGGCCGCACGGCGCATGTGCGGGAGGGCATCCACTTGCAACCAGACCTGTCGAACGCTTCGGCCGCCGCGGCGCCGCGATATGCGACGTTGATCGCGCTGTGCGTGCTCTCGGTGCTGCCGTTGAGCTTGTTTCTGCCGTCGTTGCCCGCGATCGCGCGCGAACTGCGCGCCGACTACGCGCTGGTCGCCCTTTCCGTCGCCGGCTACGCGGCCGTCGCCGCAGCGCTGGAGTTCGTCATGGGGCCGCTGTCCGACCGGTTCGGGCGCCGGCCCATCGTGCTGCTGAGCGTAGGGGCGTTCACGTTCGGCTCGCTCGGTTGTGCGCTCGCAACCGACATTCGCGTGTTTCTCGCTTGCCGTCTGCTGCAGGCCGCGATTACGTCCGTCTACCCGGTGTCGATGGCGACGATTCGCGACACCGGCGGGGGCGAGCATGCGGCCGGGCGGATCGGCTATGCGGCGATGGCGGCGGCGTTCGCGCCGATGATCGGGCCGACGCTGGGCGGCGTGCTCGATCAGACCGTCGGCTGGCGCGCGAGCTTCGGGCTGCTCGCCGCAGCCGGCATTGCGCTGCTCGGCTGGTGTGCGGCCGATCTCGTCGAGACGCATTCGCCCCACGTCCGGACGCTCGCGCAACAGCTGCGCGCGTATCCGGCACTGCTGCGCGCGCGTCGGTTCTGGGCCTATGCGCTTTGCATGGCGTTTTCCACCGGCGCGTTCTATGCGTTCCTGGCCGGTGCGCCGCTCGCCGCCAAAGTGGTGTTCGGTATCCCGCCCGTGCAAATCGGCTTGTGCATGGGTGTGGTCACGGCCGGCTTCATATGCGGCAGCTTCGTCGCTGCGCGACGCGCACACCGGCATGCGCTTGCGACGACGATCCTGTGCGGGCGCGCGGTCGCCTGCATGGGGCCGGCGATCGCGCTTGCATTGTTGCTCGGCGGCGTGACGCATCCGCTTGCATGGTTCGGCCCGTGCGTCTTGATCGGCGTCGGAAACGGGCTGTCGAATCCGGCGGCGCACGCGGGCGCGATGGCGGTACGGCCGGATCTGGCGGGCAGCGCATCGGGGCTGGCCGGCGCCGCGACCATCGCCGGCGGCGCCGCGCTCGCGTCGTTGACCGGCGCCGTCCTGACCACCGGCAATGCGGCGTATGCGCCGCTCGCGATGATGTCGCTGTCGACGCTCATCGCGTTGGCGGCGGCAATGTGCATCCGGGCCTTCGATGCCCGCGCGTGAGTCATGTGCGCCGCCGCGCGCGGCCGGCGCGCCGATCGGGCGCAATGTGCGCGCCGTGCCGACCGGAGCCAAACGACGCGACGCGCAGCCGTTCCCGCCGGCGCCCGCGCATTGCCACTACAGCCGTTACGGCTTCGCGCCGACCACGAACTCGAACGTCGCGACGCCGTCCACCCCGCCCGTCACGCGATCGCCCGGCTGCAGCGCGCCCACGCCGGCCGGCGTGCCGGTGAAGATCAGGTCGCCGGCCTTCAACGCGACCGAGCGCGACACGTAGGCGATCACGTCGGGCACGGCCCAGATCATGTCGGCGAGATCGCCTTGCTGACGCGTGTCGCCGTTCACCGCGAGCCAGATCCGCCCGCTCGCCGGGTGGCCGGTCGCGCTCGCGGCGCGCAGCGGGCTCATCGGCCCCGACGCGTCGAAGCCCTTCGCCCAGTCCCACGGGCGGCCCAGCTTCTTGGCTTCGGCCTGCAGGTCGCGACGCGTGAGGTCGACGCCGACGCCGTAACCCCACACGTGCGACAGCGCGTCGGCCGGCTCGATCGAGCGGCCGTCCTTGCCGATCGCGACGACCAGCTCGATCTCGTGATGGAGGTCGTTCGTCAGCGGCGGATACGGGACGGTGCCGACGGCCGGCACGACCGCATCGGCCGGCTTCGTGAAGAAGAACGGCGGTTCGCGGTCGGGATCGGCGCCCATTTCCCGCGCGTGGTCGGCGTAGTTGCGGCCCACGCAGAACACGCGGCGTACCGGAAAGCGCGCGGACGATTGATCGACTTCGACGGAAGGACGCTCGGGAGCGTCGATGACGTATGCGGACATCGGATGGCCTCGTTCGAATGGAAGACGGATACCGGCCGCCACCCGACGGCGGCGGCCCGGCATGCCTGCAACGATACCGGAGCGCCGCGCGCCGCGATGCGACGCAACTGCGCTTTAACCGGACAAATCTACGCGTCCGCGGCCGGCGCCGCGTCGGTTGCATCGGCCGCATCGGCCGCGCCGACTGCATCGGGCAGCGCGGCGTTCGCGTCGCGGTACGCCTTCGGCGACACGCCGACGCGCGCGCGAAAGCGCCGCGCGAAATACCCTTCGTCGCGGAAGCCGACTGCACGGGCGATGTCCGCGATGCGCCGGCTCGTATGCGCGAGCAGCGATTGCGCGAGCGCGATCCGGCGCTCGGTCACCAGATCGGTGAAGGTGCTGCCGGTCTCCTTGCGCACCAGATGCGCGAGGTAGTTCGGCGACAGGAACGCGGCCTCGGCGGTGGCCGCAAGCGTCAGATCTTCGCGCGTGAGGTTGGCGCGCACATGGCGCAGCACGCGTGCGAGCGCGTCGCGCCGGCCCGCGCGCTGGGCGCCGCGCTGCGCGAGCTTGTCGAGCGCGCCGGCGTACTGCGTGCAGACGAGCCCGATCAGCTGCAGCAGATAGCCGCGCAGCAGCGTGGTCGACCCGAAGGTGCGGACCCGGTCGGCGTCGAGCATGCACAGCGCGAGGCGGCGTGCTTCGTCGAACGCGTCGCCGGTCAGGATGAAGTCGAGATGCTCCTGGAAGCGAAACGGCGTCAGTTCGGGGACGCGGTGCGCGGGCACGTCCTCGAGATCGAGCGGATCGACGTCGAGATCGGTGCGCAGGAACGCCTGGCTGAAGTTGATCACGATGAAGTGAGCGCCTTCCGGATGCGGAATCAGGTGTTCGCGATGCGGCAGCACGAACGCGAGCGCGCCGCGCGGAAACGGCCGCGTGACGCCGCCGATCCGCTGCTCGGTGTCGCCGCCGAGATTGAACTGGATCTGGAAGTAGGTGTGCCGGTGCGGTTCGGTGATCGCCTGGCGCGACGCCTGGTCGCGGATGTAGAAATCGAGCCGGTCGCTGCGTTCGGGCATCCCGTACAGGCGCGGCGGGGCGGAGGAGGGCATGAAGAATTCGGCTGGTCGAGACGCGGTTGAGCCGCGATGGTACAGCGAACCGGGCGCCGCCGGAATCGGCGGGCGCCGGGCGACGGCTCCGCGGGGCGGCTCGACGCTTCGCGCCTCGCTGCACCGGATCGGCTATGCGTCCGGATGGAAGCCGAGATAGCGCACGCACGGGCCGGCAAGCGCGGCGGCGCTGCGGCTCGCCGCGCCCACCGCCGCGAGCGCGTCGATCGTGGCGGTGCGATTCGACGTCAGCGTCCACGCCGCCGCTTGCGCGTCGTCGGCGGCCGGCGCCGCGCGCACGGCCGTCAGCGCGGCGAGCAGCGCATCCGCGGGCGGCGCATGAACCGCGAAGCCCTCGTTCGCGACGGCCGCCGTATCGATGCCGAGCATCTCGCACAGCCGCGCCCGCAGCGGCGTCTCGGTCTCGCTCGCCGTTCGCGAACGTGCGACGTGCTCGGCCGTCGCCGCGTCGACGAGCGTGCCGCCGCGGAGCAGCGGCGCCTGCTGCCATGCGTCCGACGGGCATTGCTTGCCGGGCGGCGCGAGCGGCACGAACGGGTTGATTTCGGCCGGGTAGATGCGGCATACGAGCGGCCGATCGTCGTAGATCCCGCAGCGGAGGTCGTCGCGCAGGTTGGGGCACGGCCCGGCATGCGATGCGACGAGCACGGCCGTCACACGCAGCGGCAGCGTGCCGCTCGAGGCGGGCGTCGAGCGCGCCCGCTTGTACGCGGCGAACGCGTTGCCGGCCTCGGGCTCCTCGAGCCACGGCATCGCGTCGCACAGCAGTTCGACGTGGCCGCCGCGGCGCAGCCACGCGATCGCTTCGTCGATCGTCAACGGAATGCGCAGGTCGCGGCAGCAGCCGCCGCAGCCGGTGCACGCGAAATCGAGGTCGGCCGGCGTGTCGTTCATGCGCATGTGTCGGGTGCCGCGTTCAAGCGGGAAAGGATGGCGCCGCAGCCGGCGGCCCGGTTCATGCGTCGCGCGCCAGCAGCGGCGCGACGCGCCGGCGCAGCTCGGGCACGACCTCGGCGTCGAACCACGGATGATGCTTGAGCCATCCCTGGCTGCGCGGCGACGGATGCGGCAGCGGCAGCACACCGGGCCCGTAGTCGCGCCACGCTTGCACGGTGTCGGTCAGCGTCGCCTTGCGCGCGTCGCGCAGAAAATGCCGCTGCGCATACTGGCCGATCAGCAGCGTCAGCCGGATCGACGGCAATTCGGCCAGCAGCCGGTCGAGCCACAGCGCCGCGCATTCCGGCCGCGGCGGGTTGTCGCCGCTCGCGCCGCGGCCGGGATAGCAGAACCCCATCGGCACGATCGCGAAGCGCGTCTCGTCGTAGAACGTGTCGGCATCGACGCCGAGCCAGTCGCGCAGCCGCTTGCCGCTCGCGTCGTCCCACGGGATGCCGCTCGCATGGACGCGCGCGCCGGGAGCCTGGCCGACGATCAGCACGCGCGCGTCGCGATGGGCGCGCAGCACCGGGCGCGGCCCGAGCGGCAGCTCGGCTTCGCATGTGCGGCACGCGCGGATTTCGGTGAGCAGCACGTCGAGCGACGTGCGCGTTCGTTTCGGCATCGATTCGGGAACGGGGACGGAGTGTCGATACGGGTACAGCGGTACGGGCATTGGGCGCCCGCGCATCGCGCTGGGCGGCGGGCCGGCCGCCGCCGCATCTCCGCGGAGGGAGTCAGCGGCCGGCCGTACCGTCGTCGGCGACGGCAGCATCATACAACGCCGTCTGCGCGAGCGCCGCGGCGATCTGCGCGTCGTCCTGCGTGCCCTCGAGCATGCCCCAGCGCCGGTATTGCGACAGGAACCACCGCGCCTCCTGCGGATCCGGCCGGTTCACGCCGCCGCCATCGTGGAAACGGATCGGCAGCGGCGGCTGCGCGAACGGGCCGGCGCCGTAGTCGCCGAGCAGGCGCGGCGCGATCAGGCGGGCCGGCACGCCGAGCGCGTCGGGCAACGCGAGCCAGTCGGCGGCGTCGCGGCGGTGCGCCGGGTCGTCGAGCCACGCGCACGCATCGACGACGGTGCGGATCAGCGCGCGCGCGGTCGCCGGATACAGCGCGACGAAATCGCGCCGCGTCGCCAGCACCTTCTCCGGATGATCGGGCCAGATCTCGCTGGTGACGGCGATGGTGCGGCCCGCGCCGCAGGCCTCGGCCACCGCGTGCCACGGCTCGCCGGCGCAGAAGCCGTCGAGTTCGCCGCCCGCGAGCGCGGCGACCATCTCGGGCGGCGGGATCACGACGCTGCGCACGTCGCGCAGCGGATCGACGCCGTGCGACGCGAGCCAGTGGTTCAGCCACATCGCGTGCGTGCCGGTCGGGAAGGTCTGCGCGAGCAGCGGCTTGCGGCCGAGCGTCGCGAACGCGGCGCGGACGTCGCCGCTGGCGCGGTAGGCGTCGGCGAGGCCGCGCGCGAACGTGATCGCCTGGCCGTTGCGGTTCAGCACCATCAGCGCGGCCATGTCGGCCTGCGGGCCGCCGATGCCGAGCTGCAGCCCGCAGACGAGCCCGTACAGCGCGTGCGCGGCGTCGAGTTCGCCGCTCAGCAGCTTGTCGCGCACGGCGGCCCACGACGGCTGGCGGTGCAGCTCGAGCGTCAGCCCGTGGCGCGCGCCGAAATTCAGGCGCTGCGCGACGATCAGCGGGGCCGCATCGCTCAACGCGACGAAACCGAGACGAAGATGCGCGCGTTCGGGCGCGGCGGGAATCGGAGGGTTCATGGTGGTCATTGTGAAGGCGCGTCGAGCAGTTGCCGCGCGACGTCGACGATGCGCAGCCCCTGATCCATCGCGCGCTTGCGCAGCTGCGCGTAAGCATCGTGTTCGGACAGGCTGCGCCTGTCCATCAGCAGGCGTTTCGCGCGATCGATCAGCTTGCGTTCGGCCAGCTCGCGCTCGACGTCGGCGAGCCGGCGACGCAGCGCATCGTCGTGGGAGAAGCGCGCGAGCGCGACTTCGAGAATCGGCGCGAGGCGCTCGGCCGACAGCCCTTCGACCAGATAGGCGCTGACGCCGGCGCCGACGGCCGCATGAATCAGCGCCTGGTCGGCGTCGTGGCTGAACATCAGCACGGGGCGCGGCGCGGTCGCATGCATCACGGCCAGTTGCTCGAGCGTGTCGCGCGACGGCGAATCGGTATCGATGATCACGACGTCGGGGCGCTGCTCTTCGACGGCGGCAGGCAGGCGCGCCGGCGTCGCGACGTCGTTGAGCATCTCGTAGCCGAGGCGTGCGAGCGCGTCGCCGAGCTCGCCGATCGGCTTGTCGGTATCGGTGACGAGCAGCACGCGCAGGCGGGCGGGCGGAACGGACGAACTCATGACGCGAACGGGGACGGACGGGCTTCGGTGCAACGGTTGAATGGATCAGCCGACGTGCGCGCGGAACTCGCCGCAGCGGACGCGTCGAGCGCGTCGGGCAAGCCGCACCGGCAGCCGGCGCGAGCGCGCCTGCCGTGAGCGCAATGGTGATGCGGACGATGCCGCGCGGCGCAGCCCATCACGCGGCCCACGACATCGGTGCGGCTGCGGTGTCGGGATCGGTGTCGGTGCGCTGCGCGCACGCTGCACCGATCGCGCCGCCCACGAGGATCACGGCCGGGCTGCCGAGCCGCGCGTCGTCGATGCCGCGCGCGAGGCCGCCGAGCGTGCCGGTCCAGCGGCGTTCGTGCGGCGTGCCGGCCCATTGCACGGCGGCGGCCGGCGTCGCGGCGGGCAGCGCGGCGAGCAGGCCCGTCGCGATGCTGTCGACGCGGCTCATGCCCATATAGATCGCGAGCGTGGTGCCGGTGGCCGCCAGCGCGGCCCAGTCGGGCTCGCCGTGATCCTGGCGGTGCGCGGTGACGAACGTGACGCCCTGGCAATGTTCGCGGTGCGTGAGCGAGATGCCGAGGCTCGCGGCGGCCGCGAACCCCGACGAGATGCCGTTGACGATCTCGACCGGGATCGCGGCGGCGCGCAGCGTCGCGAGCTCCTCGCCGGCGCGGCCGAACAGCAGTGCGTCGCCGCCTTTCACGCGCACGACGTGCGCGCCGCGCAGCGCGTAGCGACGCATCAGTTTCTCGATGAACGCCTGCGGCGTGGAGCGGCAGCCGCCGCGCTTGCCGACGCGGATCACGCGCGCCTGCGGCGCAAGCTCGACGATGCCCGGCGCGACGAGATCGTCGAGCAGCAGCACGTCGGCGGCGGCCAGCGCCTTCGCGGCCTTCAGGGTGAGCAGATCGGGGTCGCCGGGCCCGGCGCCCAGCAGCGTGACTTTTCCAGTCGTCATGTCGTGTTCCTGTGCCGCATGCGGCGGCGATAACGCGTTGTTGCTCGCGGCGGCGGGCGGTCGAGGCGACCACGGCGTCCCGCCGTGCCGAGCACGGGCTGGACGCCGTTGTCCACGTCGGTTCTGCCGGCCCCGCCTGGATCGGCCGGGACGGCATGGGGGAAAGACCGCCCACCGGCGCCGTTGCCGGTGTCGATAACGGATTCAGCAATAAACGGGCCAAGCGTCGCGTCGCGGCCCGCGCCCGCGGCGACGTGCGGCGCACGACGCCAGCGTGGCACGCGAACGCATGCACTCGCATGCGGCGGCGCCCCGCATGCGATGCCCGCACCACGTGCATCGCGACGCACCGGCACGCACCGCGAAGTCGCACGGCGATAGTGCTGCAGCGCACCACATCTGTGCCGCGATGCCTCCCGACATATCGCGGCCGATTCCGCGCAAGACGGCCGACGGCGCCCGGCGAGCCTTGTACGACAGGGCGCTCGCGGAGATTTCGGGTGGCATGGCACGCCGCTTGCGTTAGCTGGCTCGGGCGAATCAACGGCGATTCGTCCGCAGTACCGAATACTGACGCGCCCGGCAACGGGCTTCATGGGCAACGGCGTCCTACACATCGGGTCTCGACGAGATCGGATGTGCAGGACGCCGTTTTTCGTTTGGCGGATGACATGACCGACAAAGCTACCCGTATCGATCTCTTCAGCTTCCGCAGCGCGCCGATGCGTGCGTTCCACATGACGTGGATGGCGTTTTTCGTGTGCTTCTTCGCGTGGTTCGCGTGTGCGCCGTTGATGCCGCTGATCTCGCGCGAATTCCATCTCACCGCGGCGCAGGTCGCGAACATCAACATCGCCGCGGTGGCCGCGACCATCGCGGTGCGGCTGCTGGTCGGCCCGCTGTGCGACCGCTTCGGCCCGCGCCGCGTGTACGTCGGGCTGCTGCTGCTCGGCGCGATTCCCGTGTTCGCGGTGTCGTTCGTGCACGACTACCTGTCGTTCCTGATCTGCCGGCTCGGCATCGGCGCGATCGGCGCCGGCTTCGTGATCACGCAGTACCACACGTCGGTGATGTTCGCGCCGAACGTGGTCGGCACCGCGAACGCGACGACGGCCGGCTGGGGCAACGCGGGCGCAGGCGCGACGCAGGCGATGATGCCGCTGCTCGTCGCGGCCGGCCTGCTGCTCGGCTTCGGCGACGACGCGTCGTGGCGCATCGCGCTCGTCGTGCCGGGCATCGCGATGCTCGCGATGGCGTGGGCGTACTGGCGCTTCACGCAGGACTGCCCGCAAGGCGACTTCGTCGCGCTGCGCAAGCAGGGCGTGACGGTCGACAGCGGCAAGAAGGGCGGCTGGGCGAGCTTCTTCGCCGCGTGCGGCAACTATCGCGTGTGGATGCTGTTCGTCACCTACGGCGCGTGTTTCGGCGTCGAGGTGTTCATCCACAACATCGCCGCGCTGTACTACGTCGACCACTTCAAGCTGTCGCTGAAGGACGCCGGCTTCGCGGTCGGCCTGTTCGGGCTGCTCGCGCTGTTCGCCCGCGCGCTCGGCGGCTGGCTGTCGGACCGGATCGCCGCGCGGCGCAGCCTCGACGTGCGCGCGACGCTGCTGTGCGCGCTGATCATCGGCGAAGGGCTCGGGCTCTTGTGGTTCTCGCATGCGCAAGGCATCGGCATGGCGCTCGTCGCGATGCTGACGTTCGGCCTCTTCACGCACATGGCGTGCGGCGCGACCTATGCGCTCGTGCCGTTCATCGACCGCCGCGCGCTCGGCGGCGTCGCGGGGATCGTCGGCGCGGGCGGCAACGTCGGCGCGGTGGCCGCGGCGTTCCTGCTGAAGGGCGTCGGCGACGTGCAGCACGCGCTGAGCCTGCTCGGGCTCGTCGTCACCGCGACGGCGCTGTGCGCGATGGCCGTGCGCTTCAGCGCAGAACACAAGGCACGCGAGGCCGAGCTGCGCGACCGCGCGCTGGCCACCGCGAATGCCGCGAACTGATCGACCGAGGGAAACGTCATCATGAAACTGATCGTCATCGGCCACGGGATGGTCGGCCACAAGCTGCTCGAATGCCTCGCCGCGCAAGCGGACGCGGCCGGCACGCTGCAGGTCACGGTGCTCGGCGAGGAGCCGCGCCCGGCGTACGACCGCGTGCACCTGTCGGAATTCTTCGCGGGCAAGTCGGCCGACGACCTGTCGCTGGTCGAGCCCGGCTTCTTCGAACGGCATCGGCAGTTCGACCTGCGGTTGAACGCGCGCGTCGCGTCGATCGACCGCGACGCGCATACGGTCACGCTCGCATCCGGCGCAACGCTCGCGTACGACAAGCTGGTGCTCGCGACCGGCTCGCGGCCGTTCGTGCCGCCGGTGCCCGGCCACGAGCGTGACGGCTGCTTCGTGTACCGGACCATCGAGGATCTCGAAGCGATGCAGGCGCGCGGCGCGCACGCGACGCGCGGCGTGGTGGTCGGCGGCGGGCTGCTCGGCCTCGAATGCGCGAAGGCGTTGCGCGACATGGGGCTCGACACGCACGTCGTCGAATTCGCGCCGCGGCTGATGGCGGTGCAGGTCGACGACGGCGGCGGCCGGATGCTGCGCGCGAAGATCGAGTCGCTCGGCGTGACCGTGCATACGGGCAAGAACACGCTGGAGATCGTCGACGGCGAGCAGCACGCGCACCGGATGGCGTTCGCCGACGGCTCGCATCTCGATGCCGACATGATCGTGTTCTCGGCCGGCATCCGCGCGCGCGACGAACTCGCGCGCGCATGCGGCCTCGAGATCGGCCCGCGCGGCGGCGTCACGATCGACGACGTATGCCGCACGAGCGACGCCGACATCTATGCGATCGGCGAGTGCGCGGCGTGGAACGGCATGGTGTACGGCCTCGTCGCGCCCGGCTACGACATGGCGCGCGTGGTGGCGAAGCAGCTGGGCGGCAAGATGACCGATGCGGCCGATGCCGCATTCGCTGGCGCCGACATGAGCACCAAGCTGAAGCTGATGGGCGTCGACGTGGCGAGCATCGGCGACGCGCACGGCGCGACGGCCGGCAGCCGCACCTACCAGTACGCGGACGAGCGCCGCCAGGTCTACAAGAAGCTGGTGGTGTCCGACTGCGGCAAGTTCCTGCACGGCGCGGTGATGGTGGGCGATGCGACGGAATACGGCACGCTGCTGCAGATGATGCTGAACCGCATCGAGCTGCCGGCGCAGCCCGAGTTCCTGATCCTGCCGTCGTCGGACGGCGCGGCGAAGCCCGCGCTCGGCGTCGACGCGCTGCCGGACGGCGCGCAGATCTGCTCGTGCAACAACGTGTCGAAGTCGCAGATCTGCGCGGCGGTGGCCGACGGCGCGACGAGCCTCGGCGCGCTGAAGTCGTGCACGGGCGCGGGTACGTCGTGCGGCGGCTGCGTGCCGCTCGTCACGCAGATCATGAAGGCCGAGATGAAGAAGCAGGGCCTCGCGGTCAACAACCATCTGTGCGAGCACTTCGCGCATTCGCGCCAGGAGCTGTTCCATCTGATCCGCGTCGAGCGCATCACGACGTTCGACGAACTGCTGCACAAGCACGGTCGCGGCCTCGGCTGCGACGTGTGCAAGCCGGCCGTCGCCGGCATCCTCGCATCGTGCTTCAACGAGTTCGTGCTGAAGAAGGAGCATGCCGGGCTGCAAGACTCGAACGACTACTACCTCGCGAACATCCAGCGCGACGGCACGTACTCGGTCGTGCCGCGCATGGCGGGCGGCGAGGTGACGCCGGAAGGGCTGATCGCCGTCGGCCAGGTCGCGAAGAAGTACGGCCTGTACACCAAGATCACCGGCGGCCAGCGCGTCGACCTGTTCGGCGCGCGCGTCGAACAGCTGCCGTCGATCTGGGAGGAGCTGATCGCGGCCGGCTTCGAATCGGGCCACGCCTACGGCAAGGCGGTGCGCACGGTGAAGTCGTGCGTCGGCTCGACGTGGTGCCGCTACGGCGTCGACGATTCGGTCGGCCTCGCGATCGACATCGAAAACCGCTACAAGGGCCTGCGCGCGCCGCACAAGATCAAGTTCGGCGTATCGGGCTGCACGCGCGAATGCGCGGAAGCGCAGGGCAAGGACGTCGGCATCATCGCGACCGAGAAGGGCTGGAACCTGTACGTATGCGGCAACGGTGGGATGAAGCCGCGCCATGCCGAGCTGCTCGCCTCCGACCTCGATCGCGCCACGCTGATCCGCTACATCGACCGCTTCCTGATGTTCTACGTGCGCACCGCCGACCGGCTGCAGCGCACCAGCGTGTGGCGCGACAACCTCGAAGGCGGGCTCGACTACCTGATCGATGTGGTCGTGCACGACCGGCTCGGGATCGCGGCCGAGCTCGAGGCCGACATGCAGCACGTGGTCGACACCTACGAATGCGAATGGAAGAAGGCCGTCACCGATCCCGAGACGCGCAAGCGCTTCCGCCACTTCGTGAACAGCGATGCGCCCGACACGACCATCGCGTTCGTCGAGACGCGCGGCCAGATCCGCCCCGCGACGCCCGACGAGCGCCCCGGCGGCAAGCCGGTCGCGATCCCGGTCGTCGCGGAACCCGCCACCGTCTGAGCTGGCCGACGCCAGCGCCTCATTCAAGGAGCCCATCATGAACGATCGTCTTCCGCTGTCCTGGACCCGCGTATGCCCGCTCGACGACATCGTGCCGAACACGGGCGTATGCGCGCTCGTCAACGGCGAGCAGGTCGCCGTGTTCCACGTCGCGCACGCCGAAGCCGGCGGCGTGTTCGCGATCGACAACGTCGATCCGGTGTCGCAGGCCGCGGTGATGTCGCGCGGGTTGATCGGCAGCCTAGGCGAGCGCATCGTCGTCGCGTCGCCGTTGTACAAGCAGCATTTCGATCTGCGGACCGGCGAATGCCTCGAAGCACCCGACAAATCGGTGAGCGCCTATCCGTCGCGGGTCGAGGACGGTTTCGTGTGGATCGCCGCCTGAACGTCACGGAGCACGCATGAGCGCCACCCCCGTCAAGAGCGTGTGCCCGTACTGCGGCGTCGGCTGCGGCATGGTGCTGCACGTCGAGGATGACGAAGTCGTCAAGGTGTCCGGCGACTCCGAGCATCCGACCAACTTCGGGCGGCTGTGCACGAAGGGCTCGTCCGCGCACGTCGCGCTGCGCCGCTCCGGGCGGCTCGATCGCGCGTTCGTGCGGCGCGCCCGCGAGGACGACCTCGTCCCGTTGCCGGCCCGCGACGCGATCGCCGAGACGGCGCGCCGGCTGCGCGCGGTGCTCGACGCGCACGGGCCGGACGCGCTGTCATTCTATGTGTCGGGGCAGATGTCGATCGAGGCGCAGTACCTCGTGAACAAGCTCGCGAAGGGCTTCGTCGGCACCAACAACATCGAGTCGAACTCGCGGCTGTGCATGGCGAGCGCGAGCACCGGCTACAAGCAGTCGCTGGGCGCGGACGGTCCGCCCGGTTCGTACCAGGATTTCGATCGCGCGAACCTGTTCTTCGTGATCGGCGCGAACATGGCCGACTGCCATCCCATCTTGTTCCTGCGGATGATGGATCGCGTGAAGGCCGGCGCGAAGCTGATCGTCGTCGATCCGCGCCGCACCGGCACGGCCGACAAGGCCGACCTGTTCCTGCAGATCCGGCCCGGCACCGATCTCGCGCTGCTCAACGGGCTGCTGCATCTGCTGCACGCGAACGGCCGCACCGACGCCGCGTTCATCGACGCGCATACCGAGGGCTGGGACGCGATGCCCGCGTTCCTCGCCGACTACACGCCGGAGCGCGTCGCCGAGATCACCGGCCTTGCGCCGGACGACCTCCGCACGGCCGCGCAGTGGATCGGCGATGCGCCGGAATGGACGAGCTGCTGGACGATGGGGCTCAACCAGAGCACGCACGGCGTGTGGAACACCAATGCGATCTGCAACCTGCATCTCGCGACCGGCACGATCTGCCGGCCCGGCAGCGGGCCGTTCTCGCTGACCGGCCAGCCGAACGCGATGGGCGGCCGCGAGATGGGCTACATGGGCGCCGGCCTGCCGGGCCAGCGCTCGGTGGCGTCCGACGACGACCGCCGGTTCGTCGAAAACCTGTGGCGCGTGCCGGCCGGCACGCTGCGCCAGGAGACCGGCAGCGGCACGGTCGACCTGTTCGAGCGGATGGCGGCCGGCGACATCAAGGCGTGCTGGATCATCTGCACGAACCCGGTCGCGACGGTGCCGAACCGGCAGAACGTGATCGCGGGGCTGCAGGCGGCGGAGCTGGTGATCGCGCAGGACGCGTTCCTCGACACCGAAACCAACCGTTATGCGGACATCCTGCTGCCCGGCGCGCTGTGGGCCGAGGGCGACGGCGTGATGGTCAACTCCGAGCGCAACCTGACGCTGATGCGCGCGGCGGTGGCGCCGCCGGGCGACGCGCTGCCGGACTGGCGCATCGTCGCGGAAGTCGCGCGCGCGATGGGCTTCGGCGCGGCGTTCGACTATGCGTCGGCGGCCGACGTGTTCGACGAGATCGTGCGGTTTTCGAACCCGGCGACCGGCTACGACCTGCGCGGCGCGAGCCATGCGGCGCTGCGCGACGGGCCGGTGCAATGGCCGGTTGCGCCGGGCGCCGCGCGCGAGCGGCATCCGATCCGCTATCTGAACGACGGCGTGAGCCAGACGCCGCGGCCCGCGGCCGACGGCGGCGCCGCGCCGCGCATCGCGTTCCCGACGCCGTCGGGCCGCGCGCGCTTCTTCGCGCGGCCGCACGTCGCGCCGGCCGAGCTGCCCGACGACACCTTCCCGATCGTGCTGAACACCGGCCGCCTGCAGCATCAGTGGCACACGATGACGAAGACGGGCAAGGTCGCGATGCTGAACAAGCTGAACCCGCGTCCGTTCGTCGAACTTCATCCGGACGATGCGCGCGCGCTCGGCATCGCCGCGAAGGACAGCGTCGAGATCCGCTCGGCGCGCGGCCGCGCGGTGCTGCCGGCCGTCGTGACCGAACGCGTGCTGCGCGGCAACTGCTTCGCGCCGATGCACTGGAACGACGTGTACGGCGACGAGCTGTGCATCAACGCGGTGACGAACGACGCGATCGACGCGGAATCGCAGCAACCCGAACTGAAATACTGCGCGGTCGCATTGACGCGCGCGGACACCAACGCGTTCGCGCCCGCCGACGACGACACGGCGCGCCTCGATGCGGCCGCAGCCGATGCCGCCCACGCAGCCGCCGCAGCCGATGCTCAGGCTGCGCCGGTATCGCTCGCGGCTTCACAGGAATCCGACATGGCAGACCTCGACACTTTCGCGGCGGCGCTCGGCGTGGCCGATCTCGCGCCGCCGCCGCTCTCCGACGCGGAGCGCCTGTACGTGGCCGGCCTCGTCGGCGGGCTGCGGGCGAGCGCGGGCCGCCGCGACGGCGGCGTGCCGGTGCTGCCGGCCGGCGCGCCGCTCACGCCGCCGGTGCGCTACTGGCTCGACGGGATGCTCGCGGGGCTGTTCAGCCGCTCGGCGCCCGCACCCGCGACGGAACGCGCGGCGCCCGCGCTGCCGGCCGACGCGGCCGCGCCGGGCGGCGTGCGCATCGTGCGCACGCGGCCGAAGGTGACGCTGCTGTGGGCGTCGCAGACCGGCAACATCGAATCGTTGACCGAGGATTACGCGACGCAACTGATGAACGCCGGCTTCGAGATCCGCACCGCGTGCATGTCCGATTACCCGGTCGCGTCGCTGGCGAGCGCGCAGTATGTGCTGCTGATGACCAGCACGTTCGGCGACGGCGACGCGCCCGACAACGGCAGCGAGTTCTGGGATGCACTGCAGGCGGCCGGCGCCCCGCGCGTGGAAGGCATGCAGTTCGCGGTCCTCGCGTTCGGCGATCGCAACTACGACCAGTTTTGCGGCCACGGCCGCCGGCTCGACGCGCGGCTCGCGGAACTCGGCGCGACGCGGCTGTGTGCGCGCGTCGATTGCGACGTCGAGTTCCAGCGCGACGCGGACCAATGGCTCGAGCGCGTGGTGGCGCGGATCAAGGAGGCCGACGCGGCGCTGCACGCGGTGCCGAGCGCCGGCGCGAGCGCGTCGGGGCTGCTGCCGAGCAAGGCGCATCCGGCGCCGTCGAAGCTCGTCGCGAACCTGCGGCTGAACCGGCCGGGCGCGGCGAAGGACACGCGCTACGTGTCGCTGTCGACCGAAGGCGCGAACCTCGAATACGAGGCCGGCGACGCGCTCGGCGTGTGGCCGACCAACTGCCCGGAACTGGTGGACGAGCTGCTGGCCGTCACCGCGTTGAAGGCCGACACGCCGGTGTCGGTGGCGGGCGTCGGCGACGTGCGCCTGGCCGATGCGCTGGCGCGCCACTTCGACATCACGCGCCCGCATCCGGACACGCTCGCGTTCATCGCGTCGCGCAGCGCGAACGGCGCGCTCAAGGCGCTGCTCGGCGACGATCGCAAGGCGGACCTCAAGCAGTGGTTGTGGGGGCAACAGCTGGCCGACGTGCTGCACGAGTTTCCGGTCGAGCTGTCGGGCATGGAACTGGTCGGCATGCTCAAGCGCCTGCAGCCGCGGCTGTATTCGATCGCGTCGAGCCCGAGCGCGCATCGCGGCGAGATCCATCTGACGGTATCGGCCGTGCGCTATCACAACGGACGGCGCGCGCGCAAAGGCGTCGCGTCGACGTTCCTCGCCGATCGCGCGGACGACGGCCGCGTGCCCGTGTTCGTGCAGAAGTCCGCGCATTTCCGGCCGCCGGTCAACGGCGACGTGCCGGTCGTGATGGTCGGCCCCGGCACCGGCGTCGCGCCGTTCCGCGGCTTCCTGCACGAGCGGCAGGCGCGCGGCGCGCGCGGGCGCAACTGGCTGTTCTTCGGCGAGCAGCACGCGCAGACCGACTTCTATTACGGCGACGAGCTGAGCGCGATGCGCGACAGCGGCTTCCTCACGCGGCTCGATCTGGCGTTCTCGCGCGACCAGGCCGACAAGATCTACGTGCAGGACCGGATGCGCGAACACGGCGCGGAGCTGTACAGCTGGCTCGAGGACGGCGCGCATTTCTACGTGTGCGGCGACGCCGCGCGGATGGCCAAGGACGTCGATACCGCGCTGAAGGCAGTGGTGGCCGAACACGGCGGAATGTCGGACGAAGCCGCGAACGACTACGTCGCGCGGCTCGCGAAGGCGCGGCGGTACGTGCGGGACGTGTATTGAGCGGGTGGGGCGGCGTTCGCGCTTCTCCATCGCACGCGCGGCGGTCGCGTCGAGTGCCGTCGGTCGTGCGAGCCGCATCGACGTCACCGTCGGCGTCGGCCGCCTGCGCTCAAGGGTGCGCCGGCTTGGCGCGGGATACGCGCTGCGTCGTGCCGAGCGCTTCGCGCCCCGTTTTCCGCCGGCCGCGTCGCCGCACCGACGCCGCTCGCGGACCCAGCCGCCGGCAAGAATCTCCCGCCGCACACCCCTCCCGGTATTCTCCTGATGAAAACCCCGCCCGCTTCCCGGTATGATTCGCAGCGCGCGCATTCTTTTTACGGATTTTTGATGCGCGTGGCGTGTCCAACCCGCCCGACGCCAAATCGAAACATTCTGTAATGTAAATTCCGTATACTCGTAATTTCTGACCCAGGCGTCGCCTGCCATCGTCTCAGGCGGACCGCCCATGCAGAACAACCAGCCAGATTCGTCGCCGCCCGGCCGTCCCGCGCCGCGACTTGCTATGCACCACCACTGAACAACCTATGTCTTCCCGCCACCCTGGGCCGCCCGGCCGTGCCGCGGCGGCGATCGCCCGTGTCTCGGCGCTGTTGCGCAACGAGCGCGTGCTGTCCCCGCTGCTCGCGCTCGGCATCGGCCTGCTGCTGATCGTGGTCTTCCAGCACCTGTCGCAATCCGTCGACTATCGGTCGGTGATCCGTCAACTGCGTCAAATGTCCGCCCGCGAATGGGGCGCGTCGCTGGCCGCGACGGCATTCAGCTATCTCGCGCTCGTCGCGCGGGACGCGGTCGGCCTGCGCTACGTCGGCGCCGCGGTGCCGCGTGCGGCGCTGTGGACCGGCGCGATCGCCGGCTCCGCGCTCGGCAATGCGACCGGCTTCGGCGCGCTGACGGGCGGCGCGGTGCGCGCGCGCGTGTACGGCGTGTCGGGCGTCACGCCCGCGCAGATCGGTCGCATGACGGTCTTCACCAGCGGCACGCTCGCGCTCGCGCTGGTGCTGATGACGGCACTCGGGATGGTCTGCGTGCCGCAGACGCTCGCCGCGATGCTGCACGTCGCGCCGGCCGTGCCGACGTGGAGCGGCGCGGCGCTGCTCGCGGCGCTGGCTGCGATGACGGCGATGTGCGGCCGCACCGCGCGACCGGTCGTCACGCGCTTCAAATGGCTGTCGTTCGACGTGCCGGCGCGGCGCGACCTCGTCGCCCAGGTCGTGTATGCGGTGCTCGACGTCGTGGCCGCGGGCCTGACGCTGTGGGTGCTGCTGCCGGCCGCGCCGGTCGGCTTCCCGACCTTCATCACCGTGTACGCGGCCGCGCTGCTGCTCGGCATGATCGGCCACACGCCGGGCGGGATCGGCGTGTTCGAGGCCGCGATGGTCTTCACGCTGGGCCGCGAAGTGCCCGCCCATGCGATGGTCGCCGCGCTGATCGCGTACCGCGCGATCTACTTCGGCGTGCCGCTCGTGCTGTCGGCCGGCCTGCTGGCCGGTTTCGAAGGCCGTGCGCTGCGCCACCGGCTCGTGTCGCGGCAGGCCGCGCGCGTGTCGCAGCTCGCGCCGCTGTTCCTGAGCCTCGTGACGTTCGCGGTCGGCGGGATGCTGGTGATTTCGAGCGCGACCCCGGCGTTCTGGCATCGGATCGCGATCCTGCGCAACATCGTGCCGCTGTGGGTGCTCGAGGGTTCGCAGGTGATCTGCAGCGTGCTGGGCGTCGCGTTGCTGTTCGTCGCGCGCGGGCTGCTGCGCCGGCTCGACGGCGCATGGTGGATGACTTTCGCGCTGACGCTCGCGAGCCTCGCGCTGTCGCTCGCGAAGGGGCTCGCCTTCGTCGAAGCCGGCGTGCTCGGCACGCTGCTCGTGCTGCTGCTGGTGAGCCGCCGCCGCTTCAACCGGCATTCGTCGCTGCTGGCCGAACGCTTCACGGTGAGCTGGTTCGTGTCGGTGACGATGGTGCTGATCCTCGCCGTGTGGGTGCTGTGCTTCGCGTTCCGCGACGTGCCGTACACGCGCGACCTGTGGTCGCATTTCTCGTTCGACGCGCGCGCGCCGCGCGCGTTGCGGGCGACGCTCGCGGCCGGCGTGTTCGTCGCGATGTTCGCGTTGTGGCAATTGCTGCGGCCGGCGCCCGGCCGTTTCGTGAAGCCGGCCGCGCAGGACCTGCTCGACGCCGAGCAGATCATCCGCGCGCAGGAATGCAGCGACGCGGGCCTCGCGCTGATGGGCGACAAGTCGTTCCTGTTCTCCGAGTCGCGCCGCGCGTTCCTGATGTATGCGAAGAACGGCCGCACCTGGGCCGCGCTGCACGACCCGGTCGGGCCGCGCGAGGAATGGCCGGCGCTGATCAGCAAGTTCATCGCGCTCGCACACGCGCACAGCGGCCGCGCCGCGTTCTACCAGGTGCGCGCCAACGCGCTGCCGCTGTATCTCGACGCGGGCCTCACGCTGATGAAGCTCGGCGAGGAAGCACACATTGCGCTCGACCGGTTCGACCTGAAGGGCTCGAACCGCTCGCACCTGCGCTATGCGCTGCGCCGCGGCGAGAAGGACGCACTGTCGGTCGAGGTGATCGCGCCGCACGACGTGCCGGCCGCGCTGCCGGCGCTGCGCGACATCTCCGACGGCTGGCTCGACAGCCGCGACGCACGCGAGAAGAGCTTCTCGGTGGCCGCGTTCCACGACGGCTATCTGGCGACGCAGTCGGTGATGCTGGTGCGCCAGGCCGACAAGCCGATCGCATTCGTCACGTTCATGACGACCGACCTCAACACCGAGGCGACCGTCGGCGTGATGCGCCATCTGCCGGAGGCGTCGCCGTATGCGATGGAGTATCTGTTTACGCAGCTCGCGCTGCATCTGAAGGAAGCGGGTTTCCTCAAGCTGAGCCTCGGCATCGCGCCGTTCTCGGGCATGGGGGCGGCGAAGATGCCGTCGCCGTGGCACCGGTTCGGACTGATGGTGTGGCGCTTCGGCGGCCGCTTCTACAACTTCCGTGGCTTGCGTGCGTTCAAGAGCAAGTTCGAGCCGCACTGGGAGCCGCGCTATCTGGCGGCCTCGGGCTCGGTCGGCGTGTTCGTCACGCTCGCGGATCTGTCCCTGCTGGCTGGAGGTCGGCGTTCATGATGTTGAAGAAGGGTATCGCGCAGACGGCAATCGTCTGCGCGGCAATGATGCTGGCCGGCGCCGCGAGCGCCGCACAACCTGTCGCGGCGAAGCCGGAAACCGTCTCCGGCGGCCGCTACGGCCCGGTGACCGTCACGAAGCCGAGCGGCCCGCTGCGCGGCTTCGTCGTGCTGTTCTCGCGCGAGCGCGGCTGGGGCGCGGCCGACCAGCAGGCGGCCGATGCGCTCGCGCAAGCGGGCGCGATGACGGTCGGCGTGGATTCGGAGCGCTACGCGGCCAATCTCGCCGCGAAGCAGGAGACCTGTCACCACCTCGACGGCGACGCCGAGGCGGTCAGCCACCAGCTCGAGCGCCTCGCGCAATCGGCACGCTATTACACGCCGATCGTCGCGGGCGTCGGGCAGGGCGGCGCGATCGCCCGGCAGATCCTGTCGATGGCGCCGGAGAACACCATCGCCGGCGTCGTGTCGGTCGAGCCGGCCGCGAAGCTCGATGTGCGCTTCAAGCCGTGCCCGCCCGATCCGACGATCGTGCGGCGCGCGATGCCGGGCTTCGTCGAAACGGCCGCCGCCGGCGACACCGCGAAGCTCGTGTCGCTCGTCACGGCCCATCTGCACGACACCAGCAGCAGCGATGAACTCGACGTCTCGGACCTGCCGCTCGTCGAGCTGCCGGCCAAGGGCGGCAGCGATCGCCTCGCGATCGTGATCTCGGGCGACGGCGGCTGGCGCGATCTCGACAAGACGATCGCCGAGGCGCTGCAGCGCGACGGCGTGTCGGTGGTCGGCATCGACAGCCTGCGCTATTTCTGGAGCGAGAAGCCGCCCGCGCAGGTGAGCCGCGACCTCGCGCGCGTGATGCGCACCTACACGGCGCGCTGGCATGCGAGCCGCGTCGCGCTGGTCGGCTACTCGTTCGGCGCGGACGTGATGCCGTTCGCCTACAACCGGCTGCCGGCCGAGCTGCGCGAGAAGGTCGCGGTGATGGCGTTGCTCGGCTTCGCGCCGGCCGCGGATTTCCAGATCCGCGTGACGGGCTGGCTCGGGATGCCGGCGAGCGACAAGGCGCTGAAGGTCGCGCCGGAAATCGCGAAGGTGCCGCCGCAGCTCGTGCAGTGCTTCTACGGCGCCGAAGAGAAGGACACGATGTGCCCGGCGCTCGTCAATACCGGCGCCGACGTGATCAAGACCGGCGGCGATCATCACTTCGGCCACGACTACATCGCGCTCGAGAAGAAGATCCTCGGCGGGTTCGGCAAGCCGGTGCCGGCGCGCTGATCGGCGGCGCCCGCGTCGCGGCGGGCGCGGCACGCAGGATGAGCGGAACGGGCGGCCTGAGGGTCGCCCGTTTTCATTGGTGGGCGGGGTGGCCGCCGTGCTCACGCGTCGAGGGAGCGAAGGGCTTGCACCGCACCGCACCGCGTACGTGCGCCGCCTGCACGGCGTGCGCGTGACGCTCAGCCGGCCTTGCGCACCGACGGTTCGGCGACGAGCTCGCCGAGCACGCGAATCGCTGCCTCGATGTCGCTGCTCCACGGATGGCCGAAATTCACGCGCACGCAGCGCTCGAAGCCGTGCGCGGCCGAGAACAGCGGCCCCGGCGCGAAGCTGATGCCGCGCGCCATCGCCTGCCGATGCAGCTCCATCGCGTCGATCGCGTCGGGAAACGACAGCCACAGAAAATAGCCGCCGTCGGGCCGCGTCCATTCGACGCCGGCCGGCAGCCAGCGCCGCAGTGCGTCGTCCATGCGCGCGAGCTGCGCGTGCAGCGCGCCGCGCAGCTTGCGCAGATGACGATCGTAGCCGCCGTGCTCCAGATAGTTCGCGATGCCGGCCTGCGCCGGAATGCTGGCCGACAGCGTGGTCATCAGCTTGAGCCGCTGCACCCGTTGCGCGAAGCGGCCGGCCGCGGCCCAGCCGATCCGGTAGCCGGGCGCGAGCGTCTTCGAGAACGAGCTGCAATGCATCACGAGGCCGTGCCGGTCGAACGCACGCGCGGGCAGCGGATAGTCGGGGCCGAAATGCAGCTCGCCGTACACGTCGTCTTCGATCAGCGGCACGTCGCGCGCGGCGAGCATGTCGACCAGCGCGCGCTTTTTGTCTGCTGACAGCGTGACGCCGGTCGGGTTCTGGAAATTGGTCATGAACCAGCACGCGCGGATGTCGTGCTGGGCGAGCGCGTTCGCGAGCGCGTCGAGATCGAGGCCCGTGCGCGGATCGACCGGAATCTCGACCGCGCGCAGGTCGAGCCGCTCGATCGCCTGCAGCGCCGCATAGAAGCCGGGCGATTCGACGGCCACCACGTCGCCGGGCCGCGTGACGGCCATCAGGCACAGGTTCAGCGCCTCGAGCGCGCCGTTCGTGACGACGATCTCGTCGACGGGCTGCGCGATGCCGGTCGCGAGATAGCGCCGCGCGATCTGCCGGCGCAACGCCTCGTTGCCGGGCGGCAGGTCGACGACCGTGCTCCACGGACTCACGAGCCGCGTCGCGTGCGCCAGCGACCTCGCGAGGCGCGGCAGCGGGAACAGTTGCGGCGCCGGAAACGCGGAGCCGAGCGGCACGATGCCGGGCTGCGTCGCGGCGTCGAGCACCGAGAACACCAGATCGCTGATATCGACCTTGCGCGTGGCGCCCGCGCGTTGCGCGCCGTCTTGCGCGGGCGGCTGCGCCGCGGCGGCCGCACCGGGCGCGACGTAATAACCGGAACGTTCACGTGCGCGAATCAAGCCCCACTGCTCGAGCAGGTAATACGCGCGGAACACCGTCGACTGGCTCACGCCGTGCTGCGCGATGATCTGGCGCAGCGACGGCAGGCGCGTGCCGGCCGCGAGGTTGCCGTCGCGGATTTCGTCGGCGATCGTATGGGCGAGGGTTTCGTAGCGTTTCATCGGTACGGGCGCGGGCAGGGTGTCGCCGTGCAGGTGCGCCGATGCGGCGCGGCATCGGCGCGCCATTGTCCGATGCCCGGCCCGAAAAGGAAAGCGCGTGAGCAGCCGCGTCCATCGTTCCCGCGAAGCTCGACTGCACACCGCTTGCGTACGGCTTGTTCCGATTGCACACGCATTGTTTTTATGGTCTTGTGGCACGATAGGCATCGACTCTAAAAAGGACAGTCGGATGCATTCGGGGAACGCGGGCGGGGACCGATTGATCAGGGGAATCGGCGTGGGGCAGCACGTGCGTTGGCATGCGTGCCGGGTCGTGTGCCGGCTGTTCGTCACGGCGCTGCTGTGCTTGCCGGGCGGTCGCGTGTTCGCGGCTTCCGTCGAAGCGGCCGGCGACAACGTGCTGCGTGTGCTCGCGTGGCCGGGCTATGCCGACCACGATGTCGTCAATGCCTTCGAGACGCAATTCCATGTGCGCGTCGAAGTGACCTTCGTCGATTCGGACGAGGCGCTGTGGACCCGCATGCACAGCGCGTCGCCGCCGCCGTACGACGTGCTCGCGGCGAACACGGCCGAGATCCAGCGTTACGTGCGCGACGGCCTGCTCGCGCCGATCGAGCTTTCGCAGATCCCGAACCGCCGGCGGCAACTGCCGAATTTCCAGCAGCTCGACACGATCGGCGGGCTCGTCAGCAACGGCTTCGCTTATGCGATTCCGTTCACCTATTCGTCGATGGGCCTGATCTACGACCGCAAGCAGGTGCCGGTCGCGCCGCACTCGATGCTGGCGCTGTGGGACGCGCGTTACCGCGGCAAGGTGCTCGATTTCAACAGCGCGCAGCACAATTTTTCGTTCGCCGCGCTTGCCCTCGGCTATCCCGAGCCGTTTCGCCTGACGCCCGCGCAAACGCTTGCCGTCGCACGCAAGCTGGTCGACCTGCGGCGCAACCTGCTCACCTACTACACGCTGCCCGAAGAAGCGACCGCGCTGTTCGTCGCGCATCGTGCGGCGCTGATGTTCGGCAACTACGGGACGCAGCAGGTCGAGCAGCTGCGTCGCGCGGGCGCGGACGTCGGCTACGTGATTCCGGACGAAGGCGCGCTCGCCTGGCTCGATTGCTGGGGCGTCACGCGCGGCGTGCAGCATCGCGCGCTCGCGTTCGCCTGGATCAACTACATGCTGGAGCCGGCGGTCGGCACGCTGCTGACCGAGCGCCAGGGGCTCGCCAACACGCTGCAGCCGACGCCCGGTCTCGACGCCGGGCACCAGCATCTGGTGTGGCTGCAGCCGGTGGAGGACATCACGCGGCGCGAGGCATTGTGGAGCCGCATCGTGTCGGGCGATCGCCCGGAGCGGTTCGACAAATGATCAGGCTCGGGCTCACGTCGAAGCTGTCGGTGCTGTTCGCGTGCATCGGCGTGATCGCGGCCGGCACGACCGGCTACTACGCCTATCGCGCGAACCGGACGATGCTCGTGCTCGAGGCGCAGCACAGCCTGCTGATGTCGACGCACCTGCTCGGGAAGCGCTTCACGACCGCGCTGTCCGACGTCGCCGACGATGCGCTCGTGCTCGCGCAGCTGCCTTCGTCCGCGCGCGTCGCGCTCGGCACGGACCCCGACCGCGCGCCGCGCACGCGGCTCGAGCAGGTGTACGTCAGTTTCATGCGCAACCATCCCGAGTATCTGCAGATCCGGCTGATCGCGCGCGCGGATTTCGGGCTCGAGCGGCTTCGCGTCGACCGCGACGCGCACGGCGTGGTCGTGTTGCCGGAGACGATGTTTCAGGAGAAGGGCCAGTTTTCGTACGTCTTCGACACGCTCGCGACGGCGCCCGGCCACATCTACCTGTCGCCGATCGGAATCGATCACGAGAACGGTTCGCACGAAGCCGAAGGGTTGCCGATGCTGCGGGTGGGCACGCCGGTGGTCGACGTGCACGGCCGGATCGTCGGCGCGCTGGTGATCGACGTCGAGCTGTCGCGCATGTTCGAACGGCTGGAGCGCGACCTGCCGCAGGACTACGCGGTGTACATGGCGAACGAGTGGGGCGACTTCATCGTGCATCCCGATCCGTCGCAGACCTTCGGCTTCGATCGCGGCCGGCGCGTGCTGATGCAGGACAGCTTTCCAGCCACGCGGCTGCTGTTCGGCGGGGTGCGCACGAACGTGACGCTCGACGGGCTCGCCGAGCCCGACACGCTGCCGGGCGAGATGGCGGCGTTCGTGCGCACGCCGTTCGGCAACGCCGAAGGCAACCGCTTCGTCGTGCTGGGCGCCTCGCGCCCGCTCGCCGACGTGCTGACGCCGGCCGGGATTCTCGGTGAGCGGATCGTCCGGATGGTGCTGCTGATGAGCGTCGCCGCGGTGATTCTCGCGATCCTGTTCGCGCGCGCGATCACGCGGCCGCTGCAGATGCTCGCGCGCGCGGCGACCCACGTGTTCGACGAGCGGGCCACCGAGCGGCTGCCCGTCGCGCGCGCCGACGAGATCGGCGTGCTCGCGCGCTGCTTCGACAGCATGCGCGTCGAGATCCGCACGCAGGTTGCGATGTTGCGCGCGAAGCAGCAGGAGCTCGCGCATCTGGCCGGTCACGATCCGTTGACCGGACTGCCGAACCGCCTGCTGTTCATGGAGCGCCTCGAGGAGGCGATCGGGCACGCGGCCGCGACGCGCGACGGGCTCGCGGTGATGTTCGTCGATCTCGACCGCTTCAAGCAGATCAACGACCAGCACGGCCACGCGGCCGGCGACCGCGCGCTCGTCGCCGTCGCGACGCGGCTGACTCAGGTGCTGCGCACCGGCGACATGGCGGCGCGGCTCGGCGGCGACGAATTCATCGTGCTGATCGCCGACGTGCGCTCGCCGACGGTCATCGACGAGATCGCGTCGCGTATCCAGATCGTGATGGCGCAGGAGATGGAGTTCGGCGACCGGCAGCTGGCGGTGGGCGCGAGCATCGGCGTCAGCGAGTATCCGGCCGACGGCACATCGGCCGAGGAACTGCTGGTGAAGGCCGACGCGGCGATGTACGCGGCGAAGGCGTCGGCGCAGAGCGCATGCGTGCGGTATCAGACCTTGCTGGGCAGCGGTGTCGCGGCCGACGGCGCGCAGCGCGCGGCGGCCGAGGACGGCTGCTGAGCGCGGTCGCCGGGCAGTGGAAGCCCGACGATGAAACGGCGCGAGCCCGTCTCGCGACGGGCTCGCCGGATCTGCGTGGGCCGCGCGATGCGCGCGGCGGCACGCTTAGTGGCCGAAATAGACCGAGTCGTGTGCCGGGCGCACCTTGACTGCCGCCGGTGCGCCGCCCTCGACTACCGCAGCCGGCTGTGCGCCGTAGCCGCTGTCGTCGACCGCGTGTACGCGGGCTTGCGCGGCCTGGATGTCGGCAGGATAGTGCGGGCTCGACTGGCTCGGCGTGTAGCCTGCATGTTCGAGTTGAACCAGTTCGTTGCGCAACTGCGCACGGGTGACGGTGCTTTGCGCGTATGCGCCGACCGAAGCGGACAGGGCGACAGCGGCAACGACTGCGGAAACGAGCGACTTCATGATGACCTCCGATGTTCTATTGAGTTCGCCGGCGACACCGTGTCGTGAGCGATTGATTACATCGTAGGCGTCGGAAGATTCAGGGTAAACGCGGGTTTCGACGAAAGATTCTTTTGGTGAGGGCAACAATCGCGGGCGCAAACGAAGGCGAAACGGGATTCGTCCCCGCATGCGTCCACCGCGCGCCGACGGTAGGCGGCGAAGGCCAGCCGCCCGTTTCAGACGCCGTCCGCGTCGTCGATTTCCTTGCGCTCGCGGCGTTCCTCGTTGCCGCGGCGCGCGCGCAGACGCTGGCGCGACAGGACCGCGATCACCTGCTGGGTCGGCGCGTCCGACGGCAGTTCGTTGCGGATGCGATCGGGCACCATCGGCAAGCCCGCGCGCTGCCGGCGCAGTGCCTTCGCAATCGCGCGGCGACACTCGTCGCCGTGGCAATCCCATTCATCGCGGATTCGGTGGCAGTAACGGCATGGTTCCATGCCGGACAGTCTAACGCGTGTTGCGGATCGAGGCCGGATGGCGGTAGCGCGGCAATCCGAATCTCGCGCGTGCGGCGATCCAATGAACCGCGCGGCGCGCGGCGGCCGTCATTTTCCGTCGACGCGCGCGCGATCGGCATGAGCCACCGGCGCAGCGGCAGGCCGCAGCACGGCCGATTTCCAGATCATCTGCGCGGCGGCGGCCAGCACGAACAGCAGGACGACCGTGCGAAACACGCGCGGCGACATCCTGTCGCGCAGCGGCCGGACGAGCCACATGCCGGCGATCGCGGGGACGCTGGCCGCGGCCGAAATCGCGAGGTCCGCGCCGCTCGCATGCGCGGCGCCGCTGAACGTCGTGATCAGCGTGACGATCGACACGACGAGGATGATCGCGATCTGCTTCGTGAACGCTCGGCCGGTCGCGCCCGCCGAAATGAGGTATGTCGCGAGCAGCGGGCCGGGCACCGACGCGATGCTCTCCATCAGCGCGGCGCCGAAACCCAGGACGAAGCCGACCGGCCGTTGCCATGCGGGCGGCAGCGTCAGCTTCGGCGCGCTCAGCATCAGCGCGGCGGCGACGATCAGCAGCAGGCCCGATGCGGCCTGTGCGTGATGCGCATTCATCGCCAGCAGGATGACGACGCCGACGATGTTGCCGAGTACCGTGCCGACGATCGGCGCGGCGATCTTGCGCGCGGTGGCCAGCAGTTGGCCGCCTTCCAGCGCCTGCGGGATGTTGCCCAGGATGATCGGCATCGACAGCAGCAGCACCGCATCGCGAATCGGCAGGAACTGGCTGAGGATCGGCATCGCCACCAGCGGTACGCCGATCCCGGTGATGCCCTTGACCATGCCGCCCAGCAGCAGCGCAACCGCGATGCCGGCCAGATCGGGCAGCGAGAGCCCGTGCAGGGCGGATACCAGCACACCTTCTGTCAGATTCATGTCGATTGCCGACGCGTGCGCGCGTGCACGCGGTTGTCGTGTTGTCGGGTTGTCGGATCGAGCCGGCCGCGCTGTTGCAGCGCGCGGCCCGATGCGACGCCGCATGTTACCCGAGCCGCGCTGGCATCGCGCACATGCTGCAGCGCCGCTTCGATCTGGTTCATGCCGATCGACCGTATCATGCAGACAGTTCACGTATCGAAACAAGGAAACCAGATGACGCTTGCGCAGTTGCAGGCGCTGGCTGCCGTCGTCGAACTCGGTTCGCTGACGGCCGCGGCCGAGCGGCTCAGCCGCAGTCAGTCCGCGATCAGCCACGCGCTGACCGAGCTCGAGGATCTCACCGGCGTCAAGCTGTTGTTGCGCGACCGCCAGCCGGTCGTGCTGACCGCTTCCGGCGAACGCCTGTGGCCGTACGTGCAGAACGTCGTCCGCGACGCGCATACGCTGCGTCAGCAGTTCGCGCTGTCGCGCGGCAAGCTCGAAGGCCGGCTGGTGGTCGCGTCGCTGCCGAGCGTGTCGCTTGCCTTCGTCGTGCCGGCGCTGGAGGCGTTGAAAGCCGCGCACGCGGGCGTGACCGCGGTGCTGCTCGAAGGCACCGATGCGGAGGTCGAAGGCTGGATCGACGACGGGACGGCCGACATCGGCGTGGTCGCCGGCGCGAAGACGTTCCCGAACACGCTGCCGCTGCTCGACGAGGAGTTCGTCGCGGTGACGGCGCCCGACCTGTTCGAAGGCCGCCACAGCGTGTCGCCGAAGCGGCTCGCCGCGCTGCCCTTCATCTTCTCGAAAGCCGGCTGCGGGCCGGTGATCGCGGATTACTTCGCGCGCAACGGCGCGTCGCTGCGCGCGGCGTTCAACGTGGTCGAGATGCGTACGATCCTGTCGATGGCGGAAGCCGGGATGGGCGTCTCGATCGTCCCGCGCATCACGCTCATGTACTCGCGCTTCGGCGGTCGCGTGCTCGAGCTGTCGCCGCGGCTGCACCGGTCCGTGCGCTTGGCGTGGAAGGCGGCCGGCAACGCGGTCGTCGACGAATTCGTGGGGCTGGTCGACGCGCAGCGTGCCAGGACCGGGAAGACCGTCCGTACGCGGGCGAAGAAGGCGAAGTAGGGCGCCGGCCCGCGCGATGCAGACTGCTCATCAGAGGCTTGCAGTTTATTCATGCCGACGCAGGCCGACATGCACTACATTGTTCGACGTTCACCCGTCACCCGATATCGCGCAAGGAGCCCGCCGTGCCGACGCTGCCCACCCTGATTGCTTTTGGACTCGTATCGCTCGGCATGGCGCTCACGCCCGGCCCGAACATGCTGTACCTCATCTCGCGCTCGATCTGCCAGGGCCGGCGCGCCGGGCTCGTGTCGCTCGGCGGCGTCGCGCTGGGCTTCGTGTTCTACATGTTCTGCGCGGCATTCGGCATCACCGCGCTGTTGCTGACGGTGCCGTACGCGTATGACGCGCTGCGTTTCTGCGGCGCCGCATACCTGCTGTATCTCGCGTGGCAGGCGCTGCGGCCCGGCGGTCGCTCCGCGTTCGAGGTCCGGCAACTGCCGCACGACAGCGGCGCGCGACTCTTCGCAATGGGCTTCGTCACGAACCTGGCGAACCCCAAGATCGCGGCGATGTACCTATCGCTGCTGCCGCAGTTCATTTCGCCCGCATACGGCAGTGTGCTCGCGCAATCGCTGGCGCTGGGCTGCGTGCAGATCGCGGTGAGCGTCAGCATCAACGCGCTGATTGCCTGCATGGCCGGCTCGATCGCCGGCTTCCTCGCCGGCCGGCCGCTGTGGGCGCGCACGCAACGCTGGCTGATGGGCACCGTGCTGGCCGGCCTCGCCGTGCGTATCGCGGTCGAATCGCGCAACTAGCGCGCGGCACGGTGCGTGACGATCGGCATCGCGCGGATCGTCACGCCGTGCCAATGAGTCATCGCGCGCACCGAGCGACCGTCCGCAGCGTCGGCGCGAGGCCGCAGCGCCGCGCTGCGCGGCGTGCGGCCACCGGATCAATGCTCGCGGCGCTGCTTGCGCAACTCGATCGTCTCGAACAGCTCGTACTGCGGGCTCGGGTGCTGGTCCGCACCGGGCGCATGGTAGTAGCGCATCGTGATCGTCGTGTGGCCGCCGGGCTTGCCCGGATCGTGGTCGAACACCGCGATCCCGTAACCGGTGCCCGTATCGCGTCGCGCCGACCAGATCGCATCCTCGAGCGCGTCGGCGGGCTTGCGCACGAACGTGTTCGGCGCCGTGCCGGGCACCGGCCGGTTCGGTTTCGTGAAGACCTTCGCCTGCGCGTAGCCGGTCGCCGGGTTTTCTCCGTACACGTCGAGCGGCGCGCTGGTGCCGCCGCCGCCGAGGATCAGATGGATCGTGCCGGCGCTCGTGTCGAACGTGGTGCGGTCCGGTTCGGTCGGGCCGACCGGGCGCGGCTGCAGCGTTTCGACCACTTCGCCGGTCGAGGCGTCGACCCCCGCGCGGTGATTGCAGCCGCGCACCGGGTAGCTGCGCTCGTAGTCGTGATCGTGGCCGCACAGCACCAGATCGACGCCGTAGCGGTCGAACAGCGGCAGCCACGCTTCGCGGATGCCCTTGTCGGAGCCGTTGCCCGTCTTCGACGAACTCAGTGCGTCCTGATGCATCTGCACGACGATCCAGTCGATGTCGTCGTCGTGCGCCGCGTGGCGCAGCGTGTGCTCGAGCCAGCGCGTCTGCTCGCCGTTGCTGTAGCCGCGCACGTAGAACGACGTGCCCGGCTCGATCGGCGCGTGCCCGGTGCTCGCGGCCGGCACCAGCGGCGCGGGGCCGGCGACGAACGCGGCGGCGTCCTGGTAGACGACGTCGTCGGCGTCGAGCGAGATGAACAGGACCGAGCTCACGCGGAAGCTGTACCAGCGGCCCGGAAAGCGCGTGCCGTTCTCGGGCAGCTGGTAGCGCGCGAGATACGAGTCGAGCCCTTGCGGGCCGTTGTTGAACTCGATCTCGTGATTGCCGGGGCACGGCATCCACGGCCGGTTCGCGGCCGACGACTGGTTGTTGTTGCCGAAGTCGCGCCATACCTCGGGCTGGTGCGCGGGGTTCAGGTTCGCGTAGCAGAGGTCGCCGTTCAGCAGGTGGAACAGCGGCTGGAATTGCTCGACGGCCTGCACCGCGAAGCGGCTCTGCGGCGACGACAGCACCCACGCGCCGTTCGGCGTCGCGAGGTCGCCGTAGCTCGTGAAGCGGAACGGCGCGCGCCCGCGCGGAGCGGTTGCGAACGTCGCGGCGAACGGCTGCGCGGCGTTGCTGTCGTTGTCGGCGGTGAGCTCGTAGCGATAGCGCGTGTTCGGCTTGAGCCCATGCACGCGCGCGTGGTAGGTGAACACCGTTTCGCCGTTCAGGCCGTCGGTGTAGATGCGTTGCACGCCGTGCACGGTGCGTGCCGGTTCGCCGTCGGCGACGATGCGTGCGCGCGGGTTGACGGCCGGCGCGAGCGACGCCCACGAGATCGCGACTTCGGAGCTCGGGTCGTTGCCCCACGTCAGATGCACCTGCTCGGGGGTGCCGTCCGGCGTCGCGGCGGCCGCGCGTGCAGCGCCGAGGCCGCTCGCTGCGGTGGCGAGGCTGGAGACGCCGGCCAGTTTCAGGAAGCCGCGACGCGACACGGAAGCGGCCGGCTCGTTCGACGCGTTCGATTCGTTCGACTCGGCGGTGAAGGTGTCCTGGTTCGACATGATCGGATTTTCGTTGGATGACACGCGCAAGGCGGAACCGTCCGGCCGTGCGCATGCACGCCCGGAGGAGCGGCCGGAAACGAGCGGGAATCCGGTGCCACGCATTGTCGAAGCGCAGTTTTGCCGCGGTGTGACAGACGACTTTCGACACGTGGACGGGATGCTTCGGATGGCAGCGTCGCGCGTGCCGGTCGCCGGAGGTTCAACGGCGGTGTCGCGATCAGTTTTCCTGCGTGCAGCGTTGGACGGCGGTGCGGTCGCGTCGGTCGATTCGGTCACTTCCGCAGATGGACGGTGCTGCACCGCCTTTCATAGAGCCTTCCATTTCATTACGTTCTGGCGTGCGATGAACGGCTACGCTCGCTTTGGCTCGGGGGCGAGCCGGAACGCGCGATAGACGGTCAGATCGTCGTGCGAACCGACGTCTTGCGACGCCGAAGCTCGCTGCGCTGCTGACAGCTGCCGGCACGACGCAGCCGCGCCGCCGCTCACGCGGACGGCCGCGATGCGGCGGGCGTCGGCGACGCGCCGGCGTCGATGCGACGGAACACGACCGACGACAGCAGCGTAACCGTGCCCATGCAGACGAACGACAGCATGAAACCGCTCGCCATCGCGCCCGATTGCCGCGCGAACAGGTTCACCAGCCCGCCGCCGATCGACACGCCGAGCGCCATCGCGAGCATCTGCATCATCGTGAACAGGCTGTTGCCGCTGCTCGCGTCGGCGTGCGACAGCCCCTTGAGCGTCACCGCGTTCATCGCGGCGAACTGCATCGAGTTGGCCGCGCCGAACACGATCAGCAGCGCGATCTCCAGCGCCGGCGCCGGCTGCGCGCACACCAGCGCGAATCCGGCGATCGCCGTGCCGACGATTGCCGTGTTCACGACGAGGAACGCCGAATAGCCGAACCGTTTCGCGAGCGGCGCGATCCAGCGCTTCGCGATCACGCCGGCGATCGCGGCCGGCAACATCATCGTGCCCGACTGCAGCGGCGTGTAGCCGAGCTGCACCTGCATCAGCAGCGGCAGCATGAACGGCACCGCGCTCGTGCCGATCCGGCACAGCAGGTTGCCGAGCAGCCCTGCGCCGAAATTCGGCTCGCGAAACAGGCCGAGCCGGAACAGCGGCTGCACGCGGCGGCGCGCGTGCGGCAGATAGGCGAGCGCGCTCGCCGCGCCGAGCGCGGCAAGGCCGGCAGCCCACGCGGCGCGGTGTGCGGCCATCGGCGGATCGATCGCGAGCGACAGCGCGATCATCGCGGCCGACAGCAGCGCACAGCCGGCGAAGTCGAAGCGCGGCGGTCGGGCCGTCCGATCGTGCGGCAGAAAGCGCTGCACCATGACGAAACCGAGCATGCCGACCGGTACGTTGACGATGAACACCCAGTGCCATGAGATCGCCTGCGTGAGCCAGCCGCCGAGCGTCGGCCCGACGATCGGCCCGAGCTGCGCGGCGGTCGACACGAACGCGATCGCCGCGACGTACCGCTCGCCCGGCACGCGCCGCAACACGGCGAGCCGCCCGATCGGCAGCAGCATCGAGCCGCCGACGCCTTGCACGGCGCGTGCGAGCACGAGCTGGCCGAGCGAGTGCGACGCGGCGCAGGCGACCGATGCGAGCGAGAACATCAGGATCGCGACCGAGAACACGCGGCGCGTGCCGAACCGGTCGGCGAGCCAGCCCGACGCGGGCGTGAGCATCGCCATCGTCAGCGTGTACGCGACCACGACCGGCTGCATCGCGAGCGGCGATGCGTGCAGGCTGTGCGCGATCGACGGCAGGGCGGTGTTGACGATCGTCGTGTCGAGCGACTGCATGAAGAACGCGGCGGCGACGATCCACAGCAGCGCGGCGTGTGAGGGTTCGCGGGACATGAAGGAATTGGGCGAGCGGTGGCCGGCGACGCGCAGGTTGGCGCGGCCGCGGCGGGCGCGCGTCGGCGCGTGCGCCGGTTGACGAGACCACGATGGTACCGATTCCGGACGGCGCCGGAAAGCCGCGGCGATCATGCGGTGCACATGAGCGCTGGGTGGATGCTGGTCGATCGCGCCGTGCGGTTCGCGGCATGCGCGGTGGTGGACGATCTGATCGTCACCGGCTGCCGCGCAGTTGCGGGCCGGCCGGCGTAGAGCGCACGACGTGCACGGGCGCGAGGGGACGTCGGACGTGCAAGCCCGACCCGCAGCCTCACTTCGACAATGCCGGATCTGCGTCGCTCCGACGGGCGGGCCTGGCACCGGATGCGTACCCGTGCATGCCGATTCGTTTCCCGCAGACT
Organism: Burkholderia sp. WP42; assembly: GCF_000745665.1. NCBI lineage: Bacteria > Pseudomonadati > Pseudomonadota > Betaproteobacteria > Burkholderiales > Burkholderiaceae > Burkholderia > Burkholderia sp. WP42. The sequence goes on along the minus strand of NZ_KN050724.1, from coordinate 81,582 downwards.
GGTTGCGTGCGCATCGTCCGCGCGATTCGTTTCCGCTTCGCCCCGAGCCATCGCCCGTTGTCACATCGATGAAACGCTTTTCCCCGACGAATGCTGCCGCGCGAGCTTGTCTTCGCGCGTTGCAGTACGAGCCACGGCCGCTGCACCGCGCCGCCGCCCGTGAATGGCCGGAAACGGATGCGTTCCTGCAACATTTCCATCGGCTGCGCTGCCGAACGACAGCCTACGTTCAACGGCGATGCTTGCGCCGCAACGGTCTGCGCCGTCTGGCACGTGCCTTGCGATGATGCCCGTGCCGCTCGACACCGCGACAGATGGCAACGACGAATCGCGGGAGCGGCGCAAAACGACATCGAAATATCGGGGTATCGGATCGAGCCGCAGGATCGCGGCGGTTCGTGTCGGACGCAGGTTGCGTCGTATCGGCGACATGAACGGGCTACAGGTTCGCTCCGTCAAACAGCAAGCTTGCTTGCGGGATGTCGTGCCGGGGAGGCCCGCTGCGGGTGGCGCATGGCGCTGCACGCAGCGGGTCGGCGCGCTTCGAGGAAGCGGGCGCACGCGCGCGGAAAGCGGATTCTTCACAACCGAAACGCTGCACTCAGCACGAAGCCGACGCGGGCCGTTACCGTTCGCGCGTATTGTGAGCGAGCCCATCGCGGGTAGCCATGGACCATGCCGCCCGTGTCGAGCCGCGTGCGACGCGGTGTCAGCGCGCCTGCGCGGCGCCGAGCCCGAGAAACGGAAACGGCCTGGCCGGACGGAACGCGGCGGAAACCTCCCCACTGAACGTATTGCGCTGCTCTTTGCCGAGGTCGAGGCGCTTGACCGGCGCACCGGCAGCGAAGTCGACTTTCTTGAGATCGATCCAGAAGGTGTTCGGCGTCAGCGCCGATTCGAAGAAATAGAGCATGCGCTTGTGGTCGGCAACGGTGCGCCACCGCGTCGACGAGATGTTCGGCTCGTCCGGTGTCGTGATGCCGTACGGGACCGACACGTTGCGGATCACGCTGAACACGCTCGCGAGTGCGATGCCCGGATCTTCGCTCTTGGGTATCGCGTCGATGTAAAACGACGCGCGCGCAAACCGGTCGGCCGCGCGATTGGTCCCCGGTAACCAGACCGTGCCGCCGATCTGCTTCCAGTAGGCGTTCAGCGCGAGCTGCGCATCGAACGTCGGCGAGTTCGTCATGACCTGATACTGCCGGCCGTGATGGATGACCTGCCGGCCGTCGATGTATTCGACGATCGCGCTGTCGCCGGTGGCGTCCGACATCGACAGGTGCAGGGTGGCGAGCCGCTGTTCGCCGGGGACGTTGTCGGTGACGATCGTGAACGGCTCCTTCTCGAGCGCGCTGACCGCTTCGGCAACGGTCGCGAAGTTGTCGAGCACGTACTGCGCCCATGCCGCAATGGTCAGGCCCGGTTTGGAATTCCGGTCGAACGCCGGGTATTTCGATTCGACGAGCCAGAGCAACTCGGCCGCGAGCCCCTTCTCGTTCATCCCGTCGGTGGTCGACACGTCGTAGCCCGTCGCGACGACGCTGCCGTATCGGGCCACCCATTTCAGCGAGTTCGGCCCGGCCTCGCCGCTGCGCGCGATGCCGCGCGGCAGGATGTAGAGGTTCGTGGCGATGTCCTGTTTCCAGTCCATCGAGCGGGCCGTGATGACGTCGTCGTCCGCACCCAGATACACGACCCGCGTGCAGGCAGGCGATGAAACGGGCGTGGCGGCGAACGTCGCGGCGGCGACGATGCAGGGCAAGACCGAACGAAGCGGGCGGCGCATGGTGGCTCCTGTTGTGGTTATGAGACCCGGGATGCTCGACGCTTGGTGCGTGCCGCTCGGATTCGGCGCGCATCGGGTCGCACGAGTGTAATCGACGCGATGTGGTCACGCGGCCGATGCGAGCGCAGCGCGCGCGGGATCGCGAGTCGCCGCGGTTGCGTCGCGCATTCGACCCCGGCCCGCACGCCGCTGCCACCACAAAACGAGCCGCGTACCCCGCGTCACCACGCGGCCGACGCCTGTCGGGCAACGCGCAGGCACGCGTCGCGCGCGCCGGTCTCACCGAAAGAGCTTGACGTATCGCTCACTACCGCGTAGTGTCTGAGGCCGAAGTCTTCAAGAAGTCCGATTGCTCATCATTGGCCGCGCGATGTCGTGCGGTGCACGTTGGTCTCTCCCTCTTTGATTCTTTCTGTGCCCGTCACGGGCGCATGTCTTTTCATTTGTGTTAAGGAAGTATTTGTGGATACCGGTACCGTCAAGTGGTTCAACGAAACCAAGGGCTTTGGTTTCATCTCCCCGGATAACGGCGGCGACGATCTGTTCGCCCATTTCTCGGAAATTCGCGGCACGGGCTTCAAGACCCTCGCCGAAGGCCAGAAGGTCAGCTACGAAGTGAAGCGCGGCCCGAAGGGTCTGCAAGCATCGAGCATCACGCCGCAGTAAGCCGTGTCGGCAGCGGTCGCCCCAGGGCGGCCGCCGCGCCACGGATCGCGCACGGACGCCGGCTCGCGCCGGCGTGCTGCGCATTCGACGCACACGACCGATGCATCGCGAAATCGCGCGATGCATCGGTCGTGTGCTTCCTTCATCCTTCGCATGTCGATACGACGTGCGATCCAATGCCCTCGCGATGCGTTCGCCGCGTCGCGAGCGGCCGTGCTGCAACCCGAGTAGACCGTCGCCACGCTGCACGCGGCGCGGTCCCGACTTCGCGCGGTGCTGCTCGCATCACCGCCATCGACCGCCCGATCATCGCATCGCACCGGGCTCTGCTTGCAGGACGGGCGCGTCGCCCGTCCGAACGACTGGAATCCCGGCATCCGCCGGCTGCCGTCCCGTTGCCGGGTACGGCGCCGACGAGCGCGCAGCCGTCGCGGTCATTCACCTTGTCTGGAGGAATTGGTTTGGCAAAAGAAGAACTGCTGGAACTCGACGGGATCGTCGACGAAGTGCTGCCGGACAGCAAATACCGTGTGACGCTCGAAAACGGCGTCGTGGTCGGCGCATATGCGTCGGGGCGCATGCGCAAGAATCACATCCGCATTCTCGCCGGCGACCGTGTCACGCTGGAACTGTCGGTGTACGACCTGACGAAGGGGCGCATCAACTTCCGTCACAAGGACGCGAATTCGCCGCGTCCGCCGCGCGCCGGTCAAGCGCGCCGCTAAGTCGTAACGGTCGGGCGCGCCACGCTGCTCCGACCGCAATTACGTCCGGTCGCAACTAGCGGCCGGGCCACCGGGCCGCAGGCGGGCAGCGGGACGAGCCGCGCGATTCGCGTCGTGCACCCGATCGAATGCCCGTGTGTGGCCGTATGTGGGCCGTAGTGGGCCGCAGGTCGCGCGCTACTCCGCGCGCCGGCGTCGCCCCGTACACTCATCGGCATGCGCGATCGCGCTGCACGCCATATCGGCGCTGCGACCCTCCGTAACGCGACCCACGGCATCAAGCCGCCCGCTCCACACCCCGCACAGCAATCGCCGACCCGGCCGCGCCCGCAAGCTGCACCGCGGCGCCGACCAGCATCGCCACGCGCAAGCCTGCGACGCCGCCATGCGCCACCGCGAACAGCGTGCCGAGCACCGCGATCCCGAGCGTCGCGCCGGTCATCCGTGCGACGTTGACGAGCGCACTCGCGGTGCCCGAGCGCGCCGCGTCCACCGCACCCACGGCGACGGTCATCAGCGGGCCTGTCGCGATCCCCATCCCGAGCCCTGTCAGCGCCAGGCCGATTTCGGCGCCGAGCAGCTGCGGCGACGCGGCCGACGCGCCGATCGCCGCGAGCCCGCATGCGATCACCGCGACGCCGCCTGCCGTCGTCGTCCGTGTGCCGATGCGTTCCGACAAGCGCCCCGAGCACGGCGACACGGCGACGAACACCAGCGCCATCGGCAGCAGCGCGAGACCGGCCCCGGTCGAATCGAGGCGGCCGGTGCTCTGCCACATCAACGGCAGCAGAAACAGCACGCCGTACATGCCGAACGTCATCCCGGTGGTCGCGGCGATCGCGCCGCGAAACGCACCGGCGCGGAACAGGTCGAGCGGCACCAGCGCGGCGTCGCCGTGGCGCCGTTCGATCGCGACGAAGCCGATGAACGACGCGATCGCGACACAGCCCGCGATCGCGCTGCCGATCCGCGCATCGCGAAACACGATCGCCGCATACGCGAGCGAGCCCAGCGCGAGCGCACCCGTCACTTGCGCGCCGCCGTCGAAGTGCCGGCCGCGCGAATCCGACGACTCGGGCACGGCGCGAATCGCGAGCAGAATCGCCGCGACGCTCAGCGGCACGACCACGAAGAAGATGCTGCGCCATCCGAAATGTCGGATCAGCACGCCGCCGAGGGTCGGGCCGATCGCCATCGCCACGCCGTTGCAGGCGGCCCATACGCCCAGCGCGCGGCCGCGCTCCACCGGATCGCGCCACACGACGCGAACGATCGCGAGCGACGCCGGCAGCAGCAGCGCCGCGCCCACGCCGGCCAGCGCACGCGCGGCGATCAGCACCGCGACCGACGGTGCGAGCGCGCACAACAGCGACGCGACGCTAAACACCGCCGCGCCCGCGATGAAGATCCGCCGCCGACCGTAAAGGTCGGCCAGCAGCCCGCCGCTCAACAGCAGCACCGCGTAGGTGAGGTTGTAGCTGTCGACGACCCATTGCAGCGCGCCGACGCCCGCGTGGAAATACGCGCCGATCGCGTGCGTCGCGAGATTGACGACGGCCGTATCGACCTGCGCCACCAGCACGGCGATGCACAGGGTCACGAGCGTCACGCCGCGGCGCGTGGCAACGCGGCCGGCAGAAGCGGTGCGTTTTCCGGAATCGGGCATGGGGCCTTCCTCGACGGGAAATCACGTGAGCGTAGCGACCGCCTGCTGCCAGCATGGTGTCAGCAGGCCGGTGCGGAGCGCATGAAAACGGTGTGCACGCGCGGGCAAACCGCGTGCCCGCCGCACGTCGCTGCATGGCAGCATCGCGCGCCAGGGAAACGGTGCATCGACTTCGATTTCCACGGCTGCAGGCCACGCTGCGAGAGGGCGTCGCGCCACGCGTCCATTACCGTTGCCGAGTTGTCGCGCGTTCGATCGAAGATGGCGAACGGCCGCGGTGCACGCGGATCGAGACGTTCGTCTCCGATCGATTGCCAGCCGCGACGCCGCTGTCATAAGATCGTCGTCAGATCAGCCACCGCCTCCGGCGCCGAATGAAAACGACCTTACGTCTGCGCGTCGCCGTCATCGCTTCGGCCTTCGCCGTTTATCACGTGTTCATGCACGTTCAGTGGATTGTCAGCGGTTGCATCGAATTTCTTGGCAGCCGCCGTTGCAGCTTCGAGAACGACTCGAACTTCGAACGGATGATGAACGTCGACCTGCTGCTGACCTGCGCATGGACCGCCGGCGCGGCGATGGCGTGGTTCGCCGTCGCACGCGCGCGGAGGAAAGCCGGTTAACCGGCGCGTCCTCCGGCCGCTCACTGCGGGCGCGCCGAGACCGGCCGGTCGTGCAGAATCGCGAGCGACAGCGCGGCGAGCGCGCAGCTCGAGATCAGCATCAGCAACACGCCTTTGCCCGCGTGAACCATCACCCAGCCGCCGATCGACGGAAAGCCGAACGTGCCGACGAAGTACGCGGCGACGAACCACGTCAGCACGCCGTGCTGTTGCTCGGCCGCGCATCCTTCCAGCGCCTGCGCCTGAATCACCGGATACGCAAGACCATATCCCGCGCCGAGCAGCCCCGCGGCGAGCGACTGGAGCGACGGGTGAGCGGATGCGCCGAACATCGCGAGCGCACCGAGCAGCATCATCGCGAGGAGGCTCTTCGTCGCGGTGTCGGCGTTTGCGTGACGGGCCCAACGCCCGAGCAGCGAGCGCGCGGTCAACACCGCCATCGTATAAACGCTGAAGAATGTGCCGGCGCGCGCGTGCGGGTCCGGCATCAGCGACATCTGGAACGTCATCAGGCCGGCGAACACGCAGGTGCCGAGCGCGATCATCGCGATCGGCGCGGCAGCGCGCGCGCGCGATATCGCACGAAGTTCGCGTACCCAACGGCCGCCGCATACGGCGGCGGGCGGCCGAGGATGCAGGCGTCCGAATGCTTCGAGCAGCAGCGCGCCGATCACGCACATCGCCCCCACCGCATAGAGCGTGTCGTCGATCGACCAGTGGAGTGCGCGCATTGCATATGCCGCGAAAGCCGGCGCTGCGCCGACGCCGGTCATCTGGAACGTCGCCGACCGAAAGAACCATTCGGTTCGGGCCGCGCCGGCGATCCGCTCGACCAGCATCATCGGTGCGGCGAGGTGAAACGCGCCCCAGCCGAAGCCGACCAGGAACCCGGACGGAAGGTCGGTGTACGGCGCACGCCCGACCAGCGCGAAGCCCGCGACGCCCGCGCCGATGCACAGCGCGCACAGCGCGGCGAGCCGCGCGGCGCCGAGCAGGCGCGCACACCAGCCGACTACCGCGAGGCCGGCGAAGGTGCCGACGGTCGCGGCGGCGAGCGCCGCGCCGGTGTCGAGATCGCTGCCGCCCATCTCGTGAAACCGCATCGACAGCAGGAAGGTCGCTCCGTAGCCGCCCGCGGTGAGCAGGGTGCCGATGAGAAACAGCAACGCACTTTGCACGCGCATGACGGCATCCTGGACGGCGACGGTCGGACGATCGTCGACAGCGTGACAGTATGAACCGGGAACGCCGCGCGGTGCCCGCATTCGCGACGTTGCAGCCGGGCGTCGGCATTCGTCGGACATGGCGCGCAGGTATCCGAGGCGCATCCGGGCACGTATGTGTCGCGCTGCGCGTCCGTCGTCGGGCCGGTTCTGCGGCGCCGCTCGCGCGTCCTTTGCTTTCGCCTATCCGGTGCACTAGATTCGAAGCATCACGTACCGTCGACCGCGCGAGGTGAGCCATGACGCCGTGGGAGATTCGGGGAACCGAGCTGATGAACTGCAATTGTTCATACGGTTGTCCCTGCCAGTTCAATTCGCTGCCGACCCATGGCCGCTGCGAAGCGATGGGTGCGATTGCGATCGACAGCGGCTACTACGGCGACGTGGTGCTCGACGGCGTGCGCATCGCGGTCGTATTTCAGTGGCCGGGGCCGATTCACGAAGGGCGCGGCCGCTGCCAGCCGATCGTCGACGCGCGTGCGAGCCCCGCACAGTGCGACGCCGTGCTGAAGATCATGACCGGTCAGGATACCGATCCGTTCGCGACGATGTTCGCGGTGTTCGCGGCAACGCTCGAGCAGGCGTTCGAGCCGATCTTCGCGAAGATCGATTTCGACGTCGACGTCGATGCGCGCCGTGGGCGCATCAGTGTCGAAGGCGTGTTCGACGTGGTCGGCGAACCGATCCGCAATCCGGTGACGGGCGCCGCGCACCGCGCACGGATCGATCTGCCGAACGGCTTCGAATACGAGCTGGCCGAAATCGGCTCGGGCACCGGCCGCTCGCACGGGCACATCGCGCTGGACCTCGAGCGCAGCTATGCCCAGTTCGCGCGGCTGCATCTGAACAACCACGGGGTCATCCGGCATCGCGCCAGCGCATGATCCCGGTCGACGAGCTGTTCGGGCGCGAGCGCGTCGTCACGCTGCTCGGCATGGCCACGCTCGTCGCGGCCTGCTGGGGCTATCTGTGGACCGGCGCGGGGACCGGCATGTCGGCGCTCGACATGACGGCGGTCGCATTGTTTCCGCATCGACTGGCCGGCGGCATCGGCCGCATGGATCCGTCGGCGGCGACCGTGATCCTGATGTGGTGGGTGATGATGATCGCGATGATGACGCCCGGCGCCGTGCCGCTCGTGCTGCTGTACCGGCGCGTGCTGCGGCAAAGCGGCGGGCGGCGGGACGGCTCGGCGTGGTCGTCCGCGTGCCTGTTGGCCGGCTATCTCGCCGCGTGGTTCGCGTTCTCGGTCGCAGCGGCGACGCTGCAGATGCTGTTGCAGCCGGCCGGGTTGATCTCCGGCCTGATGCTGTGGTCGAAGAGCGCCGCGCTCTCGGCGATCGTGCTGGCGCTGGCCGGCGCGTATCAGTTCTCGCCGCTCAAGCGCGCGTGCTTGCGGCAATGCCGCTCGCCCGTACGCTTTCTTGCGACCCACTGGCGGCCGGGGATGTGGGGCGTGTTCGTGCTCGGCATGCGTCACGGCGCGTATTGCGTCGGCTGTTGCTGGATGTTGATGACGCTGCTGTTCGTCGGCGGCGTGATGAACGTCGTGTGGATCGTCACGCTGTCGCTCGTCGTGCTCGTCGAAAAGGTGCTGCCCGGCGGCGAGCGCGCCGGCCGCGCGCTCGGGGCGGTGTTGATCGGGTGGGCGATCGCGACGCTGCTGGTGTGAGGCGCGCGGCGGGCGTTGGCGACGCGCTGCGCGCGTTGCGATGAAACGCCGATGCACGGGCGGCCGCTGTGGGCGCGATGCCTCTCGCATCTCACAGCTCACATCGCGCGACTTGCCCCCACGTTCCCCCACGCCTGCCGAAACCGCTTCACCGCCTCGCCGGAAAATCGCTCGCGACGGCCGGCCGCGCGAGCCCGCGCGCCGGCAACGGCGTCGACATCACGATCGACGTGCGCGTTTCCCCATACAGATTGACGCGCTCGATCAACTGTTCGAGATGCGCCATGCTGACCGCGACGAAGCGCATCACGTACGAGTCGGCGCCGGTCACGTGATGGCACTCGACCACTTCGGGGATCGTCTCCAGCAGCTTCAGGAATTTCGCCTTCGCCGGCTGCGGCACGGTGATGCCGATCAGCGCGCTGACCGGATAGCCGGCGGCGGCCGGATCGATGCGCGCCGTGTAGCCGCCGATCACACCGGTCGACTCGAGACGCTTCACGCGCTCCGTCACCGCCGGCACGGACAGGTGAACCTGCCGCGCGAGTTCCGTATAGCTGATGCGGCCGTTGGCCTGCAGCAGCGCGATCAGCTTCCAGTCGAGTTCGTCCATCGCGTCGGAGTTTTTAAGGTGAAAGCGCCATTTTTCCTTAAAAACCGGCTTCAGCGGCGATCGGATTTTCCATACGATGCTTTCTCCAGTCATCACACATCGCCGGGAGCCGGTCATGCTGTTCATCAAGTCCGTCGTGATCGGGTTGTCGATCGCGCTGCCGGTCGGCCCGATCGGCATGCTGTGCATCCAGCGCAGCCTGAGCCGGGGCTTTCAAGCGGGGTTCGCGACGGGCCTGGGCGCCGCATGCGCCGACGCGCTCTACGGACTGCTCGGCGCGCTCGGTGTGGCCGGCGTCGTCACCGCGTTTCCGATGCTGACCGTCGTGCTGAAGATCGGCGGCGGCGCGTTTCTCATGTGGCTGGCCTGGACCATCGCGCGGCAGGGAGCGCCTGCGCCGGCCGCGCGCGCCGAACTGCCGCGCACGACCGCGCTGCGCGATTTCGTCACGACCTTCGGCCTGACGCTGTCCAACCCGATGACGATCCTGTCGTTCGTCGGAATCTTCGCGGCGCTCGGCCCGCTGGCCGGCGCGCACGACAGCGGAATGCGCGCGACGGTCGCGATGATGGTGGGCGGCGTGTTCGTCGGTTCGGCGGCGTGGTGGCTGTGCCTGAGCGGCACGAGCGCCGCGCTGCGCACCAGGATGCCGCCGGCGCTCATGTACGCACTCGCGCGCGTGTCCGCGGTCGTGATCGCGGGATTTGGCGCGATCCAGCTGATCGCAGGCGTGCGTGGCGTCGCAGGGGCGTGACGCGCATCGCGGCGCGACCGCGTATGCACGAGGACTCGATGCGGCACCGCCCGCGCGGGCCAGTGCCGTACCCGGCGCGATCAGAACGTATAGCTGATCTTGCCGAACGCAGTGCGGCCCAACGTGTTGTAGCCGTACGCGGTCATGTACTGGCGGTCGAACAGGTTCGACAACGTGGCCGACACCGTCAGATGCGCGTTGACCTTGTACGACGCGCGCAGGTTCACGCTCAGGTACGACGGCAGATAGGTCGTGTTGGCCGGGTCGTCGAACGTCGTGCCGCCGTAGCTAAGCGTGGCGCCGGTACTCAACGCATGCAGGCGCAATTCGTCCCACGTGTGGTCGACGCTCGCGCTGAAGGTCTGGCGCGGCCGGCGGCTCAGCCAGCTTTCGTTGGTCACGTCCTGCGGATTCAGGATGCCCACCGCGATGCTGACCGGCGTCGACCGGCCGATCGTCCCCTTGTACGACAGGTCGATGCCGCGGATATGCGCGCGGCCGATGTTCATCGGCGAGAACGTCGCCGGGTTGTACGCGATCAGGTTGTTGACGCGCGTGTCGTAAATCGCAGCGCTGAACGTGCCGTATGCCGTATTCGCATCGAGCGCCGCCTCGACCGAATCGCTGCGTTCGGGGTTCAGGTTCGGATTGCCGTAACCGGGGTAGTACAGGTCGTTGAACGACGGCAGGCGGAACGCATTGCCGTACGAGACGCGCGCCGCATACACCGGCGTGATCGCCCACGACAGCGCGACGTTACCCGTGTTCACCGCCTTGCCCATGATGATCTCGTGCCGGCCCGCGACGAACATCGTCACGCTGCCGAGCGTCGCCGACTGATGCAGCGAAAACGCCGAGTCGTTGCGCGTCGGTATGCCGTCCGGCAGGTCGGCAGGCAGGAACGCCTGCTCGCGCGTGAAGTCGTAGGCCAGCTTCGTCTCGCCCGACAGCGGCAGCCCGAACAGCCGGAAGCCGTGCTCCTGATGCGTGAGCGACGTCGACACGCTGATGCGCTGCGAATCGATCTGGTCGGTCGGGATGGTCGGATCGTTCGCATACAGGAACTGCCGGTCGCTCGCATAACCGAACGACTGCGCGAACTGCGTGTCGCGCGTGATGTCGAGATGGAACGCGACGCCGGTCGTCAGCTGATGGTCGAGTTGGCGATTCGCGAAGCCTGCGTTGTCGTAGGACAGGTCGGAGCGGTGATACAGCGCGAACGTCGAGACCGACCAGTTGCCGCGTGCATAGCCGAGACGCGCATCGAGATCCTGCGCGTGATACGGATTGCGTCCGGCCTCGTGGTACGGCAGCACTGGCTGCGTGGCGTCGATGCCGGCGGTGTTGTAGTCGTGCAGGCCGAGCGAGTAGGTGAGGCCGCCGAGCGCGGCGAGCGGGCCGGTGGACGGCACGGTGCCGGACGTGCGCAGCTGCGTATCGAAGGTCTTGTTCGAGCCGCCGCCGAACGACACGCTCGTCTGGTTCGGCTGACCCGCGGCGCGGCGCGTAAACAATTGCACGACGCCGCCCATCGCGTTCGCGCCGAACGACGCGGCGGCCGGCCCGGAGATCACCTCGACGCGCTCGAACGCTTCGGTCGGCAGGTCAGCCCACGGCGCGATGCCGGTGGTCGGCGAGCCGATCGGGATGCCGTCGATGAACACCGCCACCTGGCTCGCTGACGAGCCGCGGATGCTGACCGACGCGGACGAACCGGGGCCGCCGTTGGACGACACCGTCACACCGGGCAGCGTTGCGAGCGCCTGCGTGATGCTCGGCTCGCTGGGCGACAGCCGCTCGAGGTCGGCGCGCGTGAGTACCTGCGTCGTCGCATAGCGCTGGTCGAACGACTCGGGCAGGCGCCGCGTGTCGGTCACGGCGATGGTCGGCAGCTCCGTGCCGGCCGCGGGCGGCGACGCTTCGGCAGGCGTCGTGTCGCCGGCCGCGTGCGCGAGCGGGCAGAGCAGCGCCGATGCGGCGGACGTGGCGAGAAGGTGGCGAAGATTCATGATGCGGCGAGCGTGGTCGTGTTGCAGATGCGGCGTGCGCGCGAGCCGGCGCCGCGCACGCGGGCGGCGCAGCGGCGCGATGCTTCCGGCGCGGAAGCGAAGGCGGTAAGAATGGACATGCGAAGCGTTCAGAGGTCGGGGCCGTCCATGCAACGGGGCGACCGCCAACGGCGGTGCCGGCGCATCGGGACACCCCGCCCGGTGCGGCTGCTGGACCTCGGGTCGATGGCAGGTCTCCTGGCTTGCGGGTCGTCATCCGCGCCGGCCTTCCCGGTTTCCCAGTGGCGCGTGGTGGCGCGGATTCGCCGCTTACAGTTGCGGGGGCAGCCGCAGATTGGAGGCTCGGCCTCTGCTGCGTTCCCTTTTGATCCCGTCTCCGGGAACCATCGGTGCGCAAGCGTAAGGGCGAGCACGCCGGCACGTCAATCGTCGAATCGCGCAGGGGTGCGAAAAAACGTCACCGCGCGTCGAATGCTCGCGGATGGCGTGTCGCGGGCGCAACGGAGCGTATTTCACATCTGACGAAAGCGGCTGGCCGTGGCGGGGCGATATGAGGCTGGAACGCGCGCGTCCTCGTCGTTCGAACGAGGCGGTGGGGTGTTGCGCCGGGAGCGCGCGCCGCAGCCGCCGGCGCGCGCCCCCGGCGATTTCATGCGGCGGGACTGGAAACCAGTGCGGCGAAGTTCGCGAGGTCGACGTTGCCGCCGCTGATCACGATGCCGACGCGCTTGCCCGCGAGTTCGTCCTTCATCTTGCGTGCGGCCGCGAGCGACAGGCAGCCGGTCGGCTCGACGATGAGCTTCATCCGGGTTGCGAAGAACCGCATGCTGTCGACCAGTTCGGCGTCGGTCGCTGTCAGGATGTCGTCGACGTCGCGTCGCAGGATCTGGAACGTGAGGTTGCCCAGATGCTGCGTCTGCGCGCCGTCGGCGATCGTGCGCGGCGTGTCGATGTGCACGATCGCGCCGCTGCGGAACGATTGCTGGCCGTCGTTGCCGGCTTCGGGCTCGACGCCGTACAGCTTCGCTTGCGGCGACAGCGCCCGCGTCGCGAGCGCGGTGCCGGACAGCAGGCCGCCGCCGCCGAGCGGCGCGAACACCGCGTCCAGCGGCCCGACTTCGTCGAACAGCTCCTTCGCCGCCGTGCCCTGGCCGGCGATCACGTCCGCATGGTCGTACGGCGGGATCAGCGTGAGCCCGTGCTTCTCCGCCAGCTCGCGGCCGATCTGCTCGCGGTCTTCCGTATAGCGGTCGTAGGTCACGACGTTGCCGCCGTAGCCGCGCGTGGCGGCCATCTTCGCGGCCGGCGCGTCCTGCGGCATCACGATCGTCGCCGGGATGCCGAGCATGCGCGCCGACAGCGCGATCGCCTGCGCGTGGTTACCCGACGAGAAGGTGACGACGCCGTTGCGGCGCTGCGTGGCGTCGAAGCGCGACAGCGCGTTGAACGCGCCGCGGAACTTGAACGCACCCATGCGCTGCAGGTTCTCGCACTTGAAGAACACTTGCGCGCCGAGCGCGTCGTCGAGCGTGCTCGACGTCATCACGGGCGTGCGGTGCGCGTGGCCCTGCAGGCGCGCGGCGGCGGCCGCGACGTCGTCGTAGGTGGGAAGGGTCGGGTTGGTCATCGGTGGCTCTCGTCGATAGGGCGATCATCGGGGCGGGCGTGCCCGTCATTTTGCATCGTTGTATACGGTGGCGCGCGATACGCCGAGGTGCTGCGCGACGATTTCCATCGCGCGGCGCACCTCGAGAAAGCCGTCTGCCTTCAGCATCTGCATCAGCTCGCGCCGCTGGTCGGTCTTCAGTTCGCGCGGCGTGGACGCGAGACGCGTCGCGAACGCATCGATGCGCTGCCGGATCGCGTCGGCGCCGGCCGGATCGAGCGTGTCGGCGACCGGCGCGCCTTCGACGCTGCAGAACTGGTTCAGCATCCCCCGGAAGCCGCGGAACAGCGTGACGTCCGCGTTCAGGCACAGCGCGGCCACGTAATGGCCGCTCGAATCCTTGATGCCGATCGACGTGCTTTTCGCGGTGCGGCCGTCGGCGAAGCGGTTCGCGTAGTTCGCGAGCACCTGCGGGAAGTCGTCGTCCGCGATGCGCGCGAGGCCGAGTTCGGTCGCGGGATCGCCGACCGCGCGGCCCGACAGGTTGTTGTGGATCGCGAGGATCGCGTGCTCGGGCGTGCGCAGGTCGTGCACGACGACCTCGGTGAACGGCGCGAACATCGCGCCGAGCCCTTCGGCGATGCGCAGCACCTGTTCGATCAGCGATGCCTGCTCCGGCTGCGGCGTCGGGCGGGAACGGTTCATCGCGCGGCTTCGAGCGCAGGTGCGTCGGTGGTCTCGGGACGCGTGATGTCGGCGAGCAGCGGTCGGGCGATGCGCACGTAATCGGACGCGTCGAGCACGATCGAGCGGTCGAGGCGTCCGGCGTTGAACGCGATCGCGTCGTTGCGTTCGACCAGCGCCGGATCGACGACGAGCGTCACGCTCGCGTCGAACACGAACGGCGGCACGGCGCCCATCACGCAGCCGGTGACGGCGGCCGCGCGCTCCGGCGGCGCCAGCGTCGCCTTGCGACGGCCGAGCGCGTCGGCGACCTTGCGGAAGTCGATCTTCAGATGACCGGGGATCACTGCCAGCGCGGTCGCATCGCCGCCATCCTTGAACGTGCAGAGCATCGCCTTCGCGCCCTGTTCGGGACGCGTGCCGCGAATCGCGGCGATCACGTCGGATTTGCCCTCTGCGGGGTGCTCGAGCACGCGGAACCGCGCACCGTTGCTGGTCAGCAGCTCGCACAGCCCGTTGAAGACGGGGTATTCGGTCATGTCGTGGCAGGCCGTAGGAGTGCGCGCGCAGCGCGGTCGCAATAGATGAATCATCCAAGTATAGACGTTTTGTCGCGCCGCAGACAGAAAAGGGCGTTGGACGCACGGCAGGCAAGGCGCGCGCACCGTGTACCGAAAGGCCATTTCATGTTGCGAAATGGCGTGGGCGCTTTCGTGCCGCCTGTCTTTCCGTGCCTTGAAAAAGTGTTTTGCATCGCAAAAACGCGGACCTATCTCATTGAAAATTAACAGAAATTTATATCTTATGTCTTATATAAGAGTTGGCCGAAAGCGCGCCGTGCAGCGGTACTATTAAGTCCATGCAGTTCGCTTCGTCAGACGCGGCGGACACGCGGAACCCTTTACTCAAATGCGCTTCGTTCCCAGGAGATTGACATGTCCCAATATCAAGACGACATCAAGGCAGTGGCTGGCTTGAAGGAAAACCACGGCAGCGCGTGGAATGCCATCAATCCCGAGTATGCCGCTCGCATGCGCGCCCAGAACAAGTTCAAGACGGGCCTCGACATCGCGAAGTACACCGCGAAGATCATGCGCGCCGACATGGCTGCGTACGACGCGGATCCGTCCAAGTACACGCAGTCGCTCGGTTGCTGGCACGGCTTCATCGGCCAGCAGAAGATGATTTCCATCAAGAAGCACTTCAACAGCACCGAACGCCGCTACCTGTACCTGTCGGGCTGGATGGTCGCTGCGCTGCGCTCGGAGTTCGGCCCGCTGCCGGACCAGTCGATGCACGAAAAGACGTCGGTCAGCGCGCTGATCCGCGAGCTGTACACGTTCCTGCGCCAGGCCGACGCCCGTGAGCTCGGCGGCCTGTTCCGCGAGCTGGATGCCGCGAAGGACGCCGCTGCGAAGGCCGCGATCCAGCAAAAGATCGACAACCACGTGACGCACGTCGTGCCGATCATCGCCGACATCGACGCCGGTTTCGGCAACGCTGAAGCGACCTATCTGCTGGCCAAGCAGTTCATCGAAGCGGGCGCATGCTGCATCCAGATCGAGAACCAGGTGTCGGACGAGAAGCAGTGCGGCCACCAGGACGGCAAGGTCACGGTGCCGCACGAGGACTTCCTCGCGAAGATCCGCGCGATCCGCTACGCATTCCTGGAGCTGGGCGTGGATGACGGCATCATCGTCGCGCGCACCGACTCGCTCGGCGCCGGCCTGACCAAGCAGATCGCCGTGACGAACGCGCCGGGCGACCTGGGCGACCAGTACAACTCGTTCCTCGACTGCGAAGAACTGTCGGGCGACCAGCTCGGCAACGGCGACGTCGTGATCAAGCGCGACGGCAAGCTGCTGCGTCCGAAGCGCTTGCCGAGCAACCTGTTCCAGTTCCGCGCCGGCACGGGTGAAGCACGTTGCGTGCTGGATTGCATCACGTCGCTGCAGAACGGCGCCGACCTGCTGTGGATCGAGACCGAAAAGCCGCACATCGCGCAGATCGCCGGCATGGTCAACGAAATCCGCAAGGTGATCCCGAACGCGAAGCTGGTGTACAACAACAGCCCGTCGTTCAACTGGACGCTGAACTTCCGTCAGCAGGTGTACGACGCGCTGAAGGCCGAAGGCAAGGACGTGTCGGCATACGACCGTGCGCAACTGATGAGCGTCGAATACGACGACACCGAACTGGCGAAGCTCGCGGACGACAAGATCCGCACGTTCCAGGCCGATGCGTCGCGTGAAGCCGGCATCTTCCATCACCTGATCACGCTGCCGACGTACCACACGGCCGCACTGTCGACCGACAACCTCGCGAAGGAATACTTCGGCGAACAAGGCATGCTCGGCTACGTGGCCGGCGTGCAGCGCAAGGAAATCCGTCAGGGCATCGCGTGCGTGAAGCACCAGAACATGTCGGGTTCGGACATCGGCGACGATCACAAGGAATACTTCAGCGGTGAAGCTGCGCTGAAGGCAGCGGGCAAGGACAACACGATGAACCAGTTCTCGTAATCGTCATAGCCGCGGCACACGACGCCAACCCGTTGTTCACGGGTTGGCGTTTTTTTTCAGTCGCGCTCGGTCGTGAGGCAGTCGCAGCTCACCGTCGTAGCGGCCGTCGCACGTGTTCGCCCGAATTGCAGAAAGCGCGGTTTTGAGCGGTGCGTAGGCAGCGCGCTCGCAACAGATGTTTGTGTGCGCAACCTGATTCAGGGTTTGCCTGAGTAGCGAAAACACGGATCCGCGCAACGTGCGCTTGCGTACGTGGGCCACGCGAGGCGCCGACCAAAATTGCCGCTGGCGCGCAACCCTTGCACTGCAAAGCGCCGGGCCGTTTCGTCCGCGCGGAGCATGCAGCGAACCAGTAAAAACAACCCCTCTTCAAGCGACATGCCCGACCCATCGTCACGGTTGTTTCTTGTTGCAACGCAACGCCCGCGCAATATCGGCGATGGTATGCTGGCCTGCATGGAGTTGGACGGCAGGTTGTTCGCATGGCGAAACTCGCGTTCGTACACTCACGCGATCGTTCAGATAGTTCACATACGCTCGCCCGCATCGCGGCATCGACGCGCGCTCCGCTCGCGCGTCGCGCGCTGCGTGTCGCTTCAGTCTGCACGCCCACCGCAATCCCGATCTCGCGGGCTCGCCCCGCATCCTGTATCCCCGTCCAATAATCTGGAGACACCCCCATGTCGCAAAACTCATTGGCCGAAGCGACGCACGGCCCGCTGATCGCTCCTCCGGCATTCGTCAAACATCGCAAGCTGATCGACTGGGTGTCGCGCATCGCGGCGCTCACGGAACCCGAGCGCGTCGTGTGGTGCGACGGCTCGCAGCAGGAATACGACGCGCTGTGTCAGGCGATGGTCGATCAGGGCACGCTCAAGCGTCTGAATCCGGCGAAGCGGCCGAACTCGTATCTCGCGCAATCCGATCCGTCGGACGTTGCGCGCGTCGAGGATCGCACCTTCATCTGCACGGAATCGCCCGACGACGTGGGGCCGACCAACAACTGGATCGCGCCGGATGAAATGCGCGAGACGCTGAACGGCCTGTTTCGCGGCGCGATGCGCGGCCGCACGCTGTACGTGGTGCCGTTCTCGATGGGCCCGCTCGGCTCGCCGATCGCGCACGTCGGCGTCGAGCTGTCCGACAGCCCGTACGTGGTGGCCAACATGCGGATCATGACGCGCATGGGGCGCGACGTGTACGACGTGCTCGGCGAGGACGGCGCGTTCGTGCCGTGCGTGCACAGCGTCGGTCATCCGCTCGAAGCAGGGCAGCAGGACGTGCCGTGGCCGTGCAACCCGGTCAAGTACATCGTGCATTTTCCCGAGACGCGCGAGATCTGGAGCTTCGGCTCCGGCTACGGCGGCAACGCGCTGCTCGGCAAGAAGTGCTTCGCGTTGCGCATCGCGTCGACGATGGGCCGCGACCAGGGCTGGCTCGCCGAACACATGCTGATCCTCGGCGTGACGTCGCCGGCCGGCAAGAAGTATCACGTCGCGGCGGCATTCCCGTCCGCGTGCGGCAAGACCAACTTCGCGATGCTGATTCCGCCGAAGGGCTTCGATGGCTGGAAGGTCACGACGATCGGCGACGACATCGCATGGCTGAAGCCGGGTCGCGACGGCCGCCTGTATGCGATCAATCCGGAAGCCGGCTTCTTCGGCGTCGCGCCGGGCACCGGCGTGAAGACGAATCCGAATGCGATCTCGACGCTCACGGAGAACGTCATCTTCACGAACGTCGCGCTGACCGAGGACGGCGACGTGTGGTGGGAGGGGCTGACCGACACGCCGCCCGCCAAGCTGATCGACTGGCAGGGCAACGCGTGGACGCCGGAGCTCGGCAAGGAAACGGGCCGCAAGGCGGCGCACCCGAACTCGCGCTTCACCGCGCCTGCGTCGCAATGCCCGTCGATCGACGCGGACTGGGAAGATCCGGCCGGCGTGGCGATCGACGCGTTCATCTTCGGCGGGCGCCGTTCGACGACCGTGCCGCTCGTGACCGAAGCGCGCGACTGGATCGAAGGCGTATACATGGCCGCGACGATGGGCTCGGAAACGACTGCGGCGGCGGCGGGCCAGCAAGGCGTCGTGCGACGCGATCCGTTCGCGATGCTGCCGTTCTGCGGCTACAACATGAGCGATTACTTTGCGCACTGGCTGAAGCTCGGCAAGCAGCTCGAAGCGAGCGGCGCGACGCTGCCGAAGATCTACTGCGTGAACTGGTTCCGCAAGGACGCGAACGGCAAGTTCGTGTGGCCGGGCTTCGGCGAGAATATGCGCGTGCTGAGGTGGATGATCGAGCGCCTCGAAGGCAACGGCGGCGGCGAGGATCACGTGTTCGGCGTGACGCCCGCGTATGACGACCTGCACTGGGACGGGCTCGACTTCACGCGCGAGCAGTTCGATGCGGCGACGTCGATCGACGCGGCCGAGTGGCGCGACGAGCTGAAGCTGCACGCCGCGCTGTTCGAAACGCTGAAGTTGCGCCTGCCCGCCGAGCTGACGGAGACGATGAAGAAGATCGAGCAGCGTATCGGCAACTGAAGCGCGGTGTCTGCATGACGTGCCGCGCCGGCATGCGTTGCCGGCGCGGGACGTTTTCGTTGGTGCGCGCTGCCCGTGCGTCGACGCGCGGCATCGCACTGCATCGTGCGGCTGCTACACCGGTCGCAAGCCGCACGTCGTCGCTTCGACGAACCTCAGTGGGCCGTCAACCGAAATCGAGCGCGTTCGTCAGATCGCCCGGCGGCGGCGCGCCGCGCGAGGCGAACGCACGGTCGCGCGCGGCGACGCCGTCGAGCGGCGCGAGCCCATGCACGCGGCCGATGAAGCGCAGGATCGAGTTCGTGTCGTACATCGTGTGATCGACGTGGCCCTTCTTCGCGAACGGCGAGATCACCAGCGCGGGAATCCGCGAGCCCGGCCCCCAGCGATCGCCCACCGGCGGCGCGACGTGATCCCACCAGCCGCCGTTCTCGTCGTGCGTCATTACGATCACCGTGTTCGCCCACTGCGGGCTACGGCGGATGTGCTCGATCACGTTCGCGATGTGGCGATCGCCCGATTCGACGTCCGCGTAGCCGGCGTGCATGTTGAGGTTGCCTTGCGGCTTGTAGAACGTCACGGCCGGCAGCTTGCCCGCGTCGACCGCGGCGAGGAAGTGATTGGTCGAAGGATCGTCGCCGACGCCCGCGTCGCGCAGATGCTTGCGACGCGCATCGGTGCCCGGCGCGTAGTTCGCAAAGTAGTTGAACGGCTGGTGGTGATACTGGAAGTCGGGCACGCTCCCCGTGTCGCGATGCTCGAGCGCGTATTGCCACGCGCCGCTGTACCAGGCCCAGTCGACGTCCTTCTCCGACAGGCGATCGCCGATCGTCGCGTGAGCCTGCGGCGGCATCACGCGATGGTCTGCCGGGTCCGCATACGCGGCATTGCCGGGGTCCGCAGGCGGCACGTAGCTCGGCTGGTACGGCGGGGCCATCGTATTGACGCCGTAGCCGTCGGGCGTGAGGGCGCCGTCGGCTGCGAACTTCGGCGGGCCGTCGAGCGCCGACGCGGGCGAATTGGCGGCCAGCGCGAGGCGCGTGCCGGCCGGATCGTCGCCGTCCACCTTCGACAGCAGCTTCGTCGCCTGCGGATGCTTGTGTGCGTCGGGGTAGACCGGCGGCTGCGCGGAAATCAGGAACATGTGGTTGAGCCACGATCCACCGAATGCCGCCATGAAGAAGTTGTCGCACAGCGTGTACTGCCGCGCGAGGTTCCACAGGCGCAGCGTGTCGGCGGAGTTGCGGTAGTGGCCCATCACGAGGCCGCCCGAATCGGCCCATGCGGCGAACTGGTTGTTGCGGCCGCCGGCGATCTGCATCTGGTTCTGATAGAAGCGGTGCCACAGGTCGCGCGTGATCACGCCGTTGGGTAGCGGCTTGCCTTGCGCATCGGCGAGCCGGAACGGCGCGTTCGGCAGCTTGTCGATGTCGCGTTCGGCAATCACGTAACGCTTGCCGTCGACTTCCTGCGCCTGCGGCACGAGCCCGCCCCAGATTTTCGGGAGCACGGGCAGCGGCGTCTTACCGTCGCGGTCGAGTTGCTGTGCCTGCTCGGGCTTCACCGCGCTCAGCGGATACTGCACGCCCGGGAAATCGCCGTACAGATTCGCGAAGCTGCGGTTCTCGGCAAAGATCACGACGATGTGACGCACGTGTCGGCGCAGTGTTTCGTCGAGCTGCAGGTCGGCGGCCGTGCGCGGCGCACGTCCCGACGTGATCTCGCAGCCGCCTAGCGCGACGCCCGCACCGAGCGTGGCGAGGCCACCGAGCACACGGCGGCGCTCGGCATCAACGGGAAGATCGTCGGGGCGGTCGGGGGTGTCGGTCACGTCGTGGTCTCCTCGAATGGGCGATGGTCGTTCGATGTGGGGCGCGCTGGGTGGTGCATGCTGGCGTGCGCGCAGGTGCACGAGAGCCGGCGTCGTGCGGGCTCACGGCGGTGTGCTTCGCGCTGTCACGAAAATGTCATGCACGCGACTATAGCGCGGTCGGCTGGGGCGATGAAAGGGATTTGTCGGAGCTATGCGGCGACGGTGGGCGCGGCGGGCGGGAATCGAGGGTGGTGGGGTGGCAGGGCGGTTCGTGCGAGCAACATCCGCTTGTGGTGCGCTGCGTCATTCATCCGATTGAGCGACGTGGCGAGATGCGGGCGCGGTGGCATTTTTGTCTGCGTGGCTGCTCGCGTTTTGCGAATGGCGCGCACGCGTGCGCGGCCGGATGCGCGATGCGACTGATCGATACGATCTGAAGAAACGTCTTCGACAGGACCGGACTACGCAGAATTGCGGATCACGGCGGAACGTTCGCGGCGTCGGTGCTGTCGCGCGCGAACGATGCGAACGATGCGAACGATGCGAACGATGCGAACGATGCGATGCGCAATCGCACCTCGCCCGCGATCGTCAGTCAGGACGCAGCGGCCGCATCGACTTCGGTCGCTTCGGTCGGCGTATCAAGAAAGCGCATGCGCTACCCACGTCGCATAACGGCGTACCCGCGAACGCAAATCAGGACGCAGCCGCCGCCGCAACTTCGGCCGCTTCGGTCAGCGCATCGAGAAAGCGCGTGCGCCACCAGTGCACATCGGTCTTGCGCACGATCGCCATCAGCGCGTTGTGGCGCTGGCGGCGCTCGTCGAGCGGCATCGTGAGTGCGCGTTGAATCGCCTGCGCGGTGCCCTGCGTGTCGTACGGATTGACGAGCAGCGCGGGCTTCAGTTGCTCGGCTGCGCCGGCGAAGCGCGACAGCACGAGCACGCCGGGATCAGCCTCGTCCTGCGCGGCAAGAAACTCCTTCGCGACCAGGTTCATCCCGTCTCGCAGCGGCGTAACGAGCGCGACACGGCTTGCGCGATAGAGGCCGGGCAAGCGCTTGCGCGCAACGGTCCGATGAATGTAGCGCATTGGCATCCACTCGAGCTCGCCGTAGTCGCCGTTGATCGCACCGCACAGACTGTCCATCTCGCGCCGCAGGTCGTCGTAGGCGCCGAGATCCTCGCGGCTCGGCGCGGCGATCTGGATCAGCGTCGCGCGGTCGCGATTCTCCGGATACTGTTCGAGCAACTGACGGAACGCATGCACGCGTTGCGGCAGGCCCTTCGTGTAATCGAGACGATCGACGCCGACGAGCAATTGACGGCGCGAATATTCATCGCGCATCCGCTCGAACATGTCGATGCCGTCGCGATTCTCCGCCAGCGCCGCGAATTCGTCGACGTTGATGCCGATCGGAAACGCGCCGGCCGACAGCGTGCGGCCGAACGCACGCAGGCGACCGTCGGGCAGACGCGCGGCGCCGGCCTCGGCCTCGACGTAGTGCTCGAAGTGCAGCAGATCGGATTCGGTCTGAAAGCCGACGAGGTCGTACGCAAACAGCGCGCGCATCAGCCATTCGTGCTCCGGAATCGCGGCCATGATCGGCGGCGGCGGCATCGGAATATGCAGGAAGAAGCCGATCGGATTCGTGCAGCCCATCGCGCGCAGTTCGGCGGCGAGCGGAATCAGTTGATAGTCGTGAACCCAGATGGTGTCGTCCGGCCGCAGCAGCGTGCTGAGCTTGCGCGCGAACAGCTGGTTCACGCGTCGGTAGCCGTCGGCGAAGCGGCGGTCGAACTGCGCGAGATCGAGCCGGTAGTGGAACACCGGCCATAGCACGTTGTTCGAGTAGCCGAGATAGTACGCGTCGTAATCCTGCGGATCGAGATCGATCGTCGCGAGCTGGATCCCGCCGACGTTCTGGATCTGCACGTCGTCGCCCTGCGCGGGTCGCTCGCCCTCGCTGCGCAGCCTGCCGCTCCAGCCGAACCAGACGCCGCCCGATTCCTGCAGGCTGTCTTTCACGGCTACGGCAAGGCCGCCGGCGGCGGCTTTACGGGGATCTGCAATGCGATTGGATACGACGACGAGTCGGCTCACCAGCTCTCCTGCGAATGGTTGGGGAAGGTTCGTGCGGCCAGGGCGCGAGGCGGACGCCGCCACCGACGCGAGGCGCGATGGGGCCGCGGTACGATCGGCAGGGAATCAGGGGCTGCGATTCGCCGTCCGAACGTGGAGTGCTTTTTAAGCATACTCGTCATTCGCCTGATTTAAAAGTGCGCGTCCGGGTTGAACGGAATGGCGCGCGGTCGCAATACGCGTCGTGTGCCGTATCGGATCTTCGGGAATAAAAATTGCGCATCGAGCCGATAAAAACGCGCAAGCGCTGTTCGTGCGTCGCTGAATCGCGACCGCGATTGAGCCGATGGCCGGCGGCACGTTGCGCTCGGTTGCGCAGCGGTCGACGCATCCCTGCGCGATCACTACCCCGCGCTCATACGTGCAGGTTGCATACGCGTCGTCCGCACGAACAAGTTGCGCGAGCAACGGTTTGCAGAAGTCGTCGATATCGGCGCTCGCTTCGGCTTGCTTGCCGGTCCGTGCGCGAGTTCGACGATGTCGCGCGCGACGGATTCGTAGCCGGCCGCGCTCCACACGATCTCGGCGACGCGTTCACGTGCGCGATCGGTCGTGTCAGGCGCGCTCGCCATCGTGTCCTTCAGTTGGCGAGTTGATCCTGCGGATGCTAGTGCGCCTGTCGGACTTCGGTCAGCTCGAGCCCGCTGTCGGTGGTGTGTGTCCGGACCTCGTGACCACGCACTCAGTGCGCGAGACGCGCGAACGCGCAGTTTCCCGCCGCCGACCGGCCCGCGACCTGCGTCGCGGACCGGTCGGCGGTCAGAACGTCAGAACGTCGTACGCAGGCCGGCCATCACGCTGCGGCCGCCTTGCGGCGCGAAGGTGCGCACGACGGACGTCGCGTAGCGGATTTCCTGGTTCGTCAGGTTATCGCCGCGCAGGAACGCGAGCCAGTGCGTCGCGCCGACGCGGAACTTGTAGGTCAGCAGCACGCCGAGCGACGTGTAGCCGTCCGTCGGGAAGTCGTTGTCGGGCACGCGATGCTGCGCCCACGCGCGCGTGAGCTGTGCGCGTGCGCCGAACGGGCCGTAGCCGTAGTCGGCGGCGAGCGTCGCGCGCAGCGGTGCGATGCGCGGCAGCGGCTGGCCGGTGTCGACGTTGCGCGCGTGCGTGTAGTCGGCGGTGAGTTCCAGATCGATCGTGTGGCCGCGCTGCGCGAACGCGCGCCACTTGCCGTCGAGCTCGACGCCATAGAACTCCGCGCGCACGCCGCGGTAGATCGCCTCGTCGAGCGCATCGGCGGTGCCGGGCGCGACCGGGTCGCCGTGGTCGTCGACGATCCGGCCCGTGTTGTACTCGGCCAGGTAGTTGGAGAAGCGGTTGTAGAACACCGCGACGCTGCCGCGGTTCGGGCCGCTCGCATAACGCAGCGACAGGTCGGTCGATACGGCCTTTTCCTTCGACGCGTTCGGGTTGCCGATCAGGAACTGCCCGGTCGCATCGTGCGGGCCGTTCGAGTAGAGCTCGTAGAAGGTCGGGGCGCGTTCCGTGTACGCGACGTTTGCCGCGACAGACCACACGGGCGTCAGCGACAGCAATGCGCCGGCCGACACGCTGCCGGCGTTGAAGTCGCGCGCTCGCGCGTCGGCGAACTTCGCGATCCCGGCCGGATCGGGATCGACCTGCACGTGCTCGAACCGTCCGCCGACGCTCAGCTTCAGCGCCGGGGCGACCTGCCATTCCTCGAGGCCGAACAGCGCGACGCTGTTGGTGCGCGTCGACGGCACGAGCATTTCGTCGCCGAGCGCGGAGAACGTGTTCTGGCCGAACTGCACGCCGAGTGCGCCTTCGAACGGGCCGATGCGCCGGTGCCGCGCTTCGATGCGCGCCTCGTAGCCGCGGTTGCGGAACACGGTCGCGGTTTCGCCGTCGTCGACCTCCTTGTGCCGATAGTCGGTGTACGCGAAGTCGAATTTCAGCTTCGTGAACGGGCCGTCGAGATTGCGCATCTCGGACGCGAACGCGACGCGCTCCTGGCGCATCCGCAGGCGCACGCCGTCTTCCGCGACCGAACCGTAGTTCGATTCGTAGCCGCTGTACGACAGGCCGGCGAAACCGTCGGCCCACGTGTACGCGCTGCCGACCGCGCCGCCGTGCACGCGGCCGTCGCTGTTCGGAACGCTCCCGGAGGGTTGCGGCGTGTCGGCGTCGTCCGTCGAGCGCAGTGCGCTGCTGCGCGCATAGCCGGGAATCCGCAGCTTGCCGGTCTCGCGATCGAACGCGTCGACGTGAAACGCGAAGTGGCCGTTGCCGGCTTCGACCTGGGCGGCGCCGGCGCGCACTGCGTTCGCGCCGCCGTAGCGCGCGTCGAGCGCGCCCGTCACGCCTTCGATCGCTTCGCGCGGAATGCGGTTGTCGATCGTATTGACCACGCCGCCGACCGCATTACCGCCGTACAGCAGCGCGGCCGGCCCGCGCACGATCTCGATGCGCTCGATCGACAGCGGGTCCTCCGGCACCGCATGGTCGTACGACAGCGACGACGCATCGTAGGCGGCGACGCCGTTCTGCAGCAGCCGGATCCGGTCGCCGTCCATGCCGCGGATGATCGGCCGGCCGACCATCGGCCCGTAAGTCGTGGTCGACACGCCGGGCAGGCCGTCGAGCGTTTCCCCAAGCGAATCGGCCTGGCGGCGCGTGAGCGCGTCGCCGCTCAACTGCGTGGTGGCGGCGATCGGGTCGGTGTCGCCGAGCGGGTTCGCGGTCACGAATATCGGCGCCAGCGGCGCGGGCGGCGACGTGGCAGGCGGGTCGGCCGCATGGGCGGGCGTGACGGCGGCGAACAGCATCAGAGAGACGGGCTGAAGCCGGCGAAGCGGTAGACGGCGAAGGTCGCGCATGAGCGGTGAAGACATTGGAATTTGTGTAGAAATCGGATCGGAATGTCAGCCCGGCGAGCACACATCGAAACGATATATTGTTTCATCGCGTGCGCGCACCGACCCGCTGCGGATCCGATCCGGCGGCGCCCGGCCGTGTCGATAACGCACCATGACGACGGACGAGCATCGATAATGATACGTTATATCATTTCTGATTCAAACCGGGACGATGCCGCCCATGCGCCGACGTACCGCTTCATCGGCGACGCCGGCCAACGGCCCGAGGCGGTGCTGCGAGCGTGCGCACGGCCGCGCTGCACACGACGGCGCGCTGCGAACCGGCCGCAATCGCGTGCGTTTCCCGTAGCGTTGATACGTATCAAGTCGTTGCGGTCTCGAGCCCGGATACTGGCCCGGTCATCGACCAGACAGGAGCAGGGCATGACCCAAACCATGAAAGCGGCCGTCGTTCACGCATTCGGCGAACCGTTGCGTATCGAGGAAGTCCCGGTGCCGACGCCCGGCCCCGGCCAGATTCTCGTCAACATCAAGGCGACGGGCGTCTGCCATACCGACCTGCACGCCGCCGACGGCGACTGGCCCGTGAAGCCGACGCTGCCGTTCATTCCCGGCCACGAAGGGGTCGGCATCGTCGCGGCAGTCGGCGCGGGCGTCACGCATGTGCGCGAAGGCGATCGCGTCGGCGTGCCGTGGCTGTACACGGCGTGCGGCCATTGCGAGTACTGCCACACGGGCTGGGAAACGCTGTGCCACGGACAGGAGAACACGGGCTACTCGGTCAACGGCAGCTACGCGGAATACGTGCTGGCCGATCCGAACTACGTCGGCCATCTGCCGGCGCAGGTCGCCTTCGACGAGATCGCGCCGATCCTGTGCGCGGGCGTGACGGTCTACAAGGGCATTCGCGTCACCGATACGCGTCCGGGCCAGTGGCTCGCGATTTCCGGCATCGGCGGCCTCGGCCACGTGGCCGTGCAGTACGCGCGGGCGATGGGCCTGCACGTCGCGGCCATCGACGTGTCGCCGGCGAAGCTCGAGCTCGCGCGGCAACTGGGCGCGGAGCTGACGATCGACGCATCGGTCGACGATCCGGCGAAGGTCATCCAGAAGGAAATCGGCGGTGCGCACGGCGTGCTGGTCACGGCCGTATCGCGCAGCGCGTTCGCGCAGGCGCTCGGGATGGTCCGGCGCGGCGGCACGGTCGCGCTCAACGGCTTGCCGCCGGGCGATTTTCCGCTGCCGATCTTCTCGACCGTGCTGAACGGCATCACGGTGCGCGGCTCGATCGTCGGCACGCGCCGCGATCTGCAGGAGTCGCTCGATTTCGCTGCGGACGGCCTCGTGCGCGCGCATATCCATCGCGACCGGCTCGGCAACATCAACGACATCTTCACCCGTTTGCGCGAAGGGAAGATCGACGGGCGCATCGTGCTGACCGACATGCAGTGACGCGCCAGCGTCGGATGCGCAGCCGCGACGCGCGAAACGTCGCGGCTGCGCTGCGCTTACGTGCGCATCACGGCGCGAAGAACACGTCGGTGCGGTTCGTCAGGTTGCCCGCGTTGGTCTGCACGAACAGCGGGTGGAACGACGAAGACGGCAGCACGTCGAGCCCTTGGTAGTCGCCGATGAAAAAGCCTTCCGCGTTCGGCGCGAGCTTCATGTCGAACGGACCGCCGACGCGCCGCTCGTCGGCGAACGTCGCACCGCCGTCGTGCGAGATCTTGCGCCAGAATCCGGTCGGCAGCGTCGTCGTGTTGCCGGCCGCGAGGTCGCGGAAGTCGTAGTAGGTGACCATCACCGCCCCGGCGCTGTCGACCCGCACCGACGGATTGAACGCCGCACGCCCGGTCGGCGTGTTTACCTGCAGCGGCGCGCTCCAGCTCGCGCCGCCATCCTTCGACGTCGATAGCGCGATCTCGTCGTAGTTGCCGCCGTTGAATCGACCGTCCTGCCAGACGACGTAGAGCTGTCCGGACGCGGCATCGATCGCGGGCTCCGGAATGATGTCGCCGGTGCGCACCGGTTCGCCGGTGTTCGGGTCGGTCACGCCGGCCGTCTGCAGCGCGGCGATCACCTGCGGCTTGCTCCACGTCGCGCCGTCGTCGCTCGACTTGATGAACGCGACCTTGCCGGCCGCCTTGTTGAACGGCGGCTGGATCAGATCGAAGAAGTCGTACAGCGTGCCCGTCTTCGGATCGACGACGATCTGGTTGCCGATCGTCTGCTGGCGCGACGGCACGTCGACGATCACCTTCGCCGCGCTCCAGGTCTTGCCGCCATCGGTCGTCTTCGAGAAGAACGTCGGCCCGCGGTACGCCTGCGTGTGCAGGTTCGCATACGGGTTGCCGTTGGGCAGCTCGAGGCGGTCCCACACCGCATACGCGGTGCCGGCCTTCACCGGGTTCGCGGTGACCGATTCCTTGTCGTTGAAGAACTGCGTCGTCGGTTCGTCGTTCGCGATCAGCACGGCCGGGCGGCTCCACGTTTGCCCGCCATCGGCCGACACGGACGCCGCGACCGCGTTGCTGTTGTTCGACTGATTGAACGAGATCGACACGGAGTACGCGGTGCCGTCCGGCCCGAACGACACCCACGGATCGGACGCGCGCTCGTACTTCAATCCGCCCGGCGCGCAGGCGCTGAACGGTTGCGGCGTGCGCGCCCAGGTCGAGCCGCCGTCGAACGTGTAGCCGGCGACGAGCCCGTGCGCGCCGCCGTTCGACCAGCGGTCCTGTTGCCATACCGCGATCATGTTGGTCGGATTCGCGGGGTTCACCGACAGCCAGGGCTCGACCTCGGCGTTCACGTAGTTCGTGCCGGGGCCGCCGATGGTGCAGGCGGCGAACGGGCTGGGCCCCGACACGACGACCGGGTCGGCATGGGCCGCGGTCGCGACGGCGGCCATCGCCAGCGCGCCGGAGAGTCGGCTAAATCGGCTGAGTCGAGTCAGGCGGGTGAGGCGGGTGACGGGCGAGTGGAACACGATCTGGCGTCGCATGGACTGCTCCTCGTTGAGGTGCGGCAGCGATGGCATGGCGAGCCGACACGAACCGGCGCACGGCAACGGATGCCGTGCACGAGACGGATCGGGCGATCAGGAAGCCGCTTCGGTCATCGCAAGCCGCAGGTGCTGGATCCCGCCAGCACGTCGGTGAGACTCCGCTTCGTTTTCATTGCTTTTCGTTGCTTGGTCGGCGCCTACGACGAATGCATCGAAGTGGAATGGAATGTAGGTGATCCGTATGCGGCGCGGGGGGCAATTTTTTGTAACAGAGCGTAGCCGGAAAGCGTTGCCGAAACGGCTCGCGCAGGCGCGCAAAATTTTCCTTCGAAAAACTTCGGAAACCGAATCGAAGCGCGAATTGGAATCGCTATCGATTAGGTGCGGAACGCGGTGCACGCAGCCGATGCGGCGCGCCGCGCCGGCGGTCAGCGCTCGGCCGGAAAGCGCTGCTGCAAGGCGTTCAGCCAGCGCGCGACGACGTCGAGTTCGTCGTCGGAGAAGCCGTCGGACAGCTTGCCGTTCAGCTCGCGCAGCAACACGCGCGCGCGCTTGAGCGCCGCATGACCTTCGTCGGTGAGGAACAGACGCGTTGCGCGCCCATCGTCCGAATCGGCGTGGCGCGTGAGCAGGCCGGCCTTCGCCATCCGGTCGGCGAGCCCCGTCATCGCGGACGGCGCGAGTTGCAGCGCCGCGCCGACTTCGCCGATCAGCGCGCCGTCCTGCTTCGCGAGGAAGAACAGCACGCCGGCCTGCGCGGCGCTCGCGCGCGCGTCGGTCTCGGCCTTGCGGTCGACCCAGCGCTGTACGCGCCGCTGGCCGATGTTCAACAGAAAAAACAGTCGTCGATGTTCGCTCAAGCTCGGTTCCCGGCTGCGATGGAAAGGGATGGGCGGTCGGCGTCGCGGCGCGCGTCGAGCGCCTGCGCGAGCCAGTCGGCGACGCCCGGCCACAGCACGGCGCCCGGCCGGCTGCGGAAGAAGCCCATGTGCCCGACCGGGCCGGTGCCCGCCGCGTGCGGATCGATCTGCCGGCGTTCGACGGCCGCTCCGGTCAGGTAGCTTACCAGCAGGTCGATGGCGCGCCGATTGGCCCACGGATCGTCGTCGAAGCCGACCGCGAGAATCGGCAGCCGCTGTTTCGAAAAGCGCTCGGCCGCGCCGAGCGTCGGATCGTCGAAGAAGTAGTGCGGCAGCGCGGTCCAGCGGCTCCATTCGCGGAACACGCCGGCCGGCAGGTCCTCGCCGAGCCCGAGCCGCTTGCCCGGCACGTAGCCGAGCAGCGCCGACGCGAGCGGACCGAGCACGTGCAGGATCAGGCGCACCTTCAGGCGTTCGGCCGCACTTTCGATCAACCGCGTGCTGCCCGCGTGGGCGGCGACCAGCACGGCGGCGCGCAGATGCGCGGTGCCGGCCGACAGGCCGACCGCGTGGCCACCGACGCTGTGCCCGACCGCCAGCAGCGGCAGTGCGCGGTGCGTGTCGCGCGCCCATGCGATGGCCGCGCCGACGTCGAGTTCGATCCAGTCGCGCATGCGGGCCTGCAGCTTGTTGAGCCGCGCGGGCCGCGATGCGCCGATCCCGCGATAGTCGTAGGTCAGCGCCGCGAAGCCGCGCGTCGTCAGAAAGCGTGCGAAGCCGGCGTACAAGCGCTCGGGCACGGCGGTCGCCGGGTGGATCAGCACCAGCGCGCGCGGCGGCGCGTCCGGCGACCAGAGCGTGCCGCGCAGCGCATAGCCGTCGGCGGCGGAAAACGCGATGGGTTCCGATGTCATGTCCGTCCTCGTTCAGAAAGGTAATTTGCATGCGAAATATAGTTCTCGGTGTATTTCGCGTACGAAATATCTGTCGAGGATGTCCTCGAACGGCTTTCCCGTGGCGCGTTGCAACATCGGCATGCGCGCCGTCCTGCCATCGAAGATTTGCGCCTTTCGATAGCAGAATATTGCGTTTGTTCGATGCCGGCGATCGACGTATCGTCGACGGTTTCATGGCGTGCGCCGTGTGCTTCGTTCGATGCGCTATCCGGCGCTGCTGCGATGCGCACGCCAGTCAACTACCGGAGAAAATCACGTTGTCGAGCCGAATCGTCACCGCGCTGCTGCTCGCGCTCGCCGCGCAGCCGGGCATCGCGAAAGACACCGTCACGCTGCGCGTCGGTGAACAGAATTACTTCAACATCCAGGCGTCGATGGAAGCGTCCGGCGTGCTGAAGGACGTGCGTTACGCGATCGAGTGGAAGCACTTCCAGGCCGCCGCGCCGGTCGCCGAAAGCCTGAGCGGCAATGCGATCGACGTCGGCTTCCTCGGCGATTCCGCGCTGCTGACGCTGGCCGCACGCGGCGCGCCGGTGAAAGTGGTGGCGGTGTCGCGGCAGAGCCTCGACGGCGTCGCGATCCTCGTACCGAAGAATTCGCCCGTGCGCACGGTGGCCGACCTGCAGGGCAAAACCATTGCGGTGTGGCGCGGTGCGTGGAGCCAGCAACTGGTGCTGCGCGCACTCGAACACGCGGGCCTGCGGATGGATTCCGTCAAGTACGCATACCTGATGCCGATCGACGCGACCAATGCGCTCGCGAACGGCTCGGTTGACGCCGTGTCGTTATGGGAGCCGTTCGTCAGCACGCTCGCGCTGCGGCAGGGTGCGCGGCCGGTGACGACCGCGCAGGGGCTGATGCCCGCGCTCAGCTTCGTCGCCGCGAACGACGAGGCCGCAGCCGGCAAACGCGCGGAGATCACCGATTTCCTGAAGCGCGTGGTGGCGGCGCGCCAGTGGGTCGACAGTCATCCGCGCGAATACGCGCAGCTGTGGGCGAAGCGTGCGCAGCTCGAGCCGGACGTCGCGTATCGCTGGCTCGGCAATGCGCACCAGCGCGTGGGCCCCGTCGACGACGCTGCCGCGAAGGACGCGCAGAATACCGCCGACTTCCTGCACAAGGCCGGCGTGATCCCGGTTGCCTACGACACGACGAAACTGCTCGACCGCTCGTATGCGGGCGCGTTTGCGGCCGCCGCGCAACAGACGGCTGCCGCGCGGTGACGATGTCGCCGCGACCGGCGATCACCCGTGAACGGCGCCAGCGCAGCGCCGCGTGCGCATCGATCTCATCGTGATGGTTCGTGCGCATTCGCCGCGCATCGCGATCTGCGTGGCAGTGCGCACGCGCCTGAAGCCGCCGGCAGCGCGGCTCGACGGTATGCCGATCAAGCGCACGAGCCGATCGATCGAATTTCGCGGAAGACGCGCAACCCGAACCGCGCCACGTTACCCGCGCTGCCGGTAGCATGCGACGGCAGCCCCACCGCCGCATCGAATCAAAACGACGGCAGCCCCGGCGGATTCGTTTCCGCGCGCGCGAGCGCCTCGCTCTGCAATCCCCAGCGTGCCAGCGCCTGGCCGTAGCGGCCGTTGTCGATCAGCGTGTTGGTCGCGAGCGTCAGCGCCGGCGCCAGCCCGCTGCCGCGGCGCGTCGCGATCGCGACGTCCGCCTTCACCGGCCATCCCGCGTTCACGACACCCACTCGACGGATCTTGCCGTCACGCGCGGCCTCGTACGCGAGCGACGCATTCGGATTCAGTTCGGCGTCGGCGCGACCGGACAGCAGCGCGACGCGCGCTGCCGCATCGTCGTCGAAATAGAGCGGCTCGGTCGCCTTCAGCCCTTGTGCGACATTGCGCCGGCTCCATTCGAGCAGGATGCGCTCCTGGCTCGTTCCCGCGCCGGTGATCACGCGCAGGCCCGCAATGTCCTTCGGTTCGGCGATCCTCGCGATCGGGCTCGCGCTGCGCACGTAGAACCCGTGCAGTCCGAGCCGGTAGGTCGTGAAGTCGAACTTCTCCTTGCGCTTCTCGGTCACGCCCACGTTCGAGATCACGGCGTCGTACTTGCCGGACGCGAGCCCGAGCGGCCAGTCGGCCCATGCGATCGGTACGAGCAGCAGCGCGCGGCCCAGTGCATCGGCGACGAGCTGCGCATAATCCGGATCGGCGCCGACCACCGTGCGTGCGTCGGTCGCATAGGTCGACACGGGCGGCGCGTGCGGCGCGATCGCGACGGTGAATGCGCCGTCGCGCACCCAGCGATAGTTGCCGGCCGCGCGGATCGCGGCGGCGTCGCGCGCGGCGCGGATGCGGCCGGCCTGGCGCGGGTCGAGGTCGGCCGTCGCGGCTTCGGCGAATACGGCGTGCGAGCGCAGGCTCGCGACGGCGGCCAGCGCGGCGGTGATGAACAGGCGTCGGTCGGTCATCGGTGCAGGCCTCGCAGCGGAAGGGCGGCGCGCATCACAGGACGCGCGCCAGGAACGCACGCGTGCGCGGATGCGCCGGCGCATCGAGGACGACTGCGGGCGGCCCCGACTCGACGATGCGTCCGCGCTCCATGAACAGCACGTTGTCGGCGACTTCGCGTGCGAAGCCGATCTCGTGCGTGACGATCACGAGCGTCGTGCCGGAGCGCGCGAGTTCCTTGATCACGTCGAGGACTTCGTTGACGAGTTCGGGATCGAGCGCCGACGTGGGCTCATCGAACAGCAGCACCTTCGGACGCAGCGCGAGCGCCCGCGCGATCGCGACGCGCTGCTGCTGACCGCCGGACAGCTGGCGCGGATACGCATCGGCCTTGTCGGCGAGGCCCACGCGTGCCAGCAACGCGCGCGCGGTGCGCTCGGCCGCATCGTGCGCGACGCCGCCGACGGCGACCGGCGCCTCGATCAGGTTCTCCAGCACGGTCAGATGCGGGAACAGATTGAAGTTCTGGAACACCATGCCGACCGCCGCGCGGCGCTTCAGCACGTCGCGCTCGTTGAGCTCGTACAGCACGTCGCCTTCACGTCGATAGCCGATCAGCTCGCCGTCGATGTCGATGAAGCCGTCGTCGACGCGTTCCAGATGATTGATCGTGCGCAGCAGCGTCGACTTGCCGGAGCCGGACGGCCCGACGATTACCGTCACGCTGCCGCGCGGCGCGACGAACGACACGTTGTCGAGCACGTGCTGCGGCCCGTACTGCTTCGACACGTTGTGCACGGCCACGTCGCCGCCGACGAGCGGCGGCGCAACGGCTGCAGCGTCGCCGACGGCAACCGCGCGCGCGGTCGCGTTGCGTGCCGCGGTACGCCGCCACAGCGCGCGGGCGAGCGCCAGCACGAAGGTCAACGCCGACGGCGGCGGATTGCGCAGCGCGCCGCGCGCATAGTGGCGTTCGACCTGCACCTGGATCGCGGACAGCACGGTCAGGATGATCAGATACCAGACGGTCGCGACCATCAGCAGCGGGATCACGTCGAGGTTGCGGCGATAGATCACCTGCACCGTATAGAACAACTCGGGCATCGCGAGCACGTACACCATCGACGTGCCCTTGGCGAGCGTGATCAGATCGTTGAATGCCGTCGGCAGGATCGCGCGCATCGCCTGCGGCAACACGATCCGCGTGGTCTGACGGCCGCGCGGCAGCCCGAGCGCGGCGGCCGCTTCGAGCTGGCCCTGATCGACCGCAAGGATGCCGCCGCGGATCACTTCGGCGGAAAACGCCGCATGATTCAGCGTGAGGCCGAGGACGGCCGCGAAGAACGGGGAGATCAGGTCGGTGGTCGGTGTGTCGAACCAGACGATGTCGGTGAACGGCACGCCGAGCCGCACGTGCTCGTACAGATAGCCGAGGTTGTTGAGGATCAGCAGCAGCACGATCAGCGGAATCGAACGGAACAGCCACACGAACGTCCACGCGCTCGCGGCGAGCAGGCGCGAGCGTGACAGCCGCGCGAGCGCGACCAGTGCGCCGAGCGCGAAGCCGAACACCGCGCCGAGCGCGGTCAGCACGAGCGTGCGCGCGAGCCCCGACAGCACGGGCGGCGACAGGAACCACTCGGCGAACACCGGCCAGCCCCATTGCGGATTGCCGAGGATCGAATATAGCGCCAGCGCGATCAGCACGAGCGCGAGCATGGTGCCGGCCAGGCGCGACCGGTGCCGCGCCGGCACGATGCGAAGACGCGCGTGCGCGCCTTGCGCGTCCGGGGAAGGCAGCGGCGCCAGCGCGCCGCCGAGATGGGTCGTGTCGCTCATGTCGGTGAGAGTCCTCGATCGGGTCGTCGGTGGTAAGCGCCGCGCTCGACGCGGCGGCGCAGCGGCGTCATGCGTGCGCTTCGGCCGCGTCGCTCTGCTGCTGCACGGCGTCGCGCGGCGCGTAACGGCTCGCCTTGCGCGGCAGGCCGAGGTGATCGCGCAGCGTGCTGCCCGGCAGGTCGCGGCTGTAGCGGCCGCGCGCCTCGAGGATCGGAATCACGAGGTCGACGAAGTCGTCGACGCCCTGTGCCTGCACCGGGAAGCCGAGGATGAAACCGTCGCCTGCCCCGGCGTCGTGCCAGCGGATCAACTCGTCGGCGACGTGCTCGGCGGTGCCGATGAAGTTCGGCCGCGGCGTCGCGACGGCGAGCGCCGTCTCGCGCAGCGTAAGGTTTTTGCGCTTCGCGTCGGCCTTGATGCGGTCGGTGGTCGAGCGGAAGCTGTTGCGGCCGATCTCGCCGAGTTCGGGGAATGGCGCATCGAGCGCGTACTGCGTAAAGTCGTGGTGATCGAAGTAGCGGCCTAGATACGCGAGCGCCTCGTCGATCGTCAGCAGCGCACGGATCGCCTGGTATTTGTCTTCGGCTTCGGCCGCGGTGCGGCCGACGATCGGGCCCACGCCGGGGAACACCTTCACGTCGCCCGGCTGGCGCCCGTGCTCGACCGCGCTTTGCTTCACGCGGCGCGTGAATGCGGCGGTTTCGTCGAGCGACGGCGAATGCGTGAACACCGCGTCCGCATACTTGCCGGCGAGCCCGATGCCGGTGTCGGACGAGCCGGCCTGAAAGATCACCGGCTGCCCCTGCGGCGAGCGCTGGATGTTCAGCGGGCCGGCGACCTGAAAGAAGCGGCCGTGATGGTCGAGCGTGTGGAGCTTGTCGCGATCGAAGAAGCGGCCGCTCGTACGATCGCGCACGAACGCGCCGTCGTCCCAGCTGTCCCACAGCCCTTGCACGACCTCGAGATATTCATCGGCGATCTCGTAGCGCAACGCATGCTCGGGATGCACCTTGCCGAAATTCTTCGCCGTGCCTTCGAGCGGCGTCGTCACGACGTTCCAGCCCGCGCGGCCGCCGCTGATCGCATCGAGCGACGCGAGCTGGCGCGCGACCGTGAACGGCTCGCTGTACGACGTGGAGATCGTGCCCGCGAGCCCGATCTTCTTCGTCGCGACCGCGAGCGCCGACAGCACGGTCAGCGGCTCGAAGCGGTTCAGGAAATGCGGGATCGACTTCTCGTTGATGTAGAGGCCGTCGGCGACGAACGCGAACGCGATGCCGGCGGCCTCCGCCTTGCGCGCGATGCCGATCGCGAAGTCCAGGTTGATGCTCGCGTCCGGCGGGTTGCTCGGATGCCGCCACGCGTTCATGTGGCTGCCTGCGCCTTGCAGCATCAGGCCGAAGGGGATCGATCGTCGGGTCGTCATGGGCGTGTCACGCGTTGTGGTCGGGGGAAGGGGCGCGTTCGGCCGCGACGGCCGGTTGCGCGCGGCTGATCGACTGCGCACCGCCCAGCCATTCGGTCGACGCGAGCCGCGCGGCGTAATCGGTCACCGGTGAGTCGATCACGAACGCATCGACGTCGAGCCGGCGGCTGAGCGCGTCGAGCGCGCGATGGATGCGCTCGGGCGTATCGGCCAGCACGGTCGGGCGCAGTTCGTCGATCCGGTAATCGGACGCGCCGCTTTGCCGCGCGAATTCGGCGGCGGCTTGTGCGCTCGCGAGGTTGAAGCTCGAGCCGCCGGCGAATTGCAGCTTGAAGATCCTGAGCGCGCCGATCAGTCGTTCCGCTTCGTCGCGGGTCGCGGCGGCGACCGCGTACAGCGCAACGAGCGGTCGCGTGCCGCCCGCATCGCGGTATGCGGCGAGCGAGCGTTCGAGGTTCGCGTCGTCGCCGTTGAAGTGGCCGGCGTAGCAGAAGCGCCAGCCATGGCGGGCGGCGAGCGCGCCGCTGTCGGGCGAGCCGCCGAGCAGGATGCGTTCGGGCGCGTGCGGCGGCACCGGCAGCGCGACCGCGCCGGCGAGCGGATGATCTTCGGCGACACCCCAGCCGAGGAATGCGTCGAGCGTCGCGAGCTGTGTCGCGAAGTCGGGTTTGCGCGCGTGGTCGTGGCCCCATTGGAGCGCGCGCGTCGTCAGCGGCAGCCCGCCCGGCGCCTTGCCGATGCCGAGATCGACGCGGCCCGGCCCGAGCGCGGCGAGCAGCTTGAACGTCTCGGCGACCTTGAACGGGCTGTAGTGCTGCAGCATCACGCCGCCCGAACCCACGCGGATGCGCGACGTATGCGCCAGCAGATGCGCGACGACGATCTCGGGCGCGGAACTCGCGAGGCCCGGCGCGCCGTGATGCTCGGCGACCCAGAAGCGCTCGTAGCCGAGCTGTTCGGCGCGCTGCGCGAGTGTCGTCGTGAAACGCAGCGCGTCGGCCGCGCTCGCGCCGTCGGCGATCGGACTCTTGTCCAGCAAGGAAAGCGAATATGACATGGGCGTTCTCGCGGGGGCGTCAGGGAAGGGGCCGCTCAGCTCTTCGGCAGGCCGGGCGGATTCGTGCGCGACTGGTCGATCGCTTCGGCCCCGAGGCTCCAGCGCTCGAGGACCTGCCGGTAGCTGCCGCTGCGAATCAGCCCGTTGAGCGCGACGGTCAGCGGATCGGCGAGGCCGCTGCCGCGGCGCGTCGCGATCGCGATGTCGGCGGTGCGCGGCCAGCCGCCGCTGATCGCCCCGACCGCGCGTGTCTTGCCTTGCTGCGCGCTCTGGTAGGCGAGCACGGAGTTCACGCTGAACACGGCATCCGCACGGCCCGACTGCACGGCGACGATGCGCATCGCCTGGTCGTCGTAGTACTGGACCTGCACGGGCTTCAGGCCATGCGCGACGTTCTCGCGGTCCCACGCGAGCAGGATCTTTTCCTGGTTGGTGCCGGCGTCGGTCACGATGCGCAGCCCGGCGACGTCCTTCGGCTCGCGAATCGACTGGATCTTGCTGTCGTTGCGCACGTAGAAGCCGACCTGGTCCTTGCGGTAGGTCGAGAAATCGAACTTCTGCTTGCGCTCCTCGGTGACGGTCACGTTCGAGATCACCGCGTCGACTTTCCCGGATTCGAGCGCGAGCGGCCAGTCGGCCCACGCGAGCGGGATGATCTTCAGCTTGCGGCCGAGACTGTCGGACACGAGCTGGCCGATGTCGGCGTCGAAGCCGATCACCGTGCGCGCGTCGGTCGCGTAGGTACTGATCGGCGGCAGGCTCGGCGCGATGCCGATCGTCAGCGTGCCGGCCTCGGCGAACTTGAACGTCGGCGGCACCGCGCGTTGTACGGCCGCATCGGCCGTGCCGCGCGGGCGGCCGTGCTGCTCGGGGCTCAGGTCGAAGGTCGCGGCCGCCGCGGCGATCGCGGTCGCGCCGATCAGCGCGGCCGCCAGCGTGCGCACGGCGCGCGGCGAGAAAGGAACGGCTCGTTGCATGAATGCATCCTGGAGTTGACGGTTTTTCTGGGATGGAGTCGGAAACGCTTGCGACGACGCGGCGCGTTCAGCGCGGTAAGGCCGGTTCGGGCAGCGGCGCCCACAGGTCGGCGAGCGTCGACGTGCGCGACGGATCGACGAG
This sequence comes from Burkholderia sp. WP42, assembly GCF_000745665.1. Taxonomy (NCBI): domain Bacteria; kingdom Pseudomonadati; phylum Pseudomonadota; class Betaproteobacteria; order Burkholderiales; family Burkholderiaceae; genus Burkholderia; species Burkholderia sp. WP42. Next base: position 43,014 of record NZ_KN050724.1, on the reverse strand, counting down.
GTCCTTGCCGAAGCGCAGGTGGAAATACGCTTCGGGGTCGATCGACGCATCGAACAGCCGCGTATAGCCGGTGCGGTCGTACAGCGCCCACGCCTCGGGTTGGCGAAAGCCGGTGGTGAGGTAGACGCGCCGATAGCCCTGCCGCGCGGCGCGCTGTTCGAGCGCGTCGACGATCGCGCGTGCGAGCCCCTGGCGGCGCAGGTCCGCGCGCGTCCAGATGCGTTTGAGCTCGGCGGTCTGCGCGTCGTAGCGCTTGAATGCGCCGCCGCCGATCGTCTCGCCGTCGCGCAGCAGCAGCACGAACGCGCCATCGGGCGGCGCGAACAGCTCAGCCGGGTAGCGCGCGAGTTCGTCGCGCGCGGCCGCGCGGCTGTCGGGGCGGTACGCGTCGTAGCGCGTCGCGTATTCGTCGATCAGCGCGTCGATCAGCGGCTGAGCGCGGACGTCGAGCGGCGTCGTGTCGATGATGCGGTCGTTCGTGGCCATGGGCATCGCGAGGGGCGTGCGATGCGGACGTTCCGTTCGAAGGCCGGGCATGCGGCCCGTCCGGTCAGTGCCGTTATCGCGACGCGGTTGTCATGATGGCGGCGGCCTCAGTGCTCAGTGCGTGCTGCGATGCATCGGGCGTGCCGCCGCCGTTCCGAACACGTTAGCGGCGCGGCGCGCAAAGGCGAACGAAGCAATTTCGATAAGGATTTCGCGGCGCAAGTCAGAAGGCTTGCAGCGGGCATGGAGTGTGCGCGTTGCGCGGCCGTGATCGCTCGGCCTGCATGTGATGCAGATACAGGCGGCCCACGCGTCGGTTGTCTCGCAGCTCATGCGCATCGAACCAAGGATGGCGATCAGGCGCGCAGCGCTCAGATATTGCAGAACACGACCGCGGGCTCGGCGCCTTCGATCGCCGAAAACAGCGTCTTCAGGTGTTTGGCCGCTGCGCTCGACGGACGCTCGACCAATCCCAGCAGGTGTTCGCCCCAGAGCGTCATCCCGAGATGGCCGGCCGCGAATTCGTAATTTACCGAGCGCCATTCGGACACCGGCGTGATCGAATCGCACGACGGGCAGCGTAGCCGCGCCGACTCCGGTTCTCGGCACCACGCGTCGAGCGCCTCACCGAGTTCGTCGCTGCCGTCTGCGCCGAGTTCGATCGCCGCTCGGCAGTACGGGCAATTGACGCTGAAACCGCCGTCGTAGTTCATGAACAGGCCGTTATTGTCCGCAGAAGCCACCAGTTCCGGCCGCCCCGTTGCGCCGGTCTGCCAGCCGTGACCGGTCACGTCGATCTGAATCGCCGTGATGCGTGTGACGACGGGACTGTAGGCATCGACTTTCCGCTCGGGCGAACCCCAGCCTTCGAGATCATCCAGCCCGCGGAAGTCGGCGCGCAACGGAAAGGCGGGCGCGCCCAGCGACAACCCGCTGCGGAGCTCGGGAACGATGACGCCGCCCTCGACGAGACGTGCGTAGAGCGCACGTGCCGCGTTCGGCGCCGACGCGCGCGATATCTTCGTGTCGATCAGCGCGGTGGTCGCGTCACCCATGAGCGTGTCCCGGAAGGTTGGGCATGGCGTTGCGGTCGGCGTTATGAAGCGGTTGTGCGGCGGCGAACGGCGAACTAGCCGATGACCGTCGGCGGCGTCGATGCTTCGGCGAGCTGAAACAGGCAGTCGCCGCGCTGCACCTGCGCGGGCACGCGCTTGCAGACCACTTCGCCGTCGCCTTTGAAGCGATGCAGCACCGGTTCGCGCAGCGGCGTATCGGGGAAGTGCACCCACGCGGCCGGCTGGCCGGCCGTCACGCGCTCGCCGAGCTCGACGAGCGGTTCGTACAGCCCGCGCTCGTATGCATAGACGAAGTGGCGATCGCCGTCCACGCGCAGGAAGCGCGTGACGGTCGGCGGCGCATCGGGCACGAGTGCGCCGTGCAGCAGCCCGACATAGCCGAGGTAGTGCAGCAGCCCGTGGCGGCCGAGCCGGATCAGCGCCGGATCGGCCATGCCCGCCCCGCCGAGTTCGGTGACGATCGAGATCGCGCGCTGCCGGCGCGCGGCCGACGCCGAATGCACGGGGTTCGGCGCATGCAGCAGCGCGTTCGGCAGCCCGAACGCGACGAGCAGCCCGTGGAGCTTCGCCGCCTCGTCGGCATCGAGCGGATCGATGGCGAGCATGTTGCCGCCCTGGTACAGCAGCGAGCTGCCGCCCGAGTGCAGATCGACGAGATACTGCGCGCGCGACAGCAGCGCATGCTCGATGTAGTCCGCGATGATCTGCGTCGGCGTGCCGGTCGGGTCGCCGGGGAAACTGCGATTCAGGTTGCCGCCGTCGAGCGGCGACACGCGCTGGCCTGCCTCGGCCGCCGGAAAGTTCGCCATCGGCAGCAGGATCAGTTGCCCGCTGATCATCTCCGGCTCGATCTCGCGGATCAGCTGCGACACGATGATCTGGCCTTCGTATTCATCGCCGTGGTTGCCGGCCATCACGAGCACGACCGGCCCTTCGCCGTTGCGGATCGACGCGATCGGAATCGGCAGCCAGCCATACGCGGAGCGATGCACGGAATGCGGCAAGCGCAGATAGCCCGCGTGCTTGCCTTGCGAATCGAGGTCGATTTCGCAATGGATCGGATTTCGGTGGGACGGGGAAGCGGTCATGGCGGCATCGTTCGATGAACGGAATCCGCCATCTTATCGGGAAACGCGTGGCAAGGCGGCGGCTCGATCGGCCGCCGCCCGGCAGTGCGCGTGCTGTACGCGCCGCGTGTTGCAGTGGTGAATCACCGATCGACGAGCAGCGGCCTGCCCACGCGCGTCGGACGAGGCCGCAGCCGCGCCGCGCGTGCCGTTCGACCGGCGGCCGCGTCAACGGCCGGCTGTTTCAGCTTCGATACGGCCTTCTTCCCACAGCGCCCAGAAACGGCTGCCCGCGCGATACGGATTCGCGCGGCGCGCCGCGTGATCGGCGACGCCCTGGCGAAATGCGCCGTACAGCGTCAGCGGCGGATTATCGACGCATGCGGCTTCGCGGGCGGCCGGCATGCGGCGCTCGGAAACGAGCCGCCGAATCAGCGAGGCGCCGTCGATCACGTCCGCTCGATCGACGGTTTCTGCGCGGCTGATGACTTCGACGGTATTCATGTGCGGGCTCCCTGACGTTCTGTTTTCCAGTCAAGGAGCAATAAGGGTGCCAAGCTCGAAAACCCGCGTGCGGCCGCGATCGTGCAGGCTTCTGCGGCGAACGTGCGGCGCGCGCGCCGGCGATGTTACGGAACACGTCACGTGACACGGGCGGCTGCCGCGAAACACGCGCACGCGCGCGGCGGCGCGCGATGCGTTGCAGAAATGAACCGCGGGATAGGCGCGAACGCGCGGACAGGCTACCGTTCAGTTCGCGGTGGCCGGGGCGATGGGGCGGTGGCTGCCTGCCGAATAGAAGCGATAGATGCCCTTGCCGGCCGACTTCGCGTCGTACAGCGCGCTGTCGGCCTGCCGGATCAGCTCGTCCGGGTTGCCGTGGCCGTCGTCGAGCGCGATGCCGATGCTGATCCCGAGGCTGACGGTCACGCCGATCGACAGCGTGTAGGGCGCCGAGATCTGGCCGATGATCCGCGTGGCGAGGAGCGAGCTTTCGTGCATCGTGGTGTCGTCGAGCGCGACGATGAACTCGTCGCCGCCCACGCGCGCCGCCAGCGCGCCGGGCGGCAGTGCGCGCGCGAGCCGCTCGGCGACCTGCATCAGCACTTCGTCGCCGGCCTGATGGCCGCAGCGGTCGTTGATCGACTTGAAGCCGTCCAGGTCGAGATACATGACCGCGAGCGCGGGACTCGGCAGGCGCGGCCGCTGCGAGAGCATCCGCTTCAGGGCAGCATGCAGTTCGTGACGGTTCGGCAAACCGGTCAGCGCATCGTGTCGCGCGAGGTGCCGGATATGCTGCTCGGTCTGGCGGCGGGCGGTGACGTCCTCGACGATGATCACCGCATTGCCGTCCGGCACACGATGGCGCGTGAGCTCGAGCTGGCGGCCGTCGGCAAGCTCGATGTCGAGCGGCACCGGCTCGTCGTGGCTCAGCCAGACGTCGCATTGCGCCGCGAGGCCGGCGCCGTCGGAATCGGTCGACGCGTTCGCGCCGAGCGCCGCGATCACGTCGGGCAGCGGCGTGTCGAGCATGATCTCGCGCGGCGAGCCGAACAGCTGCGCGGTGCGCCGGTTCGCGACGATCACGCGGCTGTCGCCGTCGATCATGCACAGGCCGTGCGGCATGTAGGTGAGCGCCGCGTCGAAGCGCGTGACGAGCTCGGCGTTGCGCTGACGCGCCGCGATCAGCGCGACCAGCACGCGGTAATGGCGTTGCACGACCGTGCGCATGGCGGCGAGATAGATCGCGAGCGGCGGCAGCAGCAGCCACGCGCCGGGCCGCTCGACCAGCAGCGCGCCGATGGCGATCGGCACGACGCCGAGCGTGACCTGCGTCATCGCGAGCCGCGGCAGCGCCGAATTGCGCGATGCGATCCCGCCGAACACCCCCCCCGCGACCATCACGGACAGCGTGCCGAGTTCGATGTCGGGCGAATCGAGGCAGCCCATGACGCCGAGGCCGAGCACGAAGCACGCGGCGAGCGACACCGGCGCATAGCGCAGCGCCCAGTATTCGGGGCGGCCTTCACCGGCGGCGTCGTGTACGACATAGGCGCGGGCAATGGCGAGCCGCGCGGCGAGCAGGCCGACGTCGACGCACAGCCAGATCAGACACCAGAGTTGCTGCAGCCGGATCAGGGCGATCGCCGCGACGAAGCCGCTCGCGATGCCGGACAACGCCATTGGGCGGACGTCTTCGAACAGCGTGACGAGCATCGACGGGCGCAGCGCAGCCGTCACGTGGTGATTGCCGCTGGGCGGCGTGGAGAGAACGGCGTTCAGCAGGCGGGCCTTGACTGCCATGGTTGTTTTTGACCTGGACACGAGGCGGTTTCCAACCGGTCGCCGGCGCGCGGCAGAGGGTGGGATGACCGGTGAGTCGGATGCGACGACATTACCATGAAACATCGCGCGTGCGAGCCTCGCGGATTCCCCGGTGCGGCGCCGCGGTTATGGCGCGTGGGACGCTCCGGACGACGGCTCGCGACTGGTCGTCGCGCCCTGCGGCGAGGCCGTCATCAGGATTTCAATAAGTATTTCATGTGGAAGGCGCGCCAGGGCTTATATCCGAACGATGTCGGGTGCGGGCCGTGCCGCGCTTCGGTTCGCGGGCGGGGAAAGCGCGCGGCGGATGCCGAGCGTCGCGCGCGTGCTCGGCGGCGGTGATCTCGCTCGTCGTCTGGGAATCTGTATGCAGCTAGCGGCGCGCCCGCGGCGCCACACCGACCGACGTGAAGGCATTTATGCGGACGTGGGCTGAACGGGGCGCCGCTCGCGATGCGGCAGCGTTACGGCGGCGCCCGCGCACGACGCTCCGCCCGCAAACGGCCGACGATGCTTCAGTAGCTACCGCCTCCGCCTGTACCGCCCGCGCCGCCGTATCGGCTCATGCCGGAACCTTGCGCAGCGCCGCCGTCCGCCGACGTGCATCCGGTCGTCAGCAGCAGCGCCAACACCGCGATCAGCGCCGCGGTCGCTCGTGCCGGTTTCATCTCAGCCTCCTTTCGCCGCGCAGATCGCTTGACGAGCCATTTCGTACGAGCGCGCGCAACGCAACGGCAACACGTATCGCGAGCGCCGCTTATTCCATGCTTTTTGCATATCGGGTTCAGCGCGCTGATCGTGCATGCGCGATCACGCGCACGGCTGCGGTCATCGGAGATTGATCGGGGCAAGCGCTGGTTCTTGGGTGGCGCGTCCCTGGGTGGAGAGGAGCGGATTGCTTTCCCTGGGCGCGCACGCGTCGTCACGCTTGGCCGGTTTCACCCACATGACCGGCCGCGCGCCTCGTATTCGCGGCTGACGAGCCGCACGTGGCGCGTGCAGGTGCGCCGACGGCGATTGCGTCGCGCGGGAGATCGGGGAGGATGGTGGTAGGCGCATCGGGCGTCGAACGCGGGTGACGTAGACGCCGCGTCGGCCGCGGCGTCCAGCCGATCGGCGATAGACGAGATCGGCCCTGCGGTTCTGCGCCCACGACGCTTCGTCGTGGGCGAGCGCCAGCGGCTTTCCCGTAGCGAGGAAAAATGTCGCGGTGCGACCAGCTTCCCGGCCGCCCCAGCACGGGCAGCGCGGGAAGGTTCCAGTGCCGCGCATGACGCGCGGCAGCACGGCATCAGAACTTGTGGCGCAGCCCCAGCGCGACGACCACCTGGTTGCTGTTGGCCGACGGCGTCAGCGTCCAGACGGTGGCGTCGAACGCGTGATTGCCGTGGCCGCCGCTGACGCTTTGATAGACGCCTTCGAGATACGCATCGGTGCGCTTCGAGAACGCATAGTCGACTTGCGCGACGACCTGATTCCATTTCGGGCGCGTCTGGCCGGTGCGCGTGTCGAAACGCGCCATCGTGTACGTGTACGCGGCCGACAGGCTCAACGCGGACGTCGCCATATAGCGGCCGTCGACCGAGAAGTTGTCGAACACCAGCGACTCGCCCTTCAACGGCGTGATGCCGCTGCCTTGCATCACGCCGGTCACGCCGTCGGTCGCCGAGTGCGACCATGCGGCGCCGACCGAGTGCGGGCCGAACGAATAGCGTCCGGCGAGTGCCCAGATCTGCTGGTTGCCGCCGGTGATCGTCGCCGAGCCGTCGATCGTGCTCAGCGCACCGTCGGGGTTCGGCGCATTGCGATCGCGGCTGATCTTCAGGTAGCCGGCGCCGAGCTTCAACGGCCCGTTTTCGTACGACACGCCCGCGCTCCACGCGGCGTTGTTCGAGAACTGGCCGGCGGCGTTGGAGAACGCGTACATCGCGCCGAACCTCAGCCCGCGATACGTCGGGCTCACGTACTTCACCGCATGGTTGATGCGCAGGTTGCGGTTCGAATCGTCGTTGTCGTACGGATGCACGGCCAGATTGCCGCCCCAGCCCGGACCCGATGCGCCGAGCGGCGTGACGAAGTCGATGATCAGGTCGTACTGGCGGCCGAACGTCAGCGCGCCGGCCGAGTGCGAGCTCAGGCCGACCCACGCCTGGCGGCCGAACATGTCGACGCCTTTCTGCGACAGCTTGCCGTTCGTACCGGAGAAGCCGTTTTCGAGCGCGAATATCGCGGCCATCCCGCCGCCCAGATCCTCGCGGCCGCGCAGCCCCCAGCGCGATGCGTTCAATGCGCCGCTCGTCAGCCCGACGCTGCCGCTGCCGTGCGAGCCGGCGCCGCCGGCGCGCTGGCTGGTTGCGTAGGTGATCGACGTGTCGATCAGGCCGTACAGCGTCACGCTGCTCTGCGCGTTGGCGGCGGCCGGAAGGAAGCCGGCCATGCAGGCGACGACGGCCGTCCCCGCGGCCGTGCCCGCGCGGCGCGCGCGTTGGGTGGATTGCAGCGCGGCGATGCGAGCGCGGGCCTTTCGTTTGGTCGTGGAATGCATAGGAATATTTATCATTAGCGCGGCAGAACCGCCGTGCGGGCCGCGTCGGCCCCCCCGGCCGACGAATCGAGCGGCAATTATTGGAGATCGCGCAACGGTCGATTAAGTCGCTGCACAGTAAAGGTCTTCTGCGAAATCGGGTGGAATCGATGGGCGGGAAGGGGTGTTGACGGGCGCGGGCGGTGGGGACTCGCATCGGGAGAGCGCTGGCAGACACCCGCGCTGGGTGCTCGCATCGAAGGGGCGCTGAGAGGCGGCAGCGCTGGTCGCTCCAATGGGAGCTCGATGCGGTATACCCGCGCAACGACCGCCGCGCGAGGCTTCACGATGTCGATTGGGGGAATCGCTCTGCGCGCGTCGGTACGGCAGTGATCGCGCAGGCTGCCGTCGTCAGCGACCGCGACGCACCGCCTCAAGGTTTCATGACGACCTTGATGCACCCGTCGCGCTTGTCGCGGAACGTCTCGTACATTCCCGGCCCTTGCTCGAGCGGCACCGAATGGGTGATCACAAACGACGGATCGATCTGGCCGCGCTCGATCCGCGAGAGGAGGTCGGCGCTCCGGCGATTCACGTGCGTCTGGCCCATGCGGAACGTCGGCCCCTTGTTCATCGCTGCGCCGAACTGAATCTTGTCGAGCAGGCCGCCGTACACACCCGAAATCGACAGGATGCCGGCGGCCGGCATACGTAGATCATCTCGCGCAGCACGTGCGGACGATCCGTCTCCAGCATGACGGCCTGCTTCACGCGGTCGTACAGCGCGTCGATGGAACGTGTCGCGTGCGATTCCATCCCGACCGCATCGATGCATTTCTCCGGCCCCTTGCCGCCGGTCAGTTCGTTCAGGCGCTCGACGACGCTTTCCTCGTCGAAGTCGATCGTGACGGCGCCGCCCTGGCGCGCCATCTCCAGCCGCTTCGGCACATGATCGATGACGACCACCTGTTTCGCGCCTGGCAGTACCGCGCTGCGCACGGCCATCTGGCCTGGTCGCAACCTGGAAATGTTGCGCATCCACGGCGTGAGCAAGGCGTGGGCCACGTGCTTGTGTTGTCGCGACAAGCCGGCGCGGCGTGCGGCTTGGCTGCGCCATGCGCGGCCGAAGTCGTAGAGCGAGGATTGCTGTCTCGCGTTCCGCCGCGAACGAACGACGCCCGCGCGGTGTTGCGTTCAGCCGCGCGTATCGACCCAGTTGCGGGCCCAGCGAGCCGAATGCTGCAGCGCCTGCCGTTCGCTCGGGAAGTAGTCGAGCGAATAGAACTGGTAGCGGCGATCGGCGCAGCGGCTGTCGATCGGCTCGAGCAGCAGGTTGGATGAATAACTGCCGTCGGGCAAGCGATGCGCCGAAGGCTGGATGGCATAGCCGTTGTACTGTTGTGTTTGGTTGTGTTGCATTTTGATTTTAATAATATTCGAGCGCGCGCATGCCGTGCTGAACGGGCGCGGATTTACAGCCGTTACTAGCTGAATCCGGCGCAATAAGAGCGCGCAAAAGAGAGTCGCCGGCCGACGAAAGCGCGAGACGCAACGACGCATGCGACGCGTGGCAGGCGGCCGAATCAACGGCCGCAGCCTGGCACCGAGCGCGTGCGCTTCAGGAAGACGACGTGTCGTGGAGGGGCGCTGCGCCCCGCGTCCGTTCCCGGACGTCGGGCGCTTGAGACTTACAGCGGCTTGATGTTGGCCGCTTGCAGACCCTTCGGGCCCTGCTTCGTTTCGAAGCTCACTTTTTGATTTTCGGCGAGCGTTTTGAAGCCGTCGGCGCGGATTTCGGAGAAGTGAGCGAACAGGTCGTCACCGCCATTGTCCGGGGTGATGAAGCCGAAGCCTTTGCTGTCGTTGAACCATTTGACGATACCGGTATCCATGATGAATCCTTGAGCAGTAAATAGGAGATTTGCCCTGTTGTAGAGCGTTTGAAGCGTCAAGGAGAGAGAGGACAACGAATACCGCTGAGGGGCGAGACATTGATGAACAGCAATCGGACTTCTTGGACTTCGGTGCGTACACTAACCGCCGCGAATGCTTGAGTCAACGCTTATCTTGTAACTGTGTCGCCGGGCCGTCCGTTTTCGCTGCGACGCGATGTGGCATGTCGCATCGCGCACGCGTCGGCGGAGCGACAAACGCTTCGACCCTCGGCCGTCCTTTCAACCGAGAGCACACCGAAGGCGTGCGTCGCACGATCGCTGCATATCGACGCGCGCCGACATCCGACAGTCGGCCGCATGACCTGATTTCCTCGTCCGACAGGCCCGCCGCCCGAGCGCCGATCCTTATCGCTGCGGCAGATAAACGTATCGAAATCGCTTCGTTGACGCCGTCCGGCATGGGCTCGAAGATTCGCCTTTTCATCGAATCAGGGGCGCTATCGTGACGACTCCCGCCATCCACGCCGCAACAGCGGCGCGCGTCGGCCATCAGCCTGCACCGTCGTTCGAGGCCGCCGCGCAGCGGTTCGACATCATCCCGCTCGATGCGCCGGTCGGCGCAGAAGTCGTCGGGATCGACCTGTCGCAACCGCTGGACGCGGCCGCTTTCACACGCATCCATCGCGCGCATCTCGACCATCACGTGCTGGTGTTTCGCGACCAGCGCATCACGCCGGAACAGCACATCGCGTTCAGCCGCCGCTTCGGCCCGCTGCAGATCCACGTGCTGCACCAATTCGCGCTGGCCGGGCATCCGGAAGTGCTGATCGTGTCGAACATCGTCGAGAACGGCAAGCCGATCGGGCTCGGCGACGCCGGCCATTTCTGGCACTCCGATCTGTCGTACAAGGAAAAACCGAGCCTCGGCTCGCTGCTGCATGCGCAGGAACTGCCGGCCGAAGGCGGCGACACGCTGTTCGCCAACATGCATCTCGCATGGGATACGCTGCCGGCGCACCTGCGTCGCGCGGTCGAAGGGCGGCGCGCCGAACATACCTATCTCGCGCGCTATGCGGAGCTGCAGGCACGCAACCGGTGGCGGCCCGTGCTGTCGGCCGAGCAGCTTGCGCAAGTCGAAGCGGTGGTGCACCCGATCGTGCGCACGCATCCGGAGACGGGCCGCAAGGCGCTGTTCGTGAGCGAGCATTTCACGACACGCATCGTCGACCTGCCCGCCGACGAAAGCCGCGCACTGCTCGACGAACTGTTCGCGCACAGCGTGCGGGACGAGCACCTGTATCGCCATCGGTGGCGCGATCACGACCTCGTGTTCTGGGACAACCGCTCGCTGATGCATCTCGCGGCCGGCACGCCGGACCATCTGCGCCGCAAGCTGTACCGCACGACGATCGAAGGCGACGCGCCGTTCTGAGCGCCACGTTTCGTCCCGACGCCTCGTTTCTGCTGGAGTTCCGATGTCGTTTCCTGTTTCGCCGGCCCTGCGCCGCACGACCCGTTCTGCGCGCCGCGCCTTGGCCGTCACGCTCACCGCCGCGCTGGCGTTCGTGGTCGCCGGCACGCCGCGCCCCGCACACGCGGAAGGCCGCATCCGCATCGCCGAGCAGTTCGGCGTGGTTTACCTGATGCTGAACGTCGCGCGCGACCAGCAACTGATCGAGAAGGAGGGCCGCAAGGCCGGCGTCGACATCAAGGTCGACTGGGTGCGGCTGTCGGGCGGCGCGGCCGTGAACGACGCGCTGCTGTCGGGCGCGGTCGATATCGCCGGGGCGGGCGTCGGGCCGCTGTTGACCGTATGGGACCGCACGCGCGGGCGGCAGAACGTGAAGGGCGTCGCCTCGCTCGGCAATTTCCCGTACTACCTGGTCAGCACCAATCCGAACGTGAAGACGATCGCCGACTTGAGCGCGAAGGACCGTATCGCGGTGCCGGCCGTCGGCGTGTCGGTGCAGTCGCGCGTGCTGCAGTACGCGGCCGCGAAGCAGTGGGGCGACAAGCAGTTCGATCGTCTCGATGCGCTGACGCAGGCGATCCCGCACCCGGATGCAACGGCCGCGATCCTGGCGAACAGCAATGTGATCACCGGGCACTTCGGCAACCCGCCGTTCCAGGATCAGGAGCTCGCCGGCAATCCGAAGGCGCACATCGTGCTCAATTCCTACGATGTGCTCGGCGGCCCGAGTTCCGCGACGGTGCTGTATGCAACGGAGCAATTCCGCGACGCCAATCCGAAGACGTATCGCGCGTTCGTCGCGGCGCTCGCCGACGCCGCGCGCCAGATCGCAGCCGACCCCGAGCGCGCGGCCGACACGTACCTTCGCGTGAACGGTTCGAGGATCGATCGCGCGTTGTTGCTGAAGATCCTGCGCAATCCGCAGGTGCAGTTCAAGACGGCTCCCGAGAACACGCTGAAGCTCGCGCAGTTCATGTATCGCACCGGCGCGATCCGCAACGAGCCGAAATCGTGGCGCGATTACTTCTTCGACGATCCGGCGACGGCCGGCGGTAGTTGATCCGACGCCGAGCCGACGCTGCCGCGTCGCGATCGCCGCTTATGCGGCTGCGCGGTTTCGATATGCGCAATCGTTGGTTGGGCCGTGCGCCACACCGCCGTATGTTGACGATTTACCCGCGAGAGTTTCCATCGTGAACGCCACTTCTCCGTCGATCGGCTTGCCGCCGTACGCGATGCGCGGTGCGGCTGCAGCGGCCGCCCATCCCGTCACCGACGCGCGCGACGCATCCGCGCCTCAGGCCGCAGCGGCCGGCGCGTCCAGCGAGCGCCTGCTGGCGATCGAGCGCGTGAGCCTCGAATACCGGGCGGGCGCACGCATCGTGCGCGCGACCCATCAAGTCAGCTTCGACGTGTACGGCGGCGACCGTTTCGTGCTGCTCGGCCCGTCCGGCTGCGGAAAATCCACGTTGCTGAAGGCGATCGCGGGGTTCATCGAGCCCGTCTCGGGTTCGATCGCGCTCGACGGCCGGCCCGTGAACGGCCCGGGCCCCGATCGCATCGTCGTGTTCCAGGAATTCGACCAGTTGCCGCCGTGGAAGACGGTCGTCGAGAACGTCGCGTTTCCGTTGCGTGCTGCCGCGAAGCTGTCGCGGGCCGAAGCACGCGAGCGTGCGCTGCACTATCTCGACAAGGTCGGGCTCGCCGCGTTCGCCGATGCCTATCCGCATACGCTGTCCGGCGGCATGAAGCAGCGCGTCGCGATCGCGCGTGCGTTGGCGATGCAGCCGCGCGTGCTGCTGATGGACGAGCCGTTCGCCGCGCTCGACGCGCTCACGCGGCGCAAGATGCAGGAAGAACTGCTGCGCCTCTGGGACGAATTCCGCTTCACGCTGCTGTTCGTCACGCATTCGATCGAGGAGGCGCTCGTGGTCGGCAACCGGATCCTGCTGCTGTCGCCGCATCCGGGACGCGTGCGCGCCGAGCTCAACAGCGACGAGCATTCGTTCGACAGCGTCGGTAGCGGCGACTTCCGCGCGAGCGTCGCCCGCATTCATCATCTGCTGTTCGATGCCGACGCGTTGGGCGAAACGCACGCCGCATCGACCACGGAGGCCACTGCATCATGACCACGATCGATCCTGTCCTGCCGCCGTTGCCGCCCGTTCGTGCCGAATACGTGTGCACGCTCGACGCGCTGCCCGAAGCCGCGCGTGCGGCGCCCGCGCCCCTGTTGCGCCGTATCGCCGGTGCGAGCGGCTTTCGCCGCGCGGTGATCGCGCTGGTGCTGATCGCCGTATGGGAAACCGTCGCGCGCATCGTCGCGAACGATTTGCTCGTACCGACGTTCGGCGCGACGCTCGTTGCGTTCGTGCAAGGCATCGCGTCGGGCGAACTGCTGGTGAAGACGGCCATCTCGATGTCGGTGCTGTTGCGCGGCTATGCGCTCGGCGTCCTGTTCGCGTTCGTGCTGACGTCGCTCGCAGTGTCGACGCGCGTCGGTCGCGATGTGCTGTCGATGCTCACGTCGATGTTCAATCCGCTGCCGTCGATCGCGTTGCTGCCGATTGCGTTGCTGTGGTTCGGGCTCGGCACCGGCAGCCTGCTGTTCGTGCTCGTGCACGCGGTGCTGTGGCCGCTCGCGCTCAGTATGTATACGGGCTTCGCCGGTGTGCCGGCCACGCTGAAGATGGCCGGGCGCAACTATGGGCTCAGCGGCCTGCGGCAGATCGCGCTGATCCTCATGCCGGCCGCGCTGCCGTCGATCCTGTCCGGGTTGCGCGTCGGCTGGGCTTTCGCATGGCGCACGCTGATCGCGGCGGAACTCGTGTTCGGTGCGAGCGCCGGGCAGGGCGGCCTCGGCTGGTACATCTTCCAGAACCGCAACGAGCTGTATACCGACCGCGTATTCGCAGGTCTCGCGGCCGTCATCGTGATCGGGCTGCTCGTCGAGCATCTCGTGTTCGATACGCTCGAGCGCGTGACGGTGCGCCGCTGGGGCATCGCGCACTGATACGCAGCGGTCCGAGCGGGCATTGGCTGCGCCGGCGTCAACGCATGGTTGCGAACCGTGCCGGTTACCGACAACACGGCCGAGCTGGCCACATCGGCTTGTCCGAAACGGCGACGACGGCGTCGGGTCATGCAATCTGAAGTCCGGCGGCGAAATCGGCAGCGAGGTATCGTCGATCGCACGGACCCGCAAATGACGACGTGTTGTCGCGCAGCTGACCGGCTGTCTGCGACCGGCGCGGCCGTCGGAAGCCGGCCGCGTTTGCATCGCATCACATCCGCGCAAGACGGTCCGTCACGTGTCTCGAGCGAGGCCGGGGGCCGCGTCGATGAACGGCTCGGCAAGCGGATCGCTCGCCGCTGCGACGTTGAGCCGTACCCACGGCGTCGCCTCGCCGTTCGGCCGGTATTCGCGCCCGGGCGCAAGGTCGAGCCCGAACGTGCGCGCGGTGTCGCACAGCAGCGCGGAATCTTCCACGCCGGGCACGCGCGCCCACACGAACATGCCGCCGCTCGGCTGTTCGAACACTTCCCAGCCCCCATGGCGTAATCGCGCCACCGCGTTGGCCGACGCCTGCGCGAGGCGCCGGCGCAGCCGTTCCAGATGCTTGCGATGCGTGCCACGCTCGAGCAGCGACGCGACGATGCTTTCCGCGAGCCGCGCGCCACCCATGCTCGTGAGCGCCTTCAGCTCGACGAGCGGCTTGATCAGCTCGGGCCGCGCGGCCAGGTAGCCGATCCGCAGCGACGACGACAAAGCCTTCGAAAACCCGCTCAGATAGATCACCCGTTCGAACTGATCGAGCGTCGCGAGCCGCTGCGACGGCGCCGCTTCGAAGTCCGCGTAGACGTCGTCCTCGACGAACGTGAAGTCGTGCCGATGCGCGAGTTGCAGCAGCCGGAACATCACCGGCGGCGCAATGTTCGTCGCCGTCGGGTTGTGGAACGCGGTATTGACGAAGAACAGCTTCGGACGATGTTCGCGCAGCAGCGCCTCGGTGATCTCGACGTCGGGCCCCGTCGCGCGGCGCGGCACACCGACGAGCTTCACACCGTGCAACTTCAGCAGCCCGAACAGGTTGAAGTAACCGGGATCCTCGACGAATACCGTGTCGCCCGGCTTCAGCATCAGGCGCACGACGAGATCGAGCGCGTGGCTCGCGCTGTGCGTGACGAGAATCTGCTGCGGCTGCGCGTGGATGCCGAGTGGCGCGAGATACCCGCTCAGGTACTGCCGCAGCAGCGGGTCGCCTTGCGGCTGCGCATAGTCGACCAGGCTCGCCGCGTCGCTGCGCACGACGTGCCGTATGGCCTGGGCGATGCCGTCGACGTCGCGCCACGCAGCCGGCATGAAGCCGCTCGACAGCTTGAGGCGATCGTTGGTCGACGCGAATTGCTCGAGGATGTGGCCGGATTCTTCCTCGGCGATCTGCGGATCCGTGCCGCCGACCGGCGCGCTACGGTCGAACCGGTCGGTCACGTAGAAGCCCGCGCCGTGACGCGGCTGGATCAGGCCGCGTGCCGCGAGCGTGTCGTATGCCTCGATGACGGGGAAGCGGCTGATCTGCTGGTCGGCCGCCATCTTGCGGATCGACGGCAGTTTTACGCCGCTGCGCAAATGTCGCGAGCGAATCATCTGTTCGAGCTGGCGAGCGAGTTGCTCGTTGAGCGGGACGCCGGTCGTCGTATCGAGCGCGAGTTTCATTTGACACCATCGTCAGGAAGGGCGGGCAAAGTGTTCGGCGAAATGCGCGAACACTTTGATGGTGATTGTTCGGTTGTGTTCATTCCGGTAAGCGGATTCTAGTCGAATAATCGCTACCGCAGGCGTTCGGTGGGGCCGCTGTCGAACCGTAGCGGCTAGGGCGATCACATGCGCGAAATCGGGCTGTTCCGAATGGAAAAGGCGGTACGCCCATGCGCCTCGGTAACACCCATACTTTCAACGTCGAGATGAGCGTGCTGCCGGTCGTCTCGCGGGTGTCGGCACTGCACGGCGTCGTCGTGAAGGAGGGCGCGACGACGCCGCTCCGCATCGGTTCGGCCTGTCATCGGGCCGTGCGCTGCCTCGACCGAGAACGCCGGGACGAGCGCCTGTAAGGGCGGCGTGAGCCGCGGAGGTGGATTTCCGACGGGAAGAAAACTCGATCACGGTTGTTTCACACGAGCACGGCGGCGCGCAGCGGAACGGCCGCGCGTGGCGATGAGCACAAGGACCCTTAGATGAATCTCGCGCACTTCTCCAGCTTCGGCGTCGCGGTCGCCGTCTACCTGATCGGCACGGCGATGCCTGGGCCGGGCAACCTGTCGATCGCGAACGCGTCGCTCAACTACGGACGCATGCCGGGCCTCGCGACGGCGGCCGGCGTGATCTCGGGCTCGCTGTGCTGGGGCGTGACCGCGGCGGCCGGCGTGTCGGCGATGCTGTTGTCGTACCGGCCGCTGCTCATGTGGCTCAAGATCCTCGGCGCGCTCTATCTGCTGTGGCTCGCGCACAAGGCGGTTCGGACGGCGTTCTCGTCGCGCGATCCGATGAAGGCGGCCACGCAGACGCGACGCGGCGGCGCGGCGGTGTTTTATCTGCAGGGACTCGGCATCCACCTCACCAACCCGAAGGCGATTCTGTCGTGGTTGACGGTGACGACGCTCGGTTTGTCGGCGAACTCGCCGGCGTGGACGAGCTTCATGCTCGTCGCCGGTTGCGCGACGCTCGGCTGCATCGTGTTCACGACGTACGCGCTTGCGTTCTCGTCGCATTCGGCCGGGCCGTTCTTCACGCGCACGCGCAAGCCGTTCGGTCTGTTTTGCGGCGCGTTCTATTGTGTGCTCGCGGCGGGCTTCATTCGTTCGATCGCCTGGCAGTGACGTGGCGGCCCGTGATCACGCAATCGGCCGACCCGTCGCCGGATCTGCCGGCTCGTCAATTCCAGCCGTTCGGCTGCACGCCACGGCTTGAGCTCGCCGTTACGTCCTGAATGATCTTGAATCGGTCCAGTTCGCGCATCGTCATCGAGATCCGCTCCGTTGCAGCCATCGCAGCCTCCGGCGCCGGGAAATCGGCAGCCGGACAGCTTACGCGCCCGAAAGCGGACATTTCTAAATGGCTAGAACACGACATTTCTAGAAAGCTACTACATCGCTCAGATTGATAATTCACGTTATGTAAAGTTTAAAATAGGCAACTCAAACCCAGCACCACCAACCACCCCTCAACCGCGCGCCGCACAAAACGCGGCGCGCGCACGGCATCACCTGACCATCAAACCGCCATCACCGTCACCGACTTCGTGACGAGATACGGTTCGAGCGCTTCCGGCCCGCCTTCCGACCCATAGCCCGAATCCTTGACGCCACCGAACGGCATTTCCGGCCACGGCGTAGCCGGCTGGTTGATCCACAGCATCCCGACCTCGAGTCGCTGCGTCAGCAGATGCACGTTCGCGAACGAACGCGTGAACGCGTAGCCGGCCAGCCCGAACGGCAGACGGTTCGCTTCCGCGATCGCATCCTCGAGCTTGTCGAAGCCGCGAATCGCAGCAACGGGGCCGAACGGCTCGTTGTTGAACACGTCGGCTTCGAGCGGCACGTTCGCGATCACGGTCGGCGCGAAGAAGTTGCCTTCCGAGCCGATCCGCTCGCCGCCGGTCTCGATGCTCGCGCCGACCTTGCGCGCGTTCTCGACGACCGACGCCATCGCGGTCAGCCGGCGCGGATTCGCCAGCGCGCCGAGCGTCGTGCCTTCGTCGAGACCGTTGCCGATCTTGAGCCCCTGCGCATGCGCAACCAGCGCACGCGTGAATTCGTCGCGGATGCTGTTGTGCACGAGGAAACGCGTCGGCGAGATGCACACCTGGCCCGCGTTGCGGAACTTCGCGCCACCGGCAGCCTTCACCGCGAGCGCGACGTCCGCATCCTCGGCGACAATCACCGGTGCGTGGCCGCCCAGCTCCATCGTCGCGCGCTTCATGTGCTGGCCGGCCAGCGCCGCCAGCTGCTTGCCGACCGGTGTCGAACCCGTGAACGTCACCTTGCGGATCACCGGATGCGGAATCAGATACGACGAGATTTCCGCGGGATCGCCGTACACGAGACCGACGACGCCCGCAGGCACACCGGCGTCGACGAACGCGCGCAACAGCGCAGCCGGCGATGCCGGCGTCTCCTCCGGCGCCTTCACGAGGAACGAGCAGCCGGTCGCGAGCGCCGCGCACAGCTTGCGCACGACCTGGTTGACCGGGAAGTTCCACGGCGTGAACGCCGCGACCGGACCGACCGGCTCCTTCACGACCATCTGCTGCGCGCCGAGATTGCGCGGCGGCACGATGCGGCCGTACACGCGGCGGCCTTCGTCGGCGAACCATTCGATGATGTCGGCCGCCGACAGCACCTCGATGCGCGCTTCCGTCAGCGGCTTGCCCTGCTCCTGCGTCATCAGTTGCGCGATCGCATCGGCGCGCTCGCGCACCAGCGCGGCGGCCTTGCGCATCGTCGCCGCGCGCTCGTGCGCGGGCACCTTGCGCCACGCTTCGAAGCCGCGCTGTGCCGCGGCAAGCGCGCGGTCGAGATCGGCGATGCCCGCGTGGGCCACCTTGCCGATCGCCTTGCCGGTCGCCGGGTTCACGACGTCGATCGTCTTGCCGCTCGCGGCGTCGACCCACTCGCCGTCGATCAGCAGTTGTGTATCCGTATAAGTCACGTTAGCCATCCAGACACCCCTACTTTGCGTCGATAAATCGCGCGCTGCCGCGAACGGCCGCGCGCCGGTTGACAGAAAAAGCCGCGCTACCGCGCGTGGCATGCGGCAGCTCGACGACAGGCACGCGGTACGCGCGCCCGTCGTGGTTCGCCGCACCCGGCCGGGCTCAACGCGCGGCCGCCGTCGCCTTGCGGAGTTTCGCGACCTCCGCAGCCTGCACGGCCGGCGCGCCGTTGTTCCAGCCTGCGCGCATGAACGTCAGCACATCGGCGATCTGCCGGTCGTTCAACTGGTCCGCGAACGCCGGCATCGGATACGCCGACGGCACGCCGCCGATGACGAGCGTGTCGCTTCCGTTCAGCGTCACGTTGATCAGCGACGACGCATCGGCTTCGAGCACGTTCGGGTTGCCGGCGATCGGCGCGAGCAGCGGCGCATAACCGCGACCGTCGGCGCCATGGCAATGCAGGCAGTAAGCGTTATACACCTTCGCGCCCGGATCGTTCGCCGGCCGACCCAGCGCGACCTGCGTCGCCTTGGGATCGTAGCTGTAAGGCGGCGCACCCGTGCCGCCCGCCGCCGGCAACGATTTGAGGTAGCGCGAGATCGCCGCCAGATCGTCGTCGCTCAGCGCCTGCGTGCTGTGGTTGATCACGCCGACCATCGCGCCGAATGCGGTCGCATGCCGGTTCGCGCCGGTCTTCAGGAACTGCGCGACCTCGGCGTCGCTCCAGCGGCCGAGCCCGGTATTGGGCTCCGCCGTCAGGTTCGACGCGAACCAGTTGTCGAGCGCCGCACCGGACAGGAACGCACTGCCGCCCTCGTCCAGCGCCTTTTCCTGGAAGCCGACGCCGCGCGGCGTATGGCACGACCCGCAATGGCCGAGCCCCTGCACGAGATACGCGCCGCGATTCCACGCCGCATCCTTGGCCGGCTTGTCGGTGTACGGCGTCGTGTCGAGGAACACGGCGTTCCACAGCGCCAGCGGCCAGCGCATGTTGAGCGGCCACGGAATGTCGGAAGCACGATTGGCCTGCTTCACCGGCTCGACGCCGTGCATGAAGTACGCGTACAAAGCCTTCACGTCGTCGTCGCGCAGTTTCGCGTACGACGGATACGGCATCGCCGGATACAGCCGATGGCCGTCCTTCGCGACGCCCGAGCGCAGCGCGGCCGCGAACTGCGCCTCCGTGTAGCCGCCGATGCCGGTGTCCGGGTCGGGCGTGATGTTGGTCGTGTAGATCGCGCCCATCGGCGTGGCCATCTTCAGGCCGCCGGCGAACGGCGCGCCGCGCGGCGCGGTATGGCACGCGATGCAGTCGCCGGCTTTCGCGAGATACGCGCCGCGCTCGACGAGCGCGCTGTCGGCCGGCGCGGCCGTCGCGGCGCGCGCCGCGAACGGCGTCAGCGCGGCAAGCGCCAGCAGCGACGCACCGAGCATGCGCACGGCACGATTCACGGGATTCAGAGACAGATTTTGCATGGTTCGTTCTCCCGTCAAGCCGTCTTCAGCTGGGCGCCGACCGGCAGCTTGCGCAGCCGCTTGCCGGTTGCCGCGAAGATCGCGTTCGCGACGGCCGCCGCGGTGGCCGCGGTGCCCGGTTCGCCGATGCCGCCCGGCGCCTCGGCGCTCCTGACGAGGTGAACCTCGATCGGCGGCGTCTCGTTGATGCGCAGCACCCGGTAATCGTTGAAGTTGCTCTGCACGACGCGCCCGTCCTTGATCGTGATCTCGCCGTACAACGCCCCGGTGATCCCGAAGATGATGCCGCCCTGCACCTGCGCCTCGATCGTGCTCGGGTTCACCACCATCCCGCAGTCGACCGCACACACGGCGCGCTTGACCTGCACTTCGCCGTCCTCCACCGCGACGTCGATCACGATCGAGAAGAAGCTGCCGAACGCGTGCATCACCGACACGCCGCGCCCTTGCCCCTTCGGCAACGGCGAACCCCATCCGGCCGCCTTGGTCGCGACGTCGAGCACGTTGCGCGCGCGCGGCGTCTTGCCGAGCAGCGCGCGGCGGTATTGCGCGGGATCGGTGCTGGTCTGCGCGGCGAGTTCGTCGATGAAGCTCTCGACCACGAACGTGCTGCGGGTCGGGCCGACGCCGCGCCAGAACGCGGTCGGCACGTGGCGCGGCTCCTGGCGCACGTAGTCGACGAGCTGATTCGGCAGGTCGTACGGCAGATCCGCCGCCACCTCGACCGCATCGGGATCGACGCCGTTGCGGAACGCCGGCGGCGCGAAGCGGGCAAGAATCGACGAGCCGACGATCCGGTGCTGCCATGCCACCGGCTTGCCGTTCGCGTCCAGGCCGGCCGAGATCTTGTCGTAGTAGTACGGGCGATACATGTCGTGCTGGATGTCTTCCTCGCGCGTCCACACGACCTTCACCGGCGCGTTCACCTGCTTCGCGATCTTCACCGCCTGCGCGACCATGTCCGTCTCGAGCCGACGGCCGAAACCGCCGCCGAGCAGATGGTTGTGCACGACGATCCGCTCGGGCGCCAGGCCCGTCAGACCGTGCACGGTGTCGCGCACGCGCGTCGGCACCTGCGTGCCGACCCACACGTCGCAGCCATCGCCGCGCACGTGCACCGTGCAGTTGACCGGCTCCATCGTCGCGTGCGCGAGCAACGGTTGCTCGTAGACGGCATCGATGCGCGTCTTCGCGTGCGCGAACGCGTTGCCGACGTCGCCCTCCTTGCGCGCGACCGCGCCCTTGCCGTTCGCGGCGGCGTGTGCGAGATCGGCGACGATGTCCTGCGTCGACACCTTCGCGTCGGCACCCTCGTTCCACTTGACGACCAGCGCGGACGCGCCGCGCTTGGCGGCCCACGTGTGGTCGCCGACGACCGCGACCGCGTCGTCGGCGCGCACCACCTGGCGCACGCCGGGAATCTTCTTGGCGGCCGTAGCGTCGACGCTCGCGACGGTCCCGCCGAACACCGGGCTGTTCACGATCACCGCGTACAGCATGCCGGGCAGCCTCACGTCGAGCCCGAACTGCGCGGTGCCGTCGACCTTCTCCGGCGAATCGAGCCGCTTCACCGGCTTGCCGATCAGCTTGAAATCGGCCGGCTTCTTCAGCGCGACGTCCTTCGGCACCGGCAGCTTCGCTGCGGCGTCCGCAAGCTGGCCATACGATGCGCGCCGGCCGCTCGGCGGGTGCCGCACTTCGCCGTTTTCCGCACGGCATGCGGCCGGATCGACGCTCCATTGCTTCGCTGCGGCAGACACCAGCAACGTGCGCGCGGTCGCGCCGGCGCGCCGCAGCGGCTCCCAGGCATAGCGCACCGACGTCGAGCCGCCGGTCAGCTGGCCGCCGAGC
This sequence comes from Burkholderia sp. WP42, assembly GCF_000745665.1. NCBI lineage: Bacteria > Pseudomonadati > Pseudomonadota > Betaproteobacteria > Burkholderiales > Burkholderiaceae > Burkholderia > Burkholderia sp. WP42. The sequence goes on along the minus strand of NZ_KN050724.1, from coordinate 21,128 downwards.
AGCGGATCGGAGAACAGCTTCTCGTTCGGCGGCGCATGGTCGAGCGTGACGCTCGACAGCGGCACCTCGAGCTCCTCGGCGATCAGCATCGGCAGCGCCGTGTAGACGCCCTGTCCCATCTCGACCTTCGGCATCACGAGCGTGACCTGGCCGGCGCGATCGATCTGCACGAACGCGTTCGGCGCGAATACGCCTGGGCGCGCGGGTTCATCCGCGTCGCCGCCGATCACCGAGCGCCGCGCTTCGCCGCCCGCCGCCGGCATGCTGAAGCCGAGCAGCAGGCCGCCGCCCGCGGCCGCGCCGAGCGACATGCCGGCCTTCAGAAATGAACGGCGCGACACGCGCGCGCCGGCCCGCCCTGCTTCGATCAGTCCTCGCGACATCTCAGCCTCCGTTCGCGGCGTGTTTGACCGCTGCGCGAATCCGGTTGTAGGTGCCGCAGCGGCAGATGTTGCCTGCCATCGCCGCGTCGATGTCGGCGTCGCTCGGATGCGGGTTCGACGCGATCAGCGCGGTGGCCGCCATCACCTGCCCGGACTGGCAATAGCCGCACTGCACCACGTCGAGCTCGCGCCATGCTTCCTGCACCTTCTGGCCGGCCGGCGTTGCGCCGACGGCTTCGATCGTCGTGATCTTGCGGCCGGCGACGGCTGCGACCGGCAGCACGCACGAACGCGCCGCGACGCCGTCGAGATGCACGGTGCATGCGCCGCACTGCGCGATGCCGCAACCGAATTTCGTGCCGGTGAGGCCGACGACGTCGCGCAGCACCCACAGCAGGGGCATGTCGTCAGGCGCGTCGACCGTGCGGCTTTCGCCGTTGATATTGAGGGTGACCATTCAGCCTCCGGGGCCGGTTTATTGGGGAGACGGCGCGGATGATCTGCTGCGCCGCGTTATTGTCGTCATTGCCGCTGCGTGATGCGCAGCGGCTGCCGTGCGGCTCGGGGCGGGAGGCGAGCCGCACGGGTGCTGCTGCGGCGTCAGTCGGCCACGTCGAGGCCGGCCAGCACCTTGATGACCGGCGGCGCCGAGAACCAGTCCGCCGACTTCGTCCGGAACTGCGTGAAGTGCGGGCTGGCGAGGTGCGCATCGAATGCGGCCTGGTCGTCGTAGACCTCGTACAGGTGCAGGTTCGGCGAACCGTCCTGCTCGCGGAACAGGTCGTAGCGGCGGTTGCCCGGCTCGACCCGCGTCTTCGCGACCATGCTGCGCAATTCGGCCTCGGCAGCCTGGAAGTGTTCGGGTTTCACGAACAATGAAGCAATCACGTGTAGCGCCATCTTTCACTCCTTTGGAAACGGAAACGAGCATGCCACAAGCCGGCGTTGCGCGACGCCAGCGTGCAGTGGAGGTGCGGCTGCGGTGTCAGTCGAGCTGGTCTGGGCCGACACGCACGACGACCTTGCCGAAGTTCTTGCCGGCGAGCAAGCCGATCAGCGCCTGCGGCGCTTCGGCGAGGTCGGGGACGACGTCCTCGAGCGTCTTCACCTTGCCCTGCGCGACCCATTCGCTCATCTCCTTCAGGAACGGGGCATAGCCGGTCGCATAGTGGTCGAGAATGATGAAGCCCTGCATGCGGATGCGCTTGCGCAGGATCGTCCCCATCAGCGCCGGCACGCGATCGCGGCCGGCCGATACGGCGGTGTCGTCGTATGCCGCGTCGTTGTAATGCGCGATGATGCCGCACACGGGCACACGCGCGTGATCGTTGAGCAGCGGCCATACCGCGTCGAACACGGCGCCGCCGACGTTCTCGAAATAGACGTCGATGCCGTCCGGACAGGCATCCTTCAGCCGCGCGGCGAATTGCGGATCGCGGTGATCGACGCAGGCGTCGAAGCCGAGCGTGTCCTTGACGTACGCGACCTTTTCCGCGCCGCCCGCGACGCCGACCACCCGGCAACCCTTCAGCTTCGCGATCTGGCCGACCACCGAGCCGACCGCGCCGCTCGCCGCGGCCACGACCACGGTTTCGCCGGCCTTCGGTTCGCCGATGCTCAGCAGCCCCGTGTACGCGGTGAAGCCCGGCATGCCGAGCACGCCGAGCGCATATGACGGATGCGCGAAGTCGCGGCCGAGCGGGATGAGATCGCGGCCGTCGGACAGCGCATAGTCCTGCCAGCCGCTGCCCGCGACGACCAGATCGCCTTCGCGATACGCGGGCAGGTTCGATGCGACGACGCGGCTGACCGTGCCGCCGACCATCACGTCGCCGAGCGCCACCGGCGGCGCATACGACGGCGCGTCGCTCATGCGGCCGCGCATGTACGGATCGAGCGACAACCAGACGGTGCGCAACAGCACCTGGCCGGCGCCGGGCACCGGCACGTCGGCGGTTTCGACACGGAAGTCATTCGCGGTGGGTGCGCCGACCGGGCGCGCGTTTAGGACGATTCTGCGGTTTGCTGTGTTGCTTTGCGGCATGGGAACCTCCGTCAACAGGTTGGCAAGTGCGGGTTGGCAGTTGCGATTGGCAGGATCGGATCGGTGGCCGATGCGGCGACGTCGTCGGCGAAGCCGCGGCCATCGGGATCGAGCAATGAGATTTCGGTTTAGTAGACCAGTCGTCTAGCGTTGGAGCAAAAACAAGGCGCGCCAGTGCGCGCCTGCATCACACCTGCGTCCCCTCCTCCGTGACGGGTGGCAGGTTCAGCATCCGTCGGGTTTCGCGCATCGCGTGTTCGAGCGGCTTGCGGTTGCGGTGAATCTTTTCCAGCAGCGTTGCGCCGAGCCACAGTTCGTAGAGAGTCGCGGCCGTGTGCGCGGGATCGTCGACGCCGTGCAGCGAACCGTCGGCCAATGCTGCGTCGATGCCGCCCGCGATCCGCTCGATGATCTGGCCGGTGCCGCGCCGCAGGACCGCGCGCATCGCCTCCGACAGATCGGACACCTCGGCGCCGAGCTTCACGGCCAGGCATTTGCCTTCAAGATCGTCCGCGCACTGCGTGTGTAGCCAGTTGCCCCAATACGTCATCAGGCGCTGCGCGCCGGTGCCTTCGTGATGCTTGAGCAGGTTGTCGAGATGCGCCAGATAGCCGTCGAAATACGCTTCGAGCAGCGCTTCGCCGAACGCCTCCTTCGAGCCGAAATAATGGTAGAACGAGCCCTTCGGGATGCCCGCCGCGGCGAGAATCTCGTTCAGACCGACCGCCGAAAACCCCTTGTGGAGCATGATCGGCTTCGCGATGTTCAGGATGTGCTGGCGGACTTCCGCGCCCGAAGATGCATTCATGATGGCGTATCTTAGCAACGATTAGACCGGTCGTCTAGCAAGGCTGGGCCGGGGGATTTCAGCGGGACTTTACCTGAAGCGCGCCGCATTACAACTTCGCTCTTACGAACAAAAATTCTCGAGAAACGATTCCGTCGAACGAGAAAAGCTGCAGAAAATGCGGTCGGCCGCCATGGCTACTTGACGTTCGCTGCCCTCGAATTCACTCGCGAACGGCCTCGGCCTGACGGTCGTCCCGCTTCGTCACCCCCACACGCGGGCCACGCCGACCACCCGACGCCACGACCCGAAACGCCACCGGCGCGAACACCAGCCCGAACACCGTCGCCGCGAGCACGCCTCCGAACGCGCCGGTCCCGATCGAGCGCCGGCTTTCCGCACCCGCGCCGGTCGCCAGCACCAACGGCACGACGCCGAGCAGAAACGCCATCGACGTCATCACGATCGGCCGAAACCGCGCGGCGGCGGCCTCGACCACCGCCTGCCGCAACGGCACGCCGCGCCCGCCCAGTTCGCGCGCAAACTGCACGATCAGAATCGCATTCTTCGCCGACAAGCCGATCACCGTAATCATCCCCACCTTGAAGTAGACGTCGTTCGGCATTCCGCGCGTGAGCGCGGCCGCCACCGCGCCGACGATCCCGAGCGGCACGATCGTCAGCACCGACAGCGGAATCGTCCAGCTTTCATACAGCGCGGCAAGCGCCATGAACACCGCGAGCACCGACAACCCGACCAGCAGCGGCGTCTGTCGTTCGGCGATCCGCTCCTGGCGCGCCGCGTCGACCCAGTCGTAGCCGATCCCGGCCGGCAGCACCGCGGCAAGCCGCTCCATCTCGGCCATCGCCGCGCCCGAACTGGTGTGGGCCGCCGCCCGGCCGCTGATGTCGAGCGACGGATATCCGTCGTAGCGATTCAGCATCACGGGCCCGACCGTCCAGTGCGGCGCGGCGATGGCCGACAGCGGCACCATGTCTCCCGTCCGGTTCGGCACCGTGAGCGCCATCAGCTCCCCGTCGGTCGCGCGCGCGGCCGGATCCGCCTCGATGATCACGCGGCGCATCCGGCCCGATGCCGGAAAGTCGTTGATGTAGTTCGAGCCGAACGTGCCGCCGAGCAGGCCCGCGATGCGCTCGAACGGCACGCCGAGCGCATACGCCTTCGCGCGGTCGACGTCTAGTTCGATTCGCGGCGCATCCGGCAAGTCCTCGAAATGCACGGACGCGAGCGCCGGGTCCGCCTTCGCGCGCGCTGCCAGTTGCTCGCGAGCGGCCTTCAGCACGTTGAGCCCGACCCCGCCACGATCCTCGAGACGGAACGTGAAGCCGTCCGCGTGACCGATGCCGGGCACCGATGGCGGCAGCGTCGCTTCTACGTCGCCGTCGAGAATCTCGCCGAAACGCCGATTGAGACGATCGCGCAGCGTCGTCGCATCGACGTCGCGCTGCGCCCAGTCCTTCAGTTCGACGAACGCCATCCCGACGTTCTGCCCGCTGCCGGCAAAACTCCAGCCGATCACGCTCGTCACGTTCGCGACGGCCGGCTCCGCCCGCAGGAGCGCCTCGACGCGCTGCACGACCGCGACCGTGCGCGCCTGCGTGGCGCCGGCCGGCAACTGGATCATCACCTGCAGTTGCCCCTGGTCCTCGGTCGGCAGGAAACCGCCCGGCATCATCCAGTACAGCAGTCCGCACACGGCCACGAATACGACGTAGATGCCCGCGACCGTGCCCGTGCGGCGCACCGCCGACACGGTCATGCGCCGATAGCCGGCCTCCGCGCGAGCGAATGCGACGCCGAAGCGGTCGGCCAGCCGCGTGCCGAGGCCGCGTCGCGGCACGCGGCGGCCCCCGTCTTCGCGACGGCCGACCGGTTTCAGCAGATTCGCGCACAGCGCCGGCGTGAGCGACAGCGCCATGAACGACGACACGAGCATCGACGCGATCATCGACACCGCGAACTGCCGGTAAATGCCGCCGACGCTGCCCGGAAAGAATGCCATCGGCACGAACACGGCCGTCAGTACCGCCGTCACGCCGACGATCGCCCCGCCAATCCGCTTCATCGCGCGGCGCGTCGCCTCGCGCGGCGACACGCCCTCCTCCATCACGCGGTGCACGCTCTCGACCACGACGATCGCATCGTCGACGAGAATGCCGATCGCCAGCACGAGACCGAACATCGTGAACACGTTGATCGACAGCCCGAACGCCCACATCGCGACGAATGCACCCATCAGCGTGACGGGAATCACGACGGTCGGCACGAGCGTGTAGCGCAGTTCGCGCAGGAACAGCCACATCACGCAGAACACCAGCACGACGGCCTCGGCGAGCGTGAGCACGACTTCCCGGATGGCGATCGTCACGAAATGCGCGCCGTCGAACGGAATCTCGATCGCGACGCCCGGCGGCAGCGTCTTCGATAGCGCGGCAAGCCGCGCACGAATCGCGTTGGAGGTTTCGAGCGCGTTGCCGCGCGGGCCGAGCTGGATGCCGACGGTGGCCGCCGGACGGCCGTTCAGCCGGGAATAGAACGAATAGTCGTCGCGGCCGATTTCAACGCGGGCGACGTCGGCGACGCGCACCACCGAACCGTCCTGCTTCGACTTCAGCACGATCCGGCCGAACTCCTCCGGCGACGTCAGTTGTCCCTTGACGACGATCGTCGCCGTCAACTGCTGGCCGTACACGGACGGCGCATCGCCGATCGCGCCGGCCGTCACCGTCGCGTTCTGTGCGCCGATGGCCGCGATCACGTCGTCGGCGCCGAGGTCGTATTCGCGCAACTTGCCCGGATCGAGCCAGACCCGCAGCGCCTCGTCGGCGTCCCACAGCTGGGCCGAACCGACGCCCGGCGCGCGCTTCAGTTCGCGCAGCACGTAACGGTTCAGATAGTCGCCGAGCTGCGCGGAGTCGCGCGTGCCGTCGGTCGACGTCAGCGTGACGAGCATCAGGAACGTGTTGGCCGCCTTGAACACGCCGATGCCCTGCTGCACGACCTGCTGCGGCAGCCGCGGCTCGACCTGCTTCAGCCGGTTGTTGACGTCGACGAGCGCGATGTCCGGATCGGTGCCCGGTGCGAACGTCACGTCGATCTCGAGATTGCCGTGACCGTCGCTGTTCGTCTCGTAGTACTGCAGGCCGTCGGCGCCGTCGAGGCTTTCCTCGATGATGCTGCCGACGTCGCCGTCGACCGTCTCGGTCGACGCGCCCGGATAGGTCGCGGTGATGACGACGCGCGGCGGCGCGAGGCGCGGATACTGCGCGATCGGCAATTGCGGAATGGCCAGCACGCCCGCGACGACGATCGCGAGCGCGACGATCCACGCAAATACCGGGCGGTCGATGAAGAACGACGGCATCGCGGTGCGTCAGCGAAGGGCCAGCGGCGCGACTGCGCTTGCCGCCGGGCCGAACGACCGGTGGCAGGCGTCGTCGCGCCGCATCGAACCTGCGTCGCTGCGCGACGCCCGGGCGGCAAGGGCGCCCCGCGCCCGGCTCACGTCAATCATTTGCATTCCCTTCCCTCCGCTCAGGTTCCGGTGCCGGTTCAGGTGCGAGCATCGACGACGCGAGCAGCGCCCGCGTATACGGATGGGACGGCGCGTGCAACACGTCGAGCGTATCGCCCTCCTCGACCACGCGTCCGGCCTTCATCACGATGACCCGGTGGGCCATCGCGCGCATCACCGCGAGATCGTGCGTGATGAACAGGTAGCTCAGTGCGTACTTCTTTTGCAGACGCGTCAGCAGATTCAGCACCTGCTTCTGGATCGACACGTCGAGCGCGCTCGTCGGCTCGTCCAGCACCAGGAGCTCGGGCTCCACCGCCAACGCGCGCGCGATCGCGATGCGCTGGCGCTGGCCGCCGGAAAATTCGTGCGGATAGCGCAGCATCGCTTCGGCCGGCAGGCCGACCTCCTGCAGCAGCGCGGCGACCCGCGCGCGCCGCGCGGCGCCGGCCACCGCCGGTTGGTGCACGGCGAGCCCCTCGCCGACGATCTGCTCGACCGTCATGCGCGGCGACAGCGAGCCGAACGGATCCTGGAACACGACCTGCATGCGGCCGTACAGCGTGCGCCGGCCGCGCGTCGTGCGCAGCGACGCCAGCGGCATGCCGTCGATCTCGATGCCGCCCGACGCCGGCCGCTGCAGCCCGAGCACGGCCGCCGCCAGCGTCGATTTCCCCGACCCCGATTCGCCGACGATGCCGAGCGTCTCGCCGCGTTTCAGGCTCAGCTTCACGTCGTGTACGGCCCGGAACGAAGTCTTGCCGAACACCGCGCGCCAGCCCTTCGTCGCGATGCGGTAATCGACGGCGAGCTGCTGCACGTCGAGGATCGTCGGCGCGCCGGCCGCCACCGGCTCGATGGCGCGTTGCGGCGCGCTGTCGAGCAACCGGCGCGTGTACGCGTGTTGCGGCGCCTCGAACAGCGCACTCGTCGTGTTCGTCTCGACGAGCACGCCCTGCTCCATCACCGCCACGCGCTGCGCGAAGCGCCGCACGAGGTTCAGGTCATGCGTGATCAGCAGCACGGCCATCCCGCGCGCGGCCGCCTCCTGCTCCTGCAGTTCGATCAACAGGTCGACGATCTGCTGGCGCACCGTCACGTCGAGCGCGGTCGTCGGCTCGTCGGCGAGCAACAGCCGCGGCCGGCACGCGAGCGCCATCGCGATCATCGCGCGTTGCCGCTGGCCGCCCGACAACTGGTGCGGAAAACTGTCGATGCGCCGCTCCGGCTCCGGAATCCCGGTGCGCCGCAGCAGCGCGATGCCGCGTTCGCGCGCGTCGCCCGAGCGCAGCCCCTCGTGCAGCCGCAGGCTCTCGGCGATCTGCTTGCCGATCGTATACAGCGGGTTGAGCGCCGTCATCGGCTCCTGGAACACCATAGCGATATCGGCACCGCGGATGCCGCGCATCTGCTGCTCGGTCTTCGCGAGCAGATCCTCGCCGTCGAACAGCATCTGCCCCGACAGCGTCGCCTGCTGCGCGAGCCGCAGGATCGACAGCGCCGTCACGCTCTTGCCCGAGCCCGACTCGCCGACGAGCGCGACACGCTCGCCGCGCCCGACCGCGAGGCTCAGATCCTGCACGGCGGCTTTCGCGCCGAAGTGCGCGGAGAACCGCCGGATGTCCAGCAAGGGCGCGGTCATCGTTGTTCCCCGCCGAAGGCCGAGCCGCGCGCGCGCATGTCGAGCGCGTTGCGCAGCGCGTCGCCCATGAACGTGAGCAGCAGCAGCGTGACGACCAGCGCCGCGAACGCGGAGATCGAGATCCACCACGCGTCGAGGTAGTTCTTGCCTTCCTGCAGCAGCTCGCCGAGGCTCGGCGTCGGCGGCAGCACGCCGAGGCCGAGGAAGTCGAGGCTCGTGAGCGACAGGATCGCCGCGCTCATCCGGAACGGCAGGAACGTGATCACGGGCGTCAGGCTGTTCGGCAGCACGTGCCGCCACATGATCTGCCGGTTCGACAGCCCCATCGTGCGCGCGGCCTTCACGTAGTCGAGCGCGCGGTTGCGCAGGAACTCGGCGCGCACGTAGTCGGACAGCACGAGCCAGCCGAACATCGACAGCAGGATGAACAGCAGCCACAGCGACGGCTCGAAGATCGACGCGAAGATGATCAGCAGGTACAGGTCGGGCAGCGCGCTCCAGACTTCGATCAGGCGCTGCCCGACGAGATCGGTGCGCCCGCCGTAGAAGCCCTGCAGCGCGCCCGTCAGCACGCCGATCGCGACGCCCGACACCGTCAGCGCGAACGCCATCAGCACCGACAGCCGAAATCCGTACAGCAGCCGCGCGAGGACGTCGCGGCCGAACTGGTCGGTGCCGAGCCAGTTGCTCGCGGACGGCGGCGCCGGGTACGGCCGCGACGCGAAATAGTCGATCGTGTCGTAGCGGTAGCGGTTCGGCGGGTAGATCGCGAAATTGCCGTGCGACTCGATCTTGGCCCGGATGTACGGATCGAGATAATTCGTTTTCGCCGGAAAATCGCCGCCGAACTGTGTCTCCGGATAGTCCTTCACGATCGGGAAATAATAGTGGCCGTCGTAGCGCACCACCAACGGCCGGTCGTTCGACAATCCTTCGGCCAGCAGGCTGAGTGCGAACAGCGTGACGAAGATCACGAGGCTCCAGTAGCCGAGCCGCTGCGCGCGAAACCGCAGCCACGTGCGTCGCCATGGCGACGGCGACGGCGACGGCGACGCCGCGTCCGCGACGGCGGCCGGATCAGTGGTCCAGCCGGCTGAACTGGATACGGGGGTCGACGAGGACATAGCAGATATCCGCGATAAGCTTGGTCAGCAGACCAATCAGGGTGAACAGGAACAGCGAGCCCAGCACGACCGGATAGTCGCGGCGGATCACCGAGTCGTACGACAGTTGCCCCATCCCGTCGAGCGAGAACAGCGTCTCGATCAGCAGGTTGCCGTTCAGGAAGGCACCGACGAACGCGGCCGGCAGCCCCGTGAGCAGCGGGATCGCGGCATTGCGCAGCACGTGCTTCCACAGCACGTCGCGTTCCGGCGCGCCCTTCGCGCGGGCGGTCAGCACGTATTGCCGGCCGATTTCGTCGAGGAACGTGTTCTTCGTGAGGATCGTGACGATCGCGAAATTGCCGACCACCGACGCGGTGACGGGCATCACGATGTGCCACAGATAGTCGAGGGTCTTGCCGAGCAGCGTCAGGTCGTCGAAGTTGTCCGACGTGAGCCCGCGCATCGGAAACACCTGCCAGAACGTGCCGCCGCCGAACAGCATCAGCAGCAGCACACCGAGCACGAAACCCGGCACGGCGTAGCCGGTCAGCACCAGCACGCTCGTCACGGTGTCGAACCGCGAGCCGTTGCGCACCGCCTTCGCGATGCCGAGCGGCACCGATATCAGGTAGGTGAGGATCACCGTCCACAAGCCGAGCGTGATCGACACCGGCAGCTTCGAGCGGATCACGGCCCACACGCTGCGGTGCGCGAAATAGGACTGCCCGAGGTCGAACGTCGCGTAGCTTTTCAGCATCAGCAGATAGCGCTCGAGCGGCGGCTTGTCGAAACCGAACTGCTTGCGGATCTGCTCGATCTGCTGCGGGTCGACGCCCTGGCTGCCGTGGTAGCCGCCGCCGCCTCCGCCCGCGTCCCCGCCGCGCGCGCTGCCGTGGCGCAACTGCGCGAGCACCTGCTCGACCGGGCCGCCCGGCACGAACTGCGTGACCGCGAACGTGATCGTCACGACCCCGATCAGCGTCGGGATCATCAGCAGCAACCGCCTCAATATGTATGCCAGCATCGTAGCTCCCTCGTCAGGCCGCCGGAGCGGGTTGGGCCGCCGGCCGCTTCACGTACCAGTAGTCGATGATCCAGTCCTCGTACTGATAGGAAGCCGGCACGACCGGCGGATGGCCGAGCGCCGTCTTGTACGCGATCCGCGCGTTCGGCAGGTAGTACTGCGGGACCAGCACGTACAGGTTGATCAGCACGCGGTCGAGGGCATGCACGGCCGTCTCGAGATCGTCGAGCGTACTGGCCGTGAGCGCCGCTCGAATCAGTGCGTCGACCGCCTTCGACTTCACGCCCGGATAGTTCTCCGAGCCGGGCTGCGATGCGGCCTCGCTGCCGAACCGGCGTGTCAGCTCCGCACCCGGGATCGTCACGGGCAAGTAGATATAGGTCGTCATGTCGTACTCGAAATTGTCGAGCCGCTTCTGGTAGAGCGCGCTGTCGAGCTCGTGCAGGAACGCATGGATGCCGAGCGTCTCGAGCGCCTGCGTGTACGGCAGGATCAGGCGATCCATGCCGGGCTGGTCGTCGATGATCTCGATCGTCATCGGCGTGCCGTTCGCGTCACGCAGCGCGCCGTCGCGATAGTGCCAGCCGGCCTGCGCGAGCAGGTCGCGGGCTTGCCTGAGGTTCGCGCGCAGCGAGCCGGGCGGCAGCGTCGACGGCTGTTTGATCATCGGGCCGAACACCTCCGCCGGCAGCGTCGACCGGTAAGGTTCGAGCAGCGCGAGCTCCTTCGCGCTCGGCATGCCGGACGCCGCGAACGGGCTCGCCTCCCAGAAGCTGTTGGTGCGGCGATACTGCCCGTAGAACATCATCCGGCTCATCCAGTCGAAGTCGAATGCCAGCGCGAGCGCATGCCGCACGCGCACGTCCCGGAACATCGGCTTGCGCAGGTTCATCATGAAGCCCTGCATCTGCGCGGGGCCGTCCGGGAATTCGCCCTTCTTCAACAGCCCGTTGCGGAAGTTCTTGCCGACGTACTTGCGCGCCCACTGCGTCGAGCTGTATTCCATCCGCGCGTCGACATCGCCGGCCTTGAACGCCTCGAGCGCCGTGTACTGGTCGAGATACAGCTTGAACGACACGCGCGCGAAGCGGAACATCCCGCGCCGCGACGGCAGGTTCGCGGCCCAGTAGTGCGGGTTGCGCACGTATGCGATCTGCTTGTCGTTTCTGCGCTGCTCGATCAGGTACGCGCCGCTCGCGATCGGCGGCACGTTCGCGATCTGGTCGAACGGTGGGCGCGTACCGTCGGCGCGCTGCCCCCACTTCGGCGAGAACACCGGCAGGTCGCCTGCGATCAGCGCCGCGTCGCGCTCCGCGTGCTTGAATTCGACGCGGATCGTGTGGCTGTCGACCACCACCGCGCGCTTGATGATCGAGAACTGCGCGTTGTAGATCGGCGACGCTTGCGGGCTCGCCAGTGTATCGAGCGAATACTTGACGTCGGCCGCGGTGATCGCGTCGCCGTTCGAGAAGCGTGCGGCCGGATTGATGTGAAACGTGGCCGACAGCCCGTCGGGCGCCACTTCGACGTCGTCGGCGATCAGCGCGTATTCGGACGCCAACTCGTCCCAGCTGCGCTGCATCAGCGTGTCGAACATCAGGTTCTTGATGTCCGGCGCGGGCGAGCCGCGGGTCAGGAAGGGGTTCAGCGAGTCGTAGCTCTGGGCCGTATCGTAGTTCTCGAAGTTGAGCGTGCCGTCATTCGGCGCGTCGGGATCCGCATAATCGAAATGCGTAAAGTTGGCCGAGTACTTGGGCTGATCGTATTGAGAGATCGCGTTGGCGGCCTCGGCGGCCGAAGGCGCGAAAGCGTTCAGCGTCGACGCCACGCACACGGCAGCTGCGATGCGAGCGATTCGCCCGCGTTGCCGGCCGGCCCGCAGCGCAAAGCGAACCGATTGCGGCGCGTGCGGCAAACGCAACGTTACAAGTCTCATCTTCTGCTTGTCCTGGGATGCGCCGGTTGGCTGCCGGCACGGATTCAGTATGGTTGTCGCAACGGCTCGACGCCGCCGGATCGCACATAACGGCGTCAGGCCGGAAAGGGCCGCTCCCGGCCGGTAAAGGGAAGCGGAGCGGCCCATCGCGTGCCATTCAAACCGATTGCAGCATCAGAACTTGTAGGTCGCGCCGATCTGCGCGAATCGACCGACATACGTGTACAGCGATGTGTCATAGCCCGTCTGGTAGCTCGCGTTCATAAAGACCGGATCGAACGGCGGCGCACGATTGAAGATGTTGTCGATGCCGGCGTAGATCGTCCAATGCTTGAAGCCGGTGTAGCTGACCATCAGGTTGAACTGACTGTACGAAGCCACGCTGTCCTGCATGTTCGGATACTGGCCCGGCGACAGGATGGCCTGGCTGTACGGTCCCGTGAACATCCACGTCAACGTCGCATTCCATTGGTTGTGGTAGTTCCAGTTCAGACTCGTATTGCCCTTCCAGCGCGGGAAGCTGCCGCCGAACGGCTCGTTCAGCGAACCGTTGTTGCCCGCGAAGTCGGTCGTCTCGCCGCCCACCGGCATCTTGAAGTGCCATACGTAGGCCCAGTCACCCGACAGCGTGAACGTACCGATCTTGGTCGACACCGATTGGCGGAAGGTCGTCTCGAAGCCGTCGGTGTCGAGCGACGACAGATTCATATACGGCAGCACCACATACGCGATGGAGCCGTTCGGGTTACGGATCACCTTCGACGGATCGTTCTGGTCGACCACCGTCTGGATGTCTTCCGTGCCGATCACGTTGTCGATGTGGATCTTGTACCAGTCGAAGCCGAAATCGGTATTGCGGGTGGGCGACAGCTGGAAGCCGATGTTGTAGTTCTTGGTGCGCTCCGGTTGCAGCTTGCTGTTACCGGCCTGCACTTCCTCGACGAGGTTGTATGCGTTCGGGTTGTTGGGATCGTTCGAATCGACCGCGCCCTGCGCGCTGTAGGTCCTCGACGAAGTGTTTTCGATCAGCGTCGGTGCGCGGAAGCCGCGGTTGTAGGAACCGTACACCGTCAGCTCGCGGATCGGCTGGAAGCGCAACGCGAAGCGCGGCGAGAATGCGCCACCGAAGTCGCTGTAGTGGTCGTAGCGACCCGACTGGCTGAACGTCAGGTTCTTCAGGATGGGAATGTCGATCTGGTAGTAGACCGCCGCGACGTTGCGCTCGCCGTTGACCGATTGCAGCGACGGCTGGATGAACGTGCCGTTCACGTAGTCCGCGCCTGTACCGATGTACTGGCTCTGGTGCGTGAATTGCGTACCGAGACCGAGGCCGACGTTACCCGTGGGCAACGTGAACAGGTTCGGCGTCGACAGCGTCGCATCGACAGCGTCGAGCTTCGTGATGGCCTGCGTCGACGTGCTTCCGTAAAGGCCGTTCAACCCGTTCGGTGTCGACGACGGATTGGCGAAGTTGAACACGCCGTTCTGGACGATGTTCTCCAGCGCGGCTGCGTTGATCAGGTTCGAATAGTTGTTCGACACCGTGTTCTGCGAATGCGTGTAGGACGCGGTCCAATCCCAATCGCCCACGCGCGGCGTGCTGAACGAGCCTTTCACACCCGTCGCGGCACGCCAGAAGTTCGAGCTCGTGTGCACGGACTGCGTGGCCGGGAACGAGTAGACCAGCTTGGCCGGCACGCCGAACGGGTTATACGGGTTGCTGCCCGGCACGAGGTTCGAAATCGGGTTGAGACCGCCCGTCGCCGGATCGTAGGTCTGCGTGCTGTTGCCGAGGCGGCCGACGAAATTGTTCGTGACCGTCGTATTGTTGCTTTCCCAGAGATCGGCGAACGCCTGCATCGCGTCGCTGATCTTGAAGTCGGCGTGCACCTTCGCGCTCAGGCGTTCGGTCCACGGCGACAGCGACGACGCGTACGCGGTGTTGTTTGCGCAGACCGTGCCCGGACCGTTGACCTGCGCGACGGAGGTGCCCGGCACGGCCTGGCCTCCGTTCGGACACGGGCTCAGCGGCACCTTCGCGCCGGTGGTCGGATTACGCCAGTACGACACGTTCTGGTTCGACAGGCCGCCCGGGAAATTGGAGAAGTCCTGGTTCTGCGTCGTGTCGCGATCGGCGATCGAGATGCCGTTCGACTTGTAGTAGCTGAGCGCCGCCGTCACGTTGAAGCGGTCGGCGTTCAGGTCGCCGATGCCGCCGAGGACGCTGAACTGCGTCGTGCCCTGGCCGCCTTCACCGTTTGTCGCACCACCGTAGCTGCCGCCCAGTTCAAGACCCTGAAAGTTTTTCTTCGTGATGATGTTCACCACGCCCGCGATTGCGTCCGAACCATACTGGGACACCGCGCCGGTCTTGACGATTTCGATGCGGTCGATGATGTTGAGCGGCAGCGTATTCAGGTCGAAGAACTGATCGCTGCCGTTCACGGCGAACGCATACGGCGACACCCGCATGCCGTCGATCAGCACCAGCGTGTATTTCTCGCTGAGGCCGCGCAGCGCGATACCTGCGCCGCCCGGCGCGAAGCTGTTCGTCGAACCTTCGCTCCAGCTGCTTGCCGAATTCGCCGAGGTGCTGCGCAGGTAATCAGCGACGTTGGTCTGACCGCTGTTCTGGATGTCCTTGCTCGTGATGGTCTGCACCTGGTTGAAGCCGACCTTGTCGGCCTGCCGGATCAGCGAACCCGTCACTTCGAATCGCTTGATCTGCGCGACCTTGCCTTGTCCGTTCGCGCCCGGCGCGGCAGGCGTCGCCTCGGCTGCCGCGCTCGATGCCGCGGCACCCGTGGCAGCGACAGCGCCCGCCGTGCCGTTCGCCTGCGAAACGGTCACGGGTGCGCCGTTCGCGACCGCATCCGCGATCGATGCGGCTCCCGGCGCCGGCTGGCTCTGGGCGAACGCCGGCGGCACCAGCACGGCCGTCAACGCCAGCTCCGCCCAGACTATCCTCTTGATGGCCAACGCCAAAACTTTCTGCTTCATCTTGTTCCCTCTCGCTCGTAGTAAGACCCCACCTGCTGCACGCCGGAACTTTGTGAGTTCCTTGCGCGTCCTGGGCGCCCGTGTAACGGACCCCGCCATAGCCACCCTTTCGACTGCCACGACTCGAACGGATCGGCCTCGGGCACCCGTGCCACTCGGCATCACCGTCTCTTAACGTTTTTATTCGCAATACTTACTACATGTAATGAGCGCACTTCCTGCAATTTCCAATTCGATGGACGACGGGCAGTGAAGACGTCTGCCGGCCGTACTGCGTACTGCGTGCTGCCTTCCATCGATTGGATACTTCTTCTGCGTCGCGGCGTGCGGCGCCTGCCGCCTCCGCTAGAACAGCCTCGGCGTGCCAACCCAGACGATCACCGCCTCTTCGTCGGCCGTGTTGTGCCACGCATGCGGCACCGTCGATTCGTAATGCGCGGTATCGCCCGCGTTCAGCGTGAACGTGCAATCCTCGAGCGTCAGCGCGACCTGCCCGCGCATCACGTAGACGAATTCCTCGCCCGCATGGGTCGTTATCTCGGACGGCGACTGCCCCGCCGGCATCCTGACGAGAATCGCGTCGAGCTTGCGGCCATCCGCCGGGTTCGTCAGCTTGGCGAACAGGTTGGCCGAGTTCGTGAACTGGAAATACTGCAGCGCGTGCGCACGGCATACCGAACGCGCTTCTGTCGGCGTGTCGATGAAGTACTGCATCGTGACGCCCAACGCTTGCGCGATCCGGACCAGCGACGTGATCGACGGCGTCGCGCGCCCGCGTTCGACCTGGGACAGGAACGGCTTCGAAATGCCTGCGATCCCGGCCGTTTCGTCGAGCGTGAGCTTCAGACGCTGGCGCAGCGCCCGGATCTTGTTGCCTAGCGATACGGCGACCAGAACCGACTCATCAGCGGACACAGTCATGGAAGTGCGGGGCCTCGCAGTCGAAACTGGTTTGATGTCGTCGATCCTTGACCGATGCGATGACGCGACCGGCTCGGCGGGATACCCGGCCGCGCGCTGCCGCGGGCAGCCGGCGCGTGGTGCGGCGTGGCGCCGTCGTCGCCCGTCATCGGATGTTTCGCAAATTTGATTCGCCTTGCTAATCAACAAGATCGCCCCTTTCCATCTTCATGTCCGACCTTCGACGGCTTGTCCTTCTGCCGCGCTACGCTGCTCGTCGATTGCGTGCGTGTCGCACGCCGTCGTGCCCTTACGTCGCGCTACGGGGATGCCACCGCGATCCACAGCTTCGCCAGATCCGCCGAACCGTCGTTACCCTTCACCGTGCGCAGCACCTGGACCGCATGCGCCTTCTGGCCCGCAACGTAGTACGCCTCGCCGAGCCGCAGCCGCGCCGCATCGGGATGCTCGAGCCCGCCCTTCGCGATCACCTGCTCCATCGTCGACAGCCCCTGCGCCGCGTGGCCCGCAAACACCAGATTCATGCCGACATCGAGCGGCGCCACCGGATTGGCTGCGTCCGCACCCGCTTGCGTACGCTTGGCAGCCAGCGCCTGCAGCCGCTTCTCGCGGTCCGCCTGCCCATCCTTGCCGAGCACGCCGGACGCGAATCCCTGGTCGATCACCTGCCTGCCTTCAGCTGGCGTTCCTGCCACCAGCGCGAGCTGCGTCATCTCCATGTAGGCGTCGGCCGTCGTCAGCGTGCCCGTCGCTCTGCGCAATCGGTAGATGTCGAGGTCGAGCGACGACAGGTAGCCGGGGCTGCCGCGAATGGCCGAGATTATGTCCGCCCAGTACGCGGGGCTCGGATGATAAGCGACCAGCATGCCGAGCGCGCTGCGATAGGCACCGGCATCCTTGCTCTTTTGCGCACAGGTCGCCAGCATCTGCAACTGCCCTTCGTCGGGCGCATGGCCGGCCTGCGCCTGCGCCTCCGTGCTGGCCTTCAACTGGCTCACGACCTGGCTGCAATCGTTCGACAGGTAATACGACTGTGTGAGCAGCGTGCGCATGTCCGGATCCGTGCCGCCCGCCTTCAGGTAGCGCTGCGCGACGCGGATCGCCTGCGGATAGTTCTTCTGCTGGAAGTAGATCCCGGCGAGCGCCGCCGTGGTCCGCTGCTCGTCCGCGCCCGACAGGCGCCCCGAGTTCACGACGGTTTCGTAGGCCTGCGCGGCCACGCCGGTATCGCCGGCCGCCATCGCCGCCGCGCCGCGCGTCGCTTCCACCATGTAGGTTTCATACGGCGTGCGATTCGGCACGGCGGCCGCCTGCGCGATCTTGCCGAGCGCGTCGCGATACTTGTGCGCGCGATACAGGTCCTGCGCCGCCGCCAGCGGCTTCGCCACATCGGGCCGCAACGTGTCGGCCGCCCACGCCGGCCGGCCGAGCACGCAGGCCGCCCCGAGCGCCGTCAGCGCCATCATCCGTTTCCATCGTCGCTGGTTCATCGGTCGGCCTGTTCCGTCATTGCATGAACTGCTCGTTTCCGATCAAGCCGATCTTCGTCGCGCCCACACGCTGCGCGGACGCCAGTACGGCCGCCACGTCCTTGTACGGCGCCAGCTTGTTCGCCCGCAGATGGATCTCCGCCTGCACGGGCTCGTGCGCGACCGTCGTCAGCTTCGCCTCGAGTGCCGCGCGATCCGGCACCGGCGCGCCGTTCCACGTGGTCGTGCCGTCGAAGTCGATGTCGATCTGCACGACCTCCGGCGGCGTAGCGGGCGGCGGAGGGTTGCCCACCGGCAGATCCATCTTCACCGAGTGCATCTGAATCGGGATCGTGATGATCAGCATGATCAACAGCACCAGCATCACGTCGATCAGCGGCGTGGTGTTGATGTCGACCATCACGTCCGGCTCGCTGCCGCCCCCGCCCGAAGGCACGTTCATTCCCATCGTCTGCTCCTGTCGATGCTCGCTCCGATCCCATGCGTCGCCGTCAATCGGAATCGGCGCGCATGCTGTTCCCCCGCAAGGCTAACCACCCCGCACCGGCGGTTCCGTAATGAACGACACCTTCGCGATACCGGCCCGCTCGCACATCGTGACGACCCGGCCGATGAACTCGTAGCGCGTGTTCTGGTCGCCCCGCACGTGCACGCTCGGCTGCGGTTGCTGCTGAGACACCCCCTTCAGCTTCGCGAGCAACGTCGACGCATCCACCAGTTGCTCGCCCCAGAAGAAATCGCCGTCGCGGTTCACCGCGATCTCGACGCTTTTCGGCGTCGTCTGCAGCGGCTGCACGACCTCCTTCGGCAACTGCAGCTGGATCGTGTGCGTGACGACCGGAATCGTGATCAGGAAGATGATCAGCAGCACCAGCATCACGTCGACGAGCGGCGTCGTGTTGATGTTCGCGATCACCTCGTCGCTTTCGTCCTGCCCGACGTTCATGCCCATCGCGCGCCTCCGTCAGCCGGTCAGTTCACGAGCGACGCGGCACGCGACGGCGCGCGAGCGGCACGCTTGCCGCCGGCCAGCAGCACGGTATGCAGCTGGGCGCCGAAGTTGCGGACCCGCTCCATCACCGACTTGTTGCGCCGGACGAGGAAGTTGTAGCCGAGTACGGCAGGCACCGCGACTGCCAGGCCGATCGCCGTCATGATCAGCGCCTCGCCCACGGGGCCCGCGACCTTGTCGATCGACGCCTGGCCCGCGATCCCGATCGCCGTCAGCGCGTGATAGATGCCCCAGACAGTCCCGAACAGCCCGACGAACGGCGCGGTCGAACCGACCGTCGCCAGGAACGCGAGCCCGTCCTGCATGCGGTTCGACACGTTCGTGATCGACCGCTCGACGGACACGTCGATCCACGTGTTGCGGTCCACGGCTTCGAGCAATGCCTCCTCGTGATGCTCGCCCGCCTCGATCGCCGTTTCGGCGATGAAGCGGAACGGCGATGCCTCGTCGAGCAGCTTCGCGCCCTCCGCCAGCGAAGGCGCGCTCCAGAGTTGCGCGTCGGCGAGCTTCGCGCGGCGGTTCGCCCGCAACTGCTCGACGAACTTCGTGACCATGATGTACCAGCTGCCCATCGACATGATCACGAGCAGGATCAGCACGAAGCGCGCGACGAAGTCGCCGTTCTTCCATAGCGCGCCGAGCC
Source organism: Burkholderia sp. WP42 (assembly GCF_000745665.1). Lineage (NCBI taxonomy): Bacteria > Pseudomonadati > Pseudomonadota > Betaproteobacteria > Burkholderiales > Burkholderiaceae > Burkholderia > Burkholderia sp. WP42. The sequence goes on along the minus strand of NZ_KN050724.1, from coordinate 1,605 downwards.
CGTACGGATTCTCGACCGCTTCAGTGGCGGCAGGCGCCGGCGGCGGTGCCGGCTCGGCGGCGGCAGGCGCCTGCGCAGGCGCCGCAGCCTGTGTCGACGCATCGGATGCCGCCGCGGATCCGCTCGCTTGCGCGTAAGCGAATTGCGGTGCAACGAGCCCGTCGATCGCGGCGACGGACATCAACAGGCTTGCCGCCAGCGCGGCCAGAGAACGCTTGGTCATAACCCACTCCGATTCTTTCGTATAACTTATGATTAAATTTCAGGCCGGTTTTCTCCGGTCCGGCTCCCGCCGGACCGCCCACTGCATCAATTCAGGTTGAACGAGAACGGCACCTGCACCCGTACTGCCTGGCCTTGCGCCACGCATTTGAACCGCTTCACGGTGTTGTAGGCGGCACGATCGAGCACGGGGTCGGCCGACTGGGCCACGCGTTCGTTCGTGATGTTCCCTTCCGCATCCACGACGAACTCGATCGTCACGTCACCGGTGATGTTGTTTTCCTGCGCTTCCTTCGGGTACTGCATCGATGCGCGGATCGTGTCCGAATTCGGGCAGACGACGCCCACTTCGTGACTGACCGGCTTGGCAGGTGCGGGCGGTGCGATGACGGGCGCTTGCACGGCCGGCGCGGACTGCACTGGTGCCGACTGATGCGTGATCGTCGCCTGCGGCGGCGCTTGCACCGGCACTTCAGGCGGCGGCACGAACGGCGGCGGCGGGGGCGCGAACTTCGGCGGCGGAAGCTTGACGACCGGCATCGGCGGGGGCGGCGGCGGTTTCACCGGCTCGATGATGCGGGTTTCGATTGGATGCTGGATCACCTGCACGACTTTCGTCGCGAGGCCGTTGAGCAATGCGTAGATCAGCACTGCGTGCAACAGGAGAACGACTGCGATGCCGCCGAAACGGCGCACCGGATTCTGCTGCTTCTTGCCGAATTCCCGCGGACGCCCGAGCGTGGCAAGCCCGCTGTTCGAAGCAATCAGATGCTTTTCGACTTTCATGCCCACTATCCATCCCCCAAGCGAATCGCCCAGTTTCACGATGATGGCCGGCCCAGGAACCGGGTCGGTTCCGTCGCCGCCTCAACGCGAAATCTAATTTTTAATGCAATTTGCAATCCGAATCGAAAGCATCGATTTCGGATCCGAATTCATTCAATTTCAAGGAATCGTTTCAACCGCCACGGGATAGCCGCCTTATCCGGCATCCACCCCGCACCAGCGTTCAGGCAATTGTCAGCTGCGTCGACACAGCTTAGACTCTAGCTTCAAGTGCAACACCTTTGATGAGATAGGGTGTTGCGATGACGAATTACAAGCATCTGAGCGCCGAAGAGCGCGCGGTGATCATGATCGAGAAGGCCCGGAACACGAGCGTCAGAGCGATTGCAAGGCTGCTTGGCCGCAGCGCGTCGACGATCACACGAGAACTGGCGCGCAATCGTACGGAAGCGCCTCGCTGCTATGACGCCACAAGCGCGGCCAGAGCCTATCGGACGCGCCGCGAGCGAAGTCGGCGTCAGGCGAAACTGGCAGCAGGAAGCACGCTGTACTGGCGGGTGCATCACGATCTGGTTTATCGGTGCTGGTCGCCGCAGC